>JAURXV010000063.1 GCA_030654195.1 Syntrophales bacterium | reverse complement strand
GTGATGTCGCGGGCCACTACCTGAAAGCCTGCAACATCGCCATCCTGTACGATCAGCTTCGAATTTGCCCCGAACCAGATCTCGCCTCCCTCTTTCGTGACAATGGGATATTCGGAATAGGTGTTTTGAAGCCCTTTTACGAACTGAATGCCGAAGAACCTCATCGCCTCTTCACGCATGTCCGGGCGGATCAATATCGGACAATACATTCCGATGATCTCCTCTTTCTCGTATCCCAAGATACGGATCGCCGCCGGATTCACGAAGGTGAAGTGTCCGGTGTTGTCCGTCTCAAAAACGATATCGCTCGCATTTTCCACCAGTGTCCGATACCGCTCCTCGCTCTCCCGTAGCGCCTGCTCCGCCTTCTTGCTTTCCCGGAGCAGATTCCAATCACGCAGGGCGCGGGTGACGGTGTGGGGAATGGCGGCAAAGGCCTCGGGCGACTTGACGATGCAATCCATGGCGCCCGCTTTCATGGCTTCCACCGCCATCTGTTCATTGCCGCGGCTGGTCATGACCAGGATCGGAAACGCGCCGTCTTCCGGCGGTGAGGTCAAGGTCGAAACGGCCCGGCCGTCCGGAAGGTTCAGATCCACCATCGCGATGTCCGGCGGATGATCGGCCACCGCATCGCGGTATGCCTGCAACGTGCAGACCGTCTGAATATCCACATCCGTGCCTGCGGCCGCCAGCGCGCGGCAAATGGCCTCCGCATGGGCCGGTTCATCCTCAAGCAATATGAGTTGCTTACGGTTATCCTTCACTTCGTCTCCAGAAATCATGGGCACTGCCCTCCGGACACGGCCCTGTTTTGTCCCCAGGGCCGCCCGGTACAACAAAACACAAAAAGTCGCGGGGACCTTCTCTGCCGGAAAGATTGATTAATCATAAAACCTATCGACCGGAAAAGGCAAGTAAAAATAAACGCCTTCTTCTTTTTTCAAACGGCCCCTGTTTCGTATTGAAAAAGAGATGTTCCGCTGCGCAACATTGCTTTCCTGCACCGGCCGTTTATGGTATGTCCCGGAATCGCCTTTTTAAGGCAGATGTTCGTCCGGTTCCCGTCTACGCGGGAAGGAGGGCTGACGAAAAACCCGGTTTCCCGATATACGGTGATAACGTCTTGACCCCTTCGCGGGGGACGGCCCGGCGACTAAAAGGAGAAACATCCATTGAATCTGCGTGCAATCTTCGGGGGAGCGCTGCCCCTGTTCGTGCTGGGACACTTCAGCCACCATATCCTGACGGCGATCACCGTGCCGCTTACCCCCTTCATCCGCAGCGCGTTCAACCTGGACTACACACAATCGGGGCTCGTCGTCTCGGCCTTCACGCTCGCCTACGGTTTCGGCCAGCTCCCGGCGGGCTGGCTCGCCGACCGCATCGACCCCCGCAAGCTGATGATCGTCGGCATCTCCGGCGTGGCCCTGGCCGGCATCCTGGTCGGCCTTTCCCATAGCTATGGTTGGATGATCGTCTTTCTCGTGCTGATGGGAATCCTCGCCGGCGGCTACCACCCGTCCGCACCGCCGCTGATCTCCGCATCGGTGAGACCAGAAAACCTCGGAAGGGCGTTCGGGTTTCACAACATCGGCGGCGGGGCCAGCTATTTCCTGGCGCCGCTTGTCGCCGTGGCCATCGCCAACGCCTGGGGATGGCGGAACGCCTATGTCGCGCTGGGGATACCCACGGTCGCCTTCGGCATCGCATTCTACATCCTTCTCGGCCGCCTGAACGCCCGACAGAAGGCAACTCCCGTCCCACGATCGGCAAAAGGGGACGACGGCGCACCGCCCCGCTCAGAGAAGAGTCGCCTCGTGGTCTTTTTGATCCTCACGACGGTCATATCGGCGACCATCAACTCCACCTTCGCCTTCATCCCGCTGCTCATGGTCGACCACTTCGGCGTAAGCAAAGAGATAGCCGCCGGTTCCCTCTCGGTCACCTTTTCGGCGGTCTTCTGGGCGAGCCCGCTCGGCGGTTATCTTGCCGACCGGTTTGGGAGCGTCCGGATGATCCTTGCGGTCTCCTTCATCGCCGGCCCGGCCATCTTCCTGCTCACCATTGTTCCGTTTGGATGGGCGCTTGGAGCGCTGCTCCTTCTCTTTGGGGTGATCATCTACACCCGGATGTCCGCTTCCGAATCCTTCCTCATTCATCAGACGCCGGTCGGCAGCCGGTCGACGATCCTCGGCATTTATTACTTCACGGGAATGGAGGGTGGCGGGATCCTTACGCCGGTCGTCGGTTACATGATCGACCGTCTCGGCTTCACCACGGCCTTCGCGGCGGCCGGAGGCGCGCTGCTGACGGTGACGCTGATCTGCTCGTTCTTTCTTCGGGAAGAACGAAAATGATGACCGGCGGCGGGTCATTCGATACGGATCTTTCCCTTCGGCGCCGCGGTGACCTCGCCGACGATCGCCGCCTCGGCGATTCCCGCCGCGCGCATCCGCCCGAGCAGGTCCGCCGCGGCCGCTTCCGGCAGCGCGATGAGGAGTCCACCCGCCGTCTGCGGATCAAAGAGAATGTCCACGAGCCAGTCGGGGCAGTCCGGACCGATCTCGATCTGGTTCTCCCGGAATTTCCGGTTCCGGATCAGGCCGCCGGGTACGACCCCCTCCTCAACGAGCGGCCGGATCCCTGGAAAGATCGGAACGGCTGCAGCCCGAATCCTCATGCCGGTCTCGCTCCCCTCGATCATCTCCAGCGCGTGTCCGAGGAAGCCGAAACCGGTGACATCGGTGCAGGCGTGGATATCGGATCTCTCCGCCATCAGCTCCGCCGCTTCCCTGTTCAGCGTCGTCATGCAGACAACGGCCCTCTCCACCAGCGCCGGATCGGCCACGCCGCCCTTTACGGCGGTGCTGACGATGCCCGTACCGAGGGCCTTGGTCAGGATGAGTCGATCCCCGGGCCGCGCCCCCCGGTTGAACAGAACTTTGTCGGGGTGGATGACGCCGGTCACGGAGAGGCCGTACTTCGGCTCGTCGTCCTCGACGCTGTGCCCGCCGATCAGAAGGACGCCCGCCTCCCGCATCTGGTCAAGGCCGCCGCGGAGGATGTCGCGGAGGATGCCGATGTCCATCTTCCGAGTGGGAAAGCAGACGATGTTCAGCGCGGTGAGCGGCCGGCCGCCCATCGCATAGATATCGCTGAGTGCGTTTGTCACGGCGATCCGACCGAAGGTGTAGGGATCATCCACGATCGGGGTGAAGAAATCGACCGTCTGGATGATCGCCAGGTCGTCACGGAGACGATAGACCCCGGCGTCTTCGGCGTGCTCCATGCCGACGATCAGGTTCGGATCGGTGATGAGCGGCAGATCCTTCAGCGCCTCCTGCAGGTCACCCGGACCTATCTTGCAGGCTCACCCGGCCCCGTGGACCGTCTCCGTCAGACGCACCCGCGCCTCTTCGTCCATGTCGGATCTCCTCCTGATGTACCTAACCCCCAGCCTGGGGGTTTCCGGCGCGGAATCTAACAGATATCGTATCGGAATGCCAGCACTTTCAAAAAGAAAACCTGAACGAACCGAATAGATGCCCGGACTTTTTTGCGTAGTCGATCAAAATGTGGTATGCAGCGTATGAACGGTTTCCGGAACCCATTTTGCAGCAGACCAGAGGAGATGTACATGTCAGAGCAGTTACGGTACTACAGCACAAACCGCCATCTGGACGGCGTCCCCGGCATCGCCCCCTTCCGGGAAACGGTCTCCTTCCGGGAGGCCCTCCTGATGGGACAGGCCCCCGACGAAGGGCTTTTCATGCCGGAGCGGATTCCGGTACTGCCCTTGGAGGCCTTCCGGGCCCTCAAAGGGGCGCCCTACGCGGAAGCCGCGATGCTCGTGGCGCAGGCCTTCCTGGCCGGCGAGATCGCCGAAGAGGCCCTCCGGCGGATCGTCGATGATGCTTACAATTACGAGGTGCCGCTGGAGAACGTCTTCGCACGCAAATACGTCATGCGGCTCGATCAGGGGCCGACAGCCTCCTTCAAGGATTTCGCCGCCCGCATGATGGCGCGTCTGATGAGCGCCTTCAGCGATTCGGGGAAAAGGCTGAATGTCCTGGTCGCCACGTCCGGGGATACCGGAAGCGCCGTGGGAGAGGCCTTCAAGGGGGTGGGGGGAATCGACGTGACGATCCTCTACCCGCGGGGCGAGGTGAGCGGCCGGCAGAAGAGGCAGCTCGATACCATCGGCGGTAACGTCCGGGCCGTTTCGGTGGACGGGAAGTTCGACGACTGCCAGGACCTCGTCAAGCAGGCCTTCTCCGACCCGGCCTTCGACGACTTCAACCTGACCTCGGCCAACTCGATCAACTTCGGCCGTATCCTTCCGCAGATCGTCTATTATGTCTGGGCATGGGCGCAGCTCTCACGCGACGGGGAACCGGCTGTCTTCTCGGTGCCGTCGGGCAACTTCGGCGACGCCCTCGGCTGCGAGTACGCCCGGCGGATGGGTCTCCCCGTGTCGAAGCTCGTCATGCCGACGAACGAAAACGACGAATTTCCCCGCTTCCTGGAGACCGGCGTCTATGAGAAGGTCTCGCCGTCGCGCGCCTGCCTCTCGAACGCGATGAACGTGGGCCACCCGAGCAATCTGGCCCGCTTCTTCGACCTCTACGACGGCGCCGTGGACCGTACCGGCATCGTCCATCGCGTCCCAAACCTCGAAGCGATGAGAAAACAGATCTATTCCGTGAGCATCTCCGACCGGGAGACGAAAAAGACGATCAAGCGGATTTACGACAAGTACCGGGTGCTTCTCGAACCGCACGGCGCCGTGGGCTGGCGGGGACTTGAGGTCTATCTCGAACAGTTCGGCGACGTTCCCCTCTGCATCAGCCTGGAAACGGCGCATCCCGCGAAGTTCCCCGACGAGATCCGGGAGCTTTTGGGGATCAACCCCGATCTTCCGCAGAGCATGAAAGACATCGACGAGCGGTCGGGAGAGCCGGTCCTCCTCTCTAACAACTACGGCAAATTCCGAAAATACCTCCAGAAGAACCTGCGCGTAAAAGACTGAAGGGCGGCCGGCGGATCACCATTTGCTGTAGGGGTGTTTGATCAGGTTGGAGTTGAAGTAGCGGGGGTCGGCGGTCACCTCCTCGCCCACCCACTCCGGTTTCCGGAAGGTCTGCCCCTCGCTTTTGAGCTCCACCTCGGCCACAATCAGCCCGGTGTTGTCGCCAAAGAACTCGTCGATCTCCCAGGTAAGCCCTTCCAGCGGAACCTTGTACCGTTTCTTCTCGATGATCGGTTTCTCGGCCAGGGCATCAAGCATCGCGTTGCCGTCGGCAACGGGAATCTTGTACTCGTATTCGGCGCGGGTCGCCCCCACGGTAAGTCCCTTGATGGTCAGAAATGCCCTGTCGTCGATCGTCCGGATACGGACGGTTCTTTCCTTGGCGCTGTTGAGGTATCCCTGCCGGTAGGCTGTTCCCTTGGCCAGCGACCTCCAGACATCGCCCCTGACGAGAAATTTTCTTTCGATTTCCTTTCCCATGATCAATCTCCTGTTCGATTTTTTGGAAAACACCTTGATCCCCTTTCTCTTGACACATGAGGGTCTAATCCTTATACTCCGCTACTACCGAAAGCAAGTCCCCGTCAATCGGGGAAGAGATACCTGTTCAATCTCCTTCAGGAAAGGCTGAATCATGATCGAATTGCGAAAGAACCGGGGCATACTTCTTGTGAACGGCAAGGAGACTATCGATTATGCAGAAGGAATGACCCCGGCGGATGTGCGGAGGATCGTCCCTTCGTTTCGGGGGACGGAACGGATGCTCGGGAAAGAAGAGGCCCGGAGGGCCACGATGGCCTTCGGCATCCTCTCGGCGCATCAGCGGGGACCGGAGAGCGAAGGTCTGAAAATCCGTTTCGACGCGCTGGCTTCCCACGACATCACCTATGTCGGCATCGTTCAGACGGCCCGGGCCAGCGGGTTGAAGAACTTTCCCGTTCCTTACGCGCTGACCAACTGCCACAACAGCCTCTGCGCGGTCGGCGGCACCATCAACGAGGACGATCACCTCTTCGGCCTCTCGGCGGCGCAGAAGTACGGCGGGATCTATGTCCCGGCCCACCAGGCGGTGATCCACCAGTACGTGCGGGAACGGATGGCCGGCTGTGGAAAGATGATCATGGGTTCGGACAGCCACACGCGCTACGGCGCACTGGGCGCGATGGGGATCGGCGAGGGCGGTCCGGAGCTGGTGAAACAGGTTCTGGGCCGGACCTATGACACGGTCTGGCCGGATGTGGTCGCCGTCTTCCTGGAAGGGAAGCCCCGTGACGGCGTGGGACCGCAGGATGTGGCGCTCGCGATCATCCGGGCCGTCTTCAAGAACGGCTTCGTGCAGAACAAGGTCATGGAATTCGTCGGTCCGGGGATCGGGAATCTCTCCGTCGACTTCCGCAACGGCATCGACGTGATGACCACGGAGACGACCTGCCTTTCCACGATCTGGCGCACCGATGAAAAAGTGGCGGATTACTACCGCACGCATGGCCGGGAAGAAGAATACCGGAAACTCGAACCGGGGAGCGTGGCCTATTACGACGGCCTGATCCGGGTGGACTTCTCCCGGGTGGAGCCGATGATCGCCCTACCCTTTCACCCGAGCAATGCCTTCGCCATCCGCGAGCTGAAGACGGACCTGATGGACATCCTCCGGGAAACGGAAAAGGAGGCCCTGAAACAGCCCGAAAACAGAGCCCTGAAATATTGTCTCACGGACAAGGTCGTCGAAGGAAAACTGAAAGTGGACCAAGGGGTCATCGCCGGTTGCGCGGGAGGAACCTTCGAGAACATCGTTTACGCCGCGGCCCTCTTGAAGGGCCATTCCATCGGTGATGAGGAATTCTCGCTGAGTTTTTATCCGGCGAGCCAGCCGATCCTGATCGAGCTGACGCGCAAAGGGATGTTAGAATCCCTTCTGGAAAGCGGGGCCACCATGCGGACAGCCTTCTGCGGCCCCTGTTTCGGCGCGGGGGATGTGCCGCCGAACCAGGGGCTCAGCATTCGCCACACGACGCGCAACTTCCCGAATCGCGAGGGCTCCCGCCCCCAGGATGGCCAGATCGCCTCCGTCGCACTGATGGACGCCCGCTCCATCGCGGCAACCGCCCTGAACCGGGGCTTTCTGACCGGCGCCGATGAGATCTCTTTTCATCCTCGCCGCATGCGATACCATTTTTCGGCAGGCGTTTACGAAAACCGGGTCTATCAGGGCTACGGAAAAGCGAAACCCGATATCCCGCTGCGCTTCGGGCCGAACATCGTGGATTGGCCCGCCATGTCCGCCCTGCCGGATCATCTCTGCCTGATCGTTGCATCCGTGATTACGGATCCGGTGACCACGACGGACGAGCTGATCCCCTCGGGGGAAACCTCCTCCTACCGGTCCAACCCGCTGAAGCTGGCCTCCTTCACGCTGTCCCGGAAGGATCCGCAGTACGTGAGGCGCGCCGGTGAAGCCCACGCGCTGGAGAAAATGAGGCTTATATTCCTGAAAGACGGCAAGACGGACGTCCGGCTGTTAGAGGCCGTCAAACCCTGGGCGACCGCGTTCGCCCCCGGCATTTCTATCGAAGAGTTCCTCCGGACAACGGGCCTCGGCAGCCTTGTCTTCGCGCGGAAGCCGGGGGACGGTTCGGCGCGGGAGCAGGCGGCCTCCTGTCAGAAGGTATTGGGGGGCTGGGTAAATATCGCTACCGCGTACGCCACCAAGAGGTACCGGAGCAACCTCATCAACTGGGGGATGCTGCCGTTCACCACGGCGGAGAAGGGCGAAGAAAAGCTGGCGGTCCAGGATGCGGTGTTCTTTCCTTCTCTCCGAAAGGCGGTCCGGAACGGGGCTGAAATCATCGAAGCGCTGATTCTGAAGGGGGACGGCCGGATCATCCCGCTGGCCCTGGAGCTCAAGAACCTGCCCCAGGCGGATCGGGAAATCCTGCTGGCCGGCAGCCTGATCAATTTTTACGCCTTGCCCTGACCGGGACAAAACGGGTTCATCCGGTTCTCGCGTACTTTCTGATTTGAAAAGGCATTATAAACTTCGGGCTACTGCTCTTTCACCTGCCTATCAATAAACTCTATCATGTTGATAGTTTATTGATTATTTATTGAAGTCGAGGTCTTGGGCAGAGGTGTTTGTGTAGTAGGTTTCATTCCGAAATGATCGAGCGAGATCAAAGAAAAAATGAAATGCGTCGGTTATTGGTGCCACCTTGTCAATGGTTTTAAGCTTAAAATTGAAGCGCACTTACCAATTGAATTGTGGGCTCTGCTAATGGTGTATAATCTTGAATGTCGAACCATCTGTTCGCCCCTGTTAAGAATGTAGAGGCATAAGTTGGCCAGCCATTCCAGGGCGGCCGCGCCGTGTATTCAGACGAGGATGCCGGTTTGCCTATTTATCGTTTTATTTTCTCCGGCAGGATGTAAACATAGGGCTTTCCAAGTATTTTCAGATGCAGATAACGGTCAATCTTTCTGAATGCCAGATAGACCCTCCATATGGTGGCGTCTTCCTTGTAATATGAAACAATCTCCTTTTGGGTGACCGGGGCAATGCCTGATTGCGCTTCCTCGCCGGCAAAGAAACGGTTTGCCGTTTCAATGAGCATGGGGATGAAGTCCGGGCGCTGCTCCTTGTAAAAATTGGCGATAAGATCAATCGTCACCTTGCGGAAGTCATAGTAGCGGGTCATGACCTCTTCGAGGAATAGCAGCCTGATCAACCATACCAGGAAAGACGGCGTGCTCCGCAGAAAAAGCTCCGGGTTTAACTGCTCAATGCCATCTTTGCGGATCAACGGTGTACCCGTATCGATATAGAAGAGCTCTGTTTCTTCTGTTACTGGTTTTCCTTCCTGGTAATCTTTCATTGCCCAGTTAGATATCTGGCCGTCAATCCCGAAAGGAAGTGACGGTCGTGCCCGATTGGATGTAAACACTTTCTTGAGTTCACGAAGCACACACAAAAAAAGCAGGCGCACGGAATTTTCATCAAGCTTTTGAATCAGTGCATTGCCAATGGATGCCGAGGGGAGCCGTTCCTGCGCATTATAGATGACGCTGTTGCCTTTGTCAGGAATCACCCGTGCCGATGCGGATTCCGGGACATTGATGCCGATATTTCTCAGTCCGGTATTGTATTCTTCGAAAAGGTGCTCATAGGTTTCCATTTCATCAGGTGACCGGAAGATCGGCATGCGCTTGTAAGCAATATTTTCCTGTTCGGGATGGTTGATGACGAATATTGTGCTCATCTCGCCGTAACCAATTATCTTTGCGGATATTTTGCTCAGATGGGGGTTTAGCGGGTCAAGCCCTGCTTCAAATCTTTGCAGAAGACCGGCATCAATTCTGTCTTTTAGCATAATTCCAGAACCCTCTTGGTGTCTGTTATGGCAAGGTCAAGTCTTTCGATAATCTCCTGGGCAACGGATCTGTCGATATTAAGCGGCGGCAGGAGCTGGCTTACGGTTTTGTTGTTGTTCGCATAAATGCTCAAGATGCCGTGGTCGTATGCACTCTTGGTAAAAACAGGCCCGCAGAGGTCATTGACCATCTCGACGCCCATCATAAGCCCGAGCTGTCTTAGACCGACAATGATTTCAGGGTGCCTTGTCCGGAGTTCTTCAAAACCCTTCTTGAAAAAGTCGGCAAGTTCTTTTACATGTTCAAGAAATGCAGGGTTTGAGGTAATCTCCAGCACCTTCATGGCCACGGGGCAACCGACTTCCGCGCCTCCGAAGGTTGATATGTGTATAAACGGGTTTTTGTGGAAAAATGTCTGTAAAGCATCGTTAAAGCACGTTGCACTCATTGGGTAAATGCCGCCGGAAAGCCCCTTGCCGATGACCATAATGTCGGGCGTCGTGTCAAAATGTTCGATTCCCCATAGTTTGCCCGTACGGCCGAGCCCTGTCTGTACTTCGTCAATAATCAGGAGCGCCCCCGTCTTGCTGCACAGCTCTTTGGCAAAAGGGTAAAAGCTCTTTTCAGGAATGGGCATGCCGTAGGTTGCCGGGATTGTTTCGAAGATGACTGCGGCTGTTGTTTCATCCAACGCATTTGCGAGAGCTTCTTTGTCGCCGAAAGGAACCTGAACAAAGTCGGGTATATTGGGTCCGAACGGTGCACGGTACTGTTCATCACCAGTCGCAAGCGCAAGCCCCGTATGGCCGTGATATCCGCCTGACGCGGAGAGAATTTTTGTCCGTCCGGTATACCCTTTGGCGAGTTTGATGGCCAGATCAATGGCCTCACCGCCGCCCACCCCGAAAACGGTATAACTTAACGCTCCGGGTGCGAGCGCCGCCAACCTCTCCGCCAGCTTTGCCCGTTGCTCGCTCACAAGATGATGGTTGCCGATGTCGAGTTCGCCGAGCGATTCGATCAGGGCCTGAATGATTTGAGGATTTCTGTGCCCGAGATTGAAAACGCCGCCGTTGCAATGGCAGTTGATCAGCCTTTTTTCGCCCGCGGCATCCCAGACATAAGGGCCCTCTCTCCTTCCGAAGATAAAGTCGATGCCGACACTTTTGAAAAATTCGGCTTTCCCCGACGAAACATGGTTTGAAAACTTTGAGATAATTCGCTCTTTAGGATTTCCTCCGATATATTTCATAAAAAATCCTTTCGAATAAAAAAGACAAATCGCTTTGAGTCGAGTAGAACTATTTTACCAAAACTATAGCAACGTAGAGTTTATTTAGTTTCTCTTTCTCGTACCGCGAGAGGACATAATCACGGTAATGGCTCACCGCCTTATAAGGGTCAACAGTTAGAAGTGATTCATCAAAAAAATTGCGGATTTTCTGCATCGGAATATCGTATAATGTCATATCTAATTATGAAAAAAAATTATTTGTCAAGGCGTGCAAGCCCCGAGGCGGTATCAAATTTTTGCCAGAACTTTTGCCTTTTCTTCGCATTCTTATCAAGCGGTTGTGCTTTGAGCCTGGCATAGTATTTGTCCATTAAGCGATTTGCATCGGTGAAGGACTCCTCTAAATCCGCTTGGGTCAACTGATGGGACAACACCTTCCGGATAAGCGCTTGTTCAAATTGGTTCCGTTCGGTAAAATATGCTTTAGAAAGTTCCGAATAATGATTCATGGCAGCGCGGTTAAATTGCTCGGCCTTCCACCAATAAGCGTCTAATTGTGCCTGTTTTACTCCGGGCTTGTATTCTTTCGGTAAGTTTAAGCCTAGGGCAAATAATAATTTATAAACGGAAGTACACACCGTGCTGGAAGCGGTACTAAAGACGGCATATGGCCCCGTCGCAGGAATCCAGATTACCATCGAATTGGTTGTATGCGATGGACTGGTCAGGCCGGAAGCATGCGCACACACCGATATTAATTTGGAATTCAAGGGATTCCACTCCGCTTTTTTGTCGTTATCTCCGTGGCTGCGTAACGCAGTCATGACATCTGCAAGACCAATTTCAGCTTGAAATTTCACCAAACAATCAAAATTACAAGCCCGACGTGAGTGGGCTTTTGCCATTGTAGTCATAAACCACGCGGAATAATTTTTTTGAAAGTTAAATTGGTCAGCCGATTTACACCACTTTTTATGCACCGCGAAGGGAATTAAATCCCTGGATACGGCGTCGTAATCCTTAGTAAGGCTAATTCCGTTTGAAATGGCCCAAAAGGTCGTTATTCGTTTCCACGCCCACATTCTATCCACTGTTTCTAAAACGTAGGCTTCGTTTTTATCGGCAATCAAATAGGAATTATTATAGTAAAGCGAATGATTGAATCCGCAGTTCCCCCCCTGACCGAATTGTTCCAATAAGGAAATGATCACATCCAATGCTTCCCTGGCGCTTTTCCCCCGTTCCAAACCCAGACGCAATAAATCCATCCCCAACAAATATTTATTTTCTTTCCGCGGAGGAACTTTGGTAAAGAGGGCTTCATTCCCAATCGCGACACCGAATTCATTGACTCCGATTTCGGCGCCCCACATCCAACAGGGTTGGGAAAGCAAGACACCATTTGTATGAGAAACTTGCGGGATCTCAATGGAGGTACATTTCACCGTCTCTCCCTGGGGGTGGTCTTGGGGCGGCACTTGGACTAAATTTTGGACTTCATTCGGATCTCGATCGGAATTTTTTCCGAAGATCATCCCTTTGGGAGTAAATGTAACTAATGTATCGCACATGTCTAATAAGTTCCTTTCACAGGTAATTGATTACTTATAGATTGCTTCGCTGTGCTATCTTTTCCTTAATAATCTCGAATTCTTCCTCGGTGAGTCGGTACTTGCTGAAAGGCAGA
The DNA here is from genome assembly GCA_030654195.1 of Syntrophales bacterium. Classification (GTDB taxonomy): domain Bacteria; phylum Desulfobacterota; class Syntrophia; order Syntrophales; family UBA5619; genus UBA5619. The sequence goes on along the minus strand of JAURXV010000063.1, from coordinate 16,117 downwards.
AAACTGAGCAGTACCATGAGCGCCGGGAAGAGGCAGAAGATGACGCGCACACCAATAACCAGGCTTACCGGCTGGACTCCCTCCCTGACGAAGCCGGATAATGCCAATGCGAAACCAACGATGGGCGGCCCCACCGAGTAACCTATTTTCTGTCCTGCAGACCACATGCCTGAAAAGATGCCCTCGCGCCGCAATCCGGACTGCATCTGGTCATATTCCACCGTGTCGGGCAGCATGGAGAAGGGGAAAAGCTGGAAGCTGGAAAAACCGACCCCCGCCAGGAAGATCTGGGCATAGAAGAGCCACAACATCTCAGCGCTGGTGAAGAAGAGCGATCCCATCATCACGGTGAAAATGGAAAGGCCGATGTAGTACGACTTTATTTTGCCCAGGCGTTTACCCACGGCTAACCAGACCGGGATGAAGAGCAAGCCAGTGATCATGAAGATGGGGAAGGCTATATTCATGGCCGTCTCGGGCAGGATCATGACATATTTCACGTAATAGATAAAGCCGGCCATCATAACGCCAATGGCCACCGCTTGCAGGAAGAAGCTCGACATCAGCATCATGAAAGGATAATTCCTGGCAGCTATCTTGATCTGTTCTTTCATAGGCGGCATCTCTTTCTGCGGCGGCAGTGACGGAGCCCTGCGTGTGCCAAAAAAGCACCACAGGCAGGAGATGACGATGGCCACGGCGAAGACGCTGCCCATAGTACGGAAGCCCGTGGCGCCGCCCCCACCGGCATTAACCAGCACCATGGTCAAACCACCGGCCAGCAAAGCGCCTATAGAGGCGAATGACATGCGGAAGGATGTTATGGACATGCGTTCGTTATAATCGTTGGACATTTCCGGCACCATGCTGGCATAGGGCACGTTGACGATGGTAAAGGCGGTGCAGGCCAGCGCAAACAGCAGAGAAACCTGCAGCCCGTTGGCGAATTCGGTTTGAAAGCCGGGCGCGATGAAAAGGACAAAGAAGCAAAGTCCGAAGGGCACCGCGCCGTAAAGCAGGTACACCCTCCTGCGCCCGAAGCGGGAGCGTGTCACGTCGGAGATGGCGCCCATGATGGGGTCGGAGATAACGTCCCACAACTTGGGAAAAAGCAGCATGGTGCCAGATAGCGCAGGATTGACACCGAGCACATTGGTGAGAAAAAACAGCAGGTACATGCCGGTAGTAACTATGAACAGGTTGTTAGATATATCGCCGATACCGTAGCTCAGCTTGATGCCGAGGGGCAGCTTTTTACCCCTCTCCACTTCCGCATCACCCGCCTTACTGCTAACATTCCCCATGTTCTCCCCCTTTAATACTAAGATTTGATATTTGAGTCGAGTAGACCTGTTTTCCCCGATACATCAGGTTGGTCGGGTAGAAATACGGTGCGCGCAGTTTTAGGTGGAGAGTTACCAGTTCATGCACCCTTTCGGTATGTGCAGTGGGTTCCTAATTCCACCATGCATCACGTTTCCGCAAGCCCCCTTTTCATCCAGCCGTTAACATTTACATCGTCCATATCACACCCATGGAGGGAAAGAACATCATTGCCGGATGAAGTAAACTACGTACCGGCTTTAGCCGGTACGTAGTTTACTTACCACTAATACAGGGCTCCAGATCTACCGCGCAGCGGTTTAGTTCTACATTCGGCATTCAATAAAATGCTCCGGAGATCCAGTATCAACCTTTGTATTTGAACTTCAGGTCTATCGGTGTGGCCGATTCTTAGCAAATCTCCTATGTAGGATGAGATCATTGAATGACGGGTTCTTTCTTCGTTTCGACATAGTCCTGTAAGTATGAAATTCTGATATGAAATGCCGGTTCACCTGATTAAACCCTTGAAATATTCGCGAGCGCTCTTCGGACCCGCTCAATCACGGTTGCCATGGTCGGGCTTGCCTGCGCATTCACAACATAGTCTGCGATTGGATCGCACGGTGTCTCATCCCGGTTGATGATCACGAGCTTTGCGCCGTTCTGTTTCGCGATTACCGGCATTTGGGCAGCGGGTTGGACCACAAGGGAAGATCCGATGACGATAAAAAGGTCACAAGCAGCCGAGTGCTCGTAAGCTGCCTGAGTTTCTTCAGCCGGCATTGACTGTCCGAAGGATATCGTGGCAGGTTTGAGGAGACCTTTACACGCATCACAGCGGGGCGCTTTGTCACCGCCGGCTATCCGGATCTGAATTGCATCCCGGTCGTACCGTTTGTGACAGTTCAGGCAGGTTACGTGCATGGCGGTGCCGTGAAGTTCCAGTACTTTATCCGGCGAATTACCGGCCTTAAAATGAAGGCCGTCGATGTTCTGTGTGATCAGGCAGTCGAGCTTTCCAAGTTGCTCAAGCTCTGCAATGGCAAGATGAGCCCGATTGGGCTCGGCATCTTTCATCGATTCATACATATCCGTTGCCATCTGCCAGTATTTCTCCCGGGAAGTTTCGCTTTCCAGAAACCTCTGAAAATAAAACTCCTGCGGATCGTACTTATCCCAAACGCCTCCGGGACTTCGGAAATCGGGAATTCCGGACTCTGTGCTCAGACCTGCGCCAACGAACACCACGATTCTGAGCGAATCGACAATCAACTCCGCAATTTTTTCGATCGGTCCGCTCATGGTGCACTCCTCAAGGATCTCTCTGAATCCTCGTATTGAACGATTCTACAGGACCTTCTCAAATCTCATTGGTCAGGATGTCTTGGTTGTGTCTTTCTCGGCCAATTCTTTTTGGTATGCTTTCCAGCCTGGACACCAACCGGTGTGCCACCGCCAAATCCTGGCAAGTAGCGAGTTCGGATTTCGTTCCGTATAGTCGCGAAACCAGCACGTTGCGCATGAGGATTTCAATGCAGTGTTCTCCTTTCTTTACTTCATGGGTGACATTGGGAATAAAAAAACGCCCTATTCCGTATCAGCGGTGTATGGAAGTGATCATAACCAATCTAACTCATGCCTGCCTTCAAACAGGGGTTTCGATCACCTTGACCGGCTTTCTTTGTCCCCAGATGATCTTCTGCATTTTTTCAACCGTCTCCGGGGCAAAATATTGTTCCCCCGTCTCCAGGCACACCCTGGCCGGTACATGCTCTACGATGTAGAATTACCCATCCATTTCCAGTGTATACGTCACGTACTGCTCGCTGTATGTTTCCTTGATTGCGTTTCTCATCATTACTTCCTCCTGATCTTATAGTCGATCCATAGGTCTTTATCAGGCTCATAAACCGTTATGATTTTAACCGGCTATGGTTTCATCACGAGCTTCTGTTCCACCTTTGGAACGTACCACTTGATAAAGTTGTGGTCGATTCCGAGCGGCGCGACCTCCACCCCGCGGAAGCGGGCGTGGACGATCGGGAGCGCATCCGGGACGTAGAGAAACAGGTAGGGCTGCTCCTCGCCGAAGATCTCCTGGATCCGGTCGTAGTAGCGCTTCCGAACGGACTGGTCGAAAGTCTCCCGCCCTTTTTCGATCAGGGCGTCCACCTCCCCGTTTTTATAAGAAATGAAATTCAGCTCCTCCGGCCCTGTCTTGCTCGAATGCCAGACGTCGTAGAGGTCCGGCTCCGTCGGGATCGTCCAGCCCAGGATCGTCGCGTCGAATTTCCGCTTGTTGATGAAATCTTTCACAAACGCCGCCCACTCGACCACCCGGATCTTTACCTTGATCCCCACCTCGGCCAGACGCCGCTGGATGATCTCGGCGCACTTCGCCCGGATCTCGTTCCCCTGGTTCGTAATGATCTCGAAGGTGAAGGGGAGACCGTCCTTTTCGAGGACGCCGTCGCCATTTAAGTCTTTCCAGCCCGCCTCGGCCAGCAGCGCCTTCGCCTTCGCCGGATCGTACGGGTAGGCGCGGACCTTCGGGTTGTACGCCCAGGTTCCCGGCTTGTATGGTCCGGTGGCGGGCTTCCCGAGGCCGAGCAGGACACCGTCGATCATTTCCACCCGATTCACCGCATGGGCGATCGCCTGGCGGACCCGTTTGTCGGCGAAGAGCGGGTTTTTCAAATTGTAGCCCATGTAGGTGTAGGCGAAGGAGAGGTAACGGTACTTGTTGAAATTCTCCCGGAAGAGGTTGTTCTCCGTCTGCCGCGTGTACTGGAGCGGCGTCAACCCCATCCGGTCGATGCCGTTCGCGCGCAGCTCCAGGAACATCGTTGCGGTATCGGGGATGATCCGCAGGATGTAGCCGTCGATATAGGGCCTCCCCTCGAAATAGTCCGGATTGGAGACGAGAACGATCTTCTGGCCGGTCACCCACTCCTTGAACTTGTACGGTCCCGTGCCGATCGGGCGCCGGCCGAGCGGGGAGGTGGTGATCTCCTTGCCGGTCAGCAGATGCTTCGGCAGGATGCCGACCGACCAACTCATCAGCGCGGGTGCGAAGGGTTTGTCGTAGGTTGCCCGGAAGGTCCAATCGTCGAGGACCTCGGCCTTCTTCACTTTAAGAAAGTCGCCCGCATAAGCGGTGGGCGTCTTCGGATCGACCGTAACCTGGTAGGTGTAGAGGACGTCTGCCGCGGTGAAGGGGCGTCCGTCGTGCCACCGCACTCCCTTTCGCAGGTGAAAGGTGATGACGAGGCCGTCTTTGGAGATCTCCCATGATTCGGCCAGATCTCCCACGATGCGGATATCCTTGTCGTACTTGATGAGGCCGTTGAAGACAAGCCCCGCGATCCCGTGGGAGGTGGAGTCCGAAGCAAGGAGCGGGATGAGGTTCGACGCGTCGCCGATTGACCCCTCCACCAGAATGTCCCCATAGGCGGGGGTGGCGGCGGCGCTCCCCGCCGGGGCGCGCCCCGGCTCCTTCGGGCCGCACGCCGTGACGGTCAAGCCCAACAGCGCGATGCAGGTCAAGAGGGTGCGGGTGGCAAAGTTCATGGCCGTCAAGCTACCGTATGAATGCGGGTTTTGCAATCGAATTCTGCCGGGCAGACAACGCCTGTGGGGGATCGGGTTGGGCGCGGGCGGGGCCGTCGTCGTCCGGGTGGTTTGCACATTTCTGGTCGCCCAACTGCTGAACCCGCGCAAGTGGGTCGAGTATGCCGCGATGGTATTCTTTATTGCGTTCGTTTGCGGGCTGAGCAAGTGGATTGCCAATCGGCGCAAGGCCTCCATACCAAAACAGGCGCCGGTTGTCGTGGATGGCGCCCGATGATCCGGGACGGATGCCGCCAGGACCCCGTCGTCGCGAAAAAATGCTGGTCACCATCGCCCGGAATAAGCAGCAACGGAGCGAGGCAAAATAACGAAACACGGGACCGGTTTGAAGATACGGAGAGTCGGGCTGCTCTCTGCGCGACAGATCTCTCTGGAATCTACCGCCTTTGTCCGAGGGATTGGTTGGGATCCTCAGCCTTGAGTAAATTTCCGGAGGGTGATATGTATAATATATGGCCTCTGCAAGAGAATCGCTTTCGACGGCATAAGGCTGCAACGGGGCAAGATGGGCCTAAATCGTTGTTTTTCACCGAATCTTCACAAAGCCGTCATCAAACTGCAACAATCCTCCGTTATATTGTGCCGCAAAAATTTGAGGAGGAAACAAAATGAGAAAATTTTTTCAGCAGTTGATCTTGAGCGGGTTTTGCCTGGCGATTGGAGCGGGCGCGGCCTTTGCGGAAAACATTGTGATCAAGGGATCGACGACGGTTCTGCCGGTGGCCCAGGTGGCTCTGGAGGCCTACATGAAGGCGAATCCGGGTGCGAAGATCTCCCTTTCCGGCGGCGGATCAGGCGAGGGGATCAAGGCGCTGATCGACGGGTCGACGGACATCGCGAACTCATCGCGGGAGATCAAAAGCTCAGAGGTGGTGCTGGCGAAGTCGAAGGGTATCGAGCCGAAGGAGATCGCGGTGGCGATCGACGCGATCGTGCCGATCGTAAACCCGAAGAACCGGGTGAAGGACCTGACGATCGATCAGTTGAGCCAGATCTACCAGGGGAAGATCACGAACTGGAAAGAGGTGGGCGGAGACGACCTGCAGATCGTCGTGATCTCGCGGGACAGCAGTTCGGGCACATTCGAAGCCTGGGGCGAGATGGTTCTGAACAAGGCGAAGGTGACGCCGAAGGCGCAGTTGCAGGCATCCAACGGGGCGATCGTGCAGGCGATTTCGAAGAATCGGTATGCGATCGGGTACATCGGGTTCGGGTACATCAACAAGACGGTGAAGCCCCTGACAGTGAATGGAGTTGAGGCATCGGCGAAGACGGTCCTCTCGAAGGAGTTTCCGGTTTCCCGGCATCTGTACATGTACACGAACGGGGAGCCGAAGGGCGAGACGGCGAAATTCATCAAGTTTATTCTGGGTTCCGAAGGTCAGAAGCTGGTTGCGAAGGAAGGATTCGTTCCACTGCCGGCCGATAAAAAAGGAAAGAAATAATCTGCTGACCATATGAAAAACCGGAAACACAGCCTGACGAAACACACCAAAGAGATCGCCATCCGGAATCTGTTCGGCTTCTTTGCGTTCCTGTCGGTGCTGCTGTTTGGGCTGATCCTGGTCTTTCTGTTCCGGGAAGGTCTTCCGCTGTTCAAACAGATTTCCGTGACCGATTTCCTGTTCGGGACGGCCTGGTATCCCACCTACGAACCGCCGGAATACGGGATCTGGCCGCTGATCGTCGGTTCGCTCGCCGTCACGTTTTTCGCCTGTCTTATCGCCGTTCCGCTGGGGATCCTCTCCGCCGTCTACATTGCCGAGATAGCGCCGGGCGGCATCAAGGAGATCCTGAAGTCCGTCATCGAGCTGCTGGCCGGACTGCCCTCGGTGGTCCTCGGTTTCTTCGGCATGGTCATTGTAGGACCCTGGCTGCAGGAAACCTTCGATCTGCCTACGGGGCTCAACATCATGAACGCCGCCGTCATGCTTGCGATCATGGCCATTCCGACGATTTCCAGCATTTCGGAAGACGCGCTGTACGCCGTTCCCCGCGAGTTCAAGGAGGCCTCCTACGCGCTGGGCGCGACGAAGTATGAAACGATCATCCGGGTGATCATCCCGGCGGCCCTCTCGGGAATCTCCACGGCGGTGATCCTCGGAATGGCCCGGGCGATCGGCGAAACGATGGTCGTACTCATGGTGGCTGGGGGGGCGGCGGCGATTCCCGAATCCATTTTCGATGCGGTCCGGCCCATGACGGCGAGCATCGCCGCTGAGATGGGCGAGGCGCCCTTCAGGAGCGGCCATTACCACGCGCTGTTCGCCACGGGCATCGTCCTGTTCGTCATCACGCTGGCGTTCAATCTGATCGCCGATTACATCTCCAACCGGTTCAGGGAGACGGGGTCGGGAACGCTATGAACGGGAAAACTTTCGAGTCATCGATGAGATCGCGTTACTTCAAACAGCGGCTGTTCTTCGGCGCTGTGCGCCTCTCCGCGCTCGTGATCACCCTCGCCCTGCTGGGGATCCTCGCCTACATCCTGGCCCATGGTTTCCGGGCCATTACCTGGGAGTTTCTCACCCAGTCGCCCACCGATTCGATGACGAAGGGCGGGATCATGCCGGCGATTGTCGGCACCCTCTATCTGACCGTGGGGGCGATCCTGGTCGCCCTGCCGCTGGGGGTCGTTTCCGCGATCTTTCTGACGGAGTACGCGAAGCAGGGCGCCCTCAGCCGAATCATCCGCGTCGGCGTGAACTGTCTGGCCGGCGTCCCCTCCGTGGTTTTCGGTCTTTTCGGCCTCGGTTTCTTTGTCGTTTTTCTGAAGTTCGGCTCCAGCATCCTCGCCGGCGCGCTGACGCTCGGCATCCTGATCCTGCCCACGATCATCGGGGCCGCGGAGGAGGCCCTCAAGGCGGTGCCCCAGACGTTCCGCGAGGCCTCCCTCGCGCTGGGCGTCTCGAAATGGAACACCATCTTCCGGATCGTTCTCCCCTCGGCGCTGCCCGGCATCCTGACCGGCGCGATCCTGGGGGTCGGCCGCGCCGCCGGCGAGACCGCGCCGATCATGTTCACGGCGGCGGCCTTTTTCACCGCGGTTCTGCCGAAATCGATCTTTGACGAGGTGATGGCCCTTCCTTATCACATCTACGTGCTGGCCACGGCCGGAACGCATATCGAAGAGACGAGGCCGCTGCAGTACGGAACGGTCCTGGTCCTGATCGCGCTGGTGCTGGGGATTGATCTGATCGCTATCATCATGCGCAGCATGTTCAGAAGGAATAAAAGGTGGTAACTGTGGAAAAAGATTTCATCGTCCGGACGAAAAATGTGGATTTCTTCTATGGTGCTTTCCGGGCGCTTTCGGACGTCACTGTGGATTTCGAAAAGAACAAGGTCACCGCGCTGATCGGGCCGTCCGGCTGCGGGAAGTCGACATTGCTCCGGCTCCTCAACCGGATGAACGACCTGATCGACGGAACTCGCGTGGAAGGGGAAATCCTCTTGGAAGGTCGGAACATCTATGCCCCCGACGTAGACCCTGTGGAGATCCGCCAGCGGATCGGCATGGTGTTTCAGAAGCCGAATCCCTTTCCGAAATCGATCTACAACAATATCACCTACGCGCCGAAACTGTCGGGGATCGTGGACAGCGAAGAGATCGAGGCCCTGGTGGAGGAGAGCCTGAGGCAGGCGGTTCTGTGGGACGAAGTGAAGGATATCCTCACGAAGTCGGCCATGACCCTCTCCGGCGGCCAGCAGCAGCGCCTCTGCATCGCCCGGGCGCTTGCCATGAAACCCGACGTCATCCTGATGGACGAACCGTCGTCGGCCCTGGACCCGATCTCCACCGCGAAGATCGAGGAGTTGATCGATACGTTGAAGAAGCATTATACCATCATCATCGTGACCCACAACATGCAGCAGGCGGCCCGCATCTCGGAATACACGGGTTTCTTCTACCTGGGAAAACTGATAGAATTCAACGCCACGGAGAAGATCTTCACCAATCCGGATGTGAAACAAACGGAGGACTACATTACCGGACGCTTCGGGTAATACCGCGGCGCTGTTTTCCTTTGGGGACAGATTTCAAATCTGTCCCCAAAGGAAAACAAATCTGTCCCCCAAAAAGGAAAACGGAGCAATTCCATGGAAGACAAAAGACACACCAGCCGGGAATACGAGCGGGAACTTCAGGAGATCCGGGAAGGCCTTCTTTACCTTGGCGCCCTGACGGAAAGGGCGCTCGAGCGGGGGGCGCAGGCGCTTCTGGAAAGGAACTCCGTTCTGGCGCGAGAGATCGTCCGTGAGGACGAACAGATCGACCGTCTGGACGTTGATCTGGAGGAAAAGTGCATCCGTCTGCTGGCCCTGCGGCAGCCCGCCGCCCGTGATCTGCGCTTCATCACGACGGCCATCAAGATCACCGGCCATCTGGAGCGCATCGGGGACATGGCGGCGAACATCGCCGAGAAGGTGCTGATCCTCAATGATCTTCCACAAATCAAGCCCTATGTGGATCTCCCCCGGATGGTGGAGATCAGCCGGGGGATGATCCGGAAGAGTCTGGATGCCATGGTGCGCGAGGACGTCGAACTGGCGAAGAAGGTCGGGGAGGAAGACGCCGTCATCGACCAGTTGAACGACCAGGTTTTCCGGGAGCTGCTCACATTCATGATGGAGGATCCCCGGAAAATTCAAATCTGTCTCTACATCATGCAGATCTCCAAGAGCCTGGAGCGGATCGCGGATCATGCCGAAGGCGTCGCGGACATGGTCATCTACATGGTTACGGGAAAGAGCGTCCGGCATAAGCCGGCCTCAGCGGAGCAGGGATGAAGATTCGTCTTTTCCATAAATTTATTGCCGCCTTTCTCGCGATCGGCGTCGCGGCCGTTACGGTCGCCGGTCTTCTGATCGAAAGAGAACTCAGGACGGATCTGATGATCCGGATCGGGGAGGAGATGGCGGCCGGCGCGCGGATCATCGCGCTGATGCCGGCGGCAGAGATCGCCGGGCATGCCGGAGAACTGGCGGAACGCACCCGCGCCCGCCTGACCTTGATCGACGCTGCGGGCCGGGTCACGGCAGATTCGGAACTCGGAGACGCAGAGACGGACGATCACCTCAACCGCTCGGAGATCCAGGAGGCCCGTCTGAGGGGCGTGGGGAAGGCCGTCCGCTATAGCCATACCTTGAAGAAGGAGATGCTCTATGTGGCCGTCCCCCTCCGGGATGGATCGCGGACGACGGGGTATGTCCGCCTCTCCCGTCCTCTCGCGGAAATCACGCTGACCATCGACGGGATCGGGAAAGCCGTTTTCGGTATCCTTCTTGGGACCGTTATCGCCTTCCTGTTGATTGCGCTGCTGTTTTCCCTCAAGATGCTCTCTCCCATCGGCAGACTGGCGGCGTTCACCGGGAAGGTTCGCACGGGGGACGTCTCCGGCGCACTGAGGCTCGAATCCCGGGATGAAATCGGTCAACTGTCCGAAAACATAAACGAAATTGTTACGGCCCTTCAGGAAAAGATCCGAACGGCCGACGAGGAGAAACGAAAACTGGAATCGCTGTTTTCCGGCATGAGTGAAGGCGTCATGGTCCTGGACGCCGAAAACCGGATCGAGTCGGTCAATCGGGGAATGGAGGAGATGACCGGCCGTCCGCGCGGGGAGGTCATCGGCAAGACCCTTCTGGAGGCGTTCAGAAATATTAAACTCCGCGACGCGCTGGAGCGGTTTCGGGAGAGGAAAGAGACCGTCTGCGAGGAGATCGGGCTGGGGGACGACCGGCCGATCATAATGGACGTGACGATATCCGCCGTCTGGGGTGAGACCGACGGGGAGCGCAAAACCATGCTGGTCTTCCACGACGTGTCGCGCCTGAAGAAACTCGAAAGGACCCGCACCGATTTTGTGGCCAACGTCACCCACGAAATCCGAACGCCTATAACGGCGATCATCGGATTTGCGGAAACGCTGCAGCAGGGCGCCATAGATGACCGAGAGAAGGCGCTGGAATTCCTGCGAACGATCCGGGAGAATGCCGAACGGCTGAACCGCCTCGTGGACGACCTGCTGACCTTGTCCGGTCTCGAACTGGGAGAGGCGAAACTCCATCTGGAAGGGGTGCGGATCGAAGAGGCGCTCGATCAAGTCCTGGCCGTTGTCGAGGCGAGGGCTGCGGAAAAAGGGTTGACGATCCGGAAAGAGATTGCCGGGGAACTTCCGCTGATCCGCGCCGATCGGGACCGGCTGGCGCAGATTCTGATCAATATTCTGGATAATGCTATCAAATTTACCCCGATCGGGGGGACGATCGCGATCACGACTTCACCGGGCGAGGAAGAGTGGCTGACCGTCCGGATCGCAGATACGGGCGTCGGCATCCCGAAGGGCGAGATTCCCCGGCTGGGCGAGCGCTTCTACCGGGCGGACAAGACGCGCTCCCGCGAACCGGGCGGCACGGGGCTGGGGTTGTCCATCGTCAAACACCTGATGATGGCCCACGGCGGACGGGTGCTCATCGACAGCGCCCTGGGGAACGGCACAACGGTTTCTCTCCATTTTCCCATTTTCAGGGATTCGGAATGACGGATTTGTGGTACACTGAGCCCCCAAAGGGAAAAAACAAACCATGACGAGAAAGAAGATCCTCATTGTCGACGATGAAAAAGATATCGTCGAGTTGATCGCCTACAACCTCGAACAGGAAGGGTTTGCCGTCCGTAAGGCCTTTGACGGTCGAAAGGCATGGGAGTTGGTCAATGCGGAAAAGCCGGACCTCGTCATCCTTGATCTGATGATGCCGGCAATGCCGGGCATGGAGGTGTGCCGGATGATCCGTCGCCAGGCCGAAACAGCCGCCCTGCCCATCATAATGCTGACCGCCAAGTCCGACCCCGTTGACAAGATCCTGGGTCTGGAGATCGGAGCGGACGACTACATCACCAAGCCGTTCCATGTCCGGGAACTCATCGCCCGCATCCGCGCCGTCCTGCGACGGACGGAACGGCGTCCGGACGATGATCTGCCGGAGTCGTTCGATTTCAAGGGGCTCCATGTCGATTTCAAATCCTATCAGGTGACGGTGGATGGCCGACCGGTTGAACTGAGTTCCCGTGAATTCAAGCTGCTTCACTTTTTCATCGGCCATCCCGGCCGGGTCTACAGCCGGGAGCAACTGCTGGACCGCGTCTGGGGAGATGATGCCTTCGTGGAGCCACGCACCGTGGATGTCCATATCAGCCGCCTGCGGGGGGCAATCGAACCGGACCAGTCGAATCCCCAGTACATCCTGACCGTGCGCGGCATCGGGTACAAGTTTGCCGATGCGGATGCGTGATATGTCCGGTACGGGAAAGGAAGTACCGTCATGAAAGCAGGGTTCAGGAAAAAACGAAGATCACCGACTTCGGATCGCGTGGACATGCTCGACTCCGGGCACTCCCACCGCGATGGCGATCACGGCGGTGATCGGCTCTTTAGGCGGCTGACCGTCCATCAGGTCATTGGCCGATCTAAGGATTTCCCTGAAATGACACTACCTTCCCTCACCCTCCATGATTTTCTGCCCCTTCTTTTTTATGCTTTTCCCATGCGGGCGACAAAGAAAACAGCCCCGATGATGAACAATATGGCGACCGCAATATTAACGGGGGTGAGAAGCGTTCCCGGCAGATACTGACAGAGCCCTATCATGCCGAAAAGTATAAATATCATAGCGGCGAACCATTTCACTGCCCGCTCGGGAATCTTTTTCCCGATGACGATTCCGATGATAATGCCGATGGCATCGGCAATGACCATACCCGTCGTCGTTCCCAGCCAAACAGGAATGATGGACTGGTATTTGGCGGCCAGGGCGACCGTTGCCAACTGGGTTTTATCGCCCATCTCGGCGATGAAAAAAGCGATCGCCACCGTCCAGAAAGGGCTGAAGGAAAACCGTTTGTCTTCATTATTCAGTTCATCGCCACGAATCGTCCAGAGCCCGAAGAGGATAAAGGAGACGGCGGCGGCAATCTGGATGTATTGAATGGAAATGAGATGGGTTAGATAATTTCCAACGACCACGGCAAGCAGGTGATTAAAGAGAGTGGCCCAGAAGACCGCCCATAAAACGGTGGTTGCCTTGTATCGCGTCGCAAAAGCCATGGCCAGAAGCTGGGTCTTGTCCCCCATCTCCGCGAGGACGACAAAAGACATGGATAGTAAAAAAGCCGTCATTGATGACTCCTTTCACGCAAAAAAAGCGAGAGCTTTAGTATGAACGGCATCATACTAAAGCTCTCGCTAATTGGTATTTATCCAACGGCAAGACCAGGCGCCAAGCGCCAGCATGTTGACCCTGCCCGAACAGCTACTCCCCTTTAGTGGTTGGGTCTGTAGAATACATTCTGCAGAAAGTCAACGAATCTTCTGATTCATGAGACAGAATTATTGCGCGCCGTCAACAAATCGGAAATGCTTGACTAAAGAACTCGACTGTGAAAGATTGCCGCGTAAAGGACGGTTTCACCACCCTTTTTAAAAAATATCATTGGAGATTGATCATGTCCATCATCGATCTGCGAAGCGACACGGTAACCCTTCCTACGCAGGCCATGCGCGAAGCCATCTTTCACGCCGATCTCGGCGACGACGTCTTCGCCGAAGACCCCACGATCAATCGCCTCGAGGCGATTATGGCCGAACGGCTGGGAATGGAAGCGGCGCTCCTGGTCACGAGCGGCACGATGGGCAACATCACCTGCGCGCTCACGCACTGCGCCCGCGGCGAAGAGGCGATCCTGGGCGACTGCTCGCACATCTTCCTGAACGAGGCGGGCGGCATGTCCGCCCTGGGCGGCATCTTCCCCCACACCATACCAAACCTGCCGGACGGGACAATGCGACTCGATCAGATCGAGGCCGCCATCCGCGGCGACAACATCCATTTCCCAAGGACGCGGCTCATCTGCCTGGAAAATACCCACAACCGCTGTTACGGCGCAGCGCTGACGCCCGACTACACCGCCGCCGTCGTTGCACTTGCGAAGCGCCGCGGCATTGCCGTCCACCTCGACGGCGCCCGGATCTTCAACGCCGCTATCGCCCTCGGCGTGGACGTCCGGGAATTGACCCGGGGAATTGATTCCGTAAACGTCTGTCTCTCGAAAGGGCTCGCTGCACCCGTGGGCTCCGTGATCTGCGGGAACGGAGAATTCATCGCGCGTGCCCGCAGGATCCGGAAAATGCTGGGCGGCGGAATGCGCCAGGCCGGAATCATCGCGGCCGCGGGGATTGTCGCCCTGGAAGAGATGATCGAACGTCTTGCGGAAGACCATGCGAACGCCCATCGTCTTGCCGAAGGAATCTCACGGATTCAGGGACTGGTCACCGAACCGGACCGCGTCCGGACGAACATCCTCTACATCGATCTCGTTGATCATCGCTTCACGGACGACGCGTTCATGGCGCGCCTCAAGGAGAAGGGGGTGATGCTCTCTCATCCGGGGCCGGCCCGCTTCCGGATGCTCACCCACCACGGGATCGGTGAAGCCGATATCGAAACGGCGATTGAGGCGCTCCGCGCGGTGATGAGGGACTGATACAATAAACCGGACGGGGACACCTTGCCGCAAGGTGTCCCCTGGAGAAGATGATGAATCCCAGCCGGAACGAACGCGGGAAAAAGGCGACGCCGGGCGTCATCCGCCTCCGATTCGCCTCCGCCTGGGACATCCTCAGCAACGCCATCCGCAACTATCGAACGAACGGCGACACCAACCAGGCCGCCGCCATCGCGCTGTACGCCATCCTGTCGATCATCCCTTTGTTCATCCTGACCTTGCTGCTGGTCGGCCATACCTTCGGCGCCGATCCGGGAATACAGAAAAAGCTCCTCGAGGGGATCCGCCAGTTCATCCCCTCCTTCTCGGGCGCCCTGCTGACACAGTTCGGCCAGATCGAGGGGAAGAAAGAGCTCCTCGGCTGGGCGGGAATCATCAGTTTGATCTGGTTTTCGGCGATGATCTTCAGCGCCATCGAAACGGCCCTGAACATCATCTTTCGTTCGAGGACCCGCCGGAATTACTTCCTCAAGAAGATCCTCGCCATCGCGATGATCCCGCTGGGATGGACGGTCGGCGTCCTCAGCGTCGGGATCACCTACGTGGCGGCCATCCTTTCCAGGCAGCCCCTTCTCGTCCAGGGCGGGGTCTTTTTCCTGCCGGAAGTCTATGGGATCTTCTTCCGCTACCTCCTCCCTTACTTCCTTACCGTCCTGTTCTTCACCTTCGTCTACAAGGTGATCCCCTCGGGAAAGGTCAGCCTGAAGAGCGCCCTCATCGGAAGCGCAATCTTCTCCGCCCTGATGGAAATCGCAAAGCAGTTCTTCGCCTGGTACATCACCAGCTACACCCGCTACCATGTCATCTTCGGTTCGCTGGAGGCGGTGGTTATCCTCGTCATCTGGGTCTTTTACGTTGCACTGATCCTGCTGTTCTGCGCGGAACTGATATCCTCCTACCAGCGGCGGGATATGATTCTCCTCGAAAAAGCCCTCCTGAAGCCCCGGAGAGGCCGCATGCAGGTCGACGAGCGGCTCTTCCGGAAATTTGGCCGCCTCTACGGCCCGGACGAATACATTTTCCGTGAGGGAGACATCGGTCAGGACATCTTCTACGTCCTGGGCGGCCGCGTCCGGATGGAAAAGAGCGCCGGGCAGGCGAAGAAGGTCCTCGCCGAAATGGGACCGGGGGAGTACTTCGGCGAGATGGCGGCGCTGATCCACGCCCCGCGGACCGCCTCCGCCCGCAGCCTGGAGGAGAGTCACATCGCCGTCGTCAACGGGGACACCCTGCGGAGCCTCCTGAGGGATAGCGACGACGTTTCCCTCTTCATGCTGAAAGAGTTCTCCAACCGCATCCGACACACGAACGAAGCGTTGGAGGAACTGACCCAGTCCTGGGTGCGGCTGATCGCTACCCTTTATTTCTTGAGGGTGTGGCCGCTCCCGGACGATCGGAACCCGGACGCGGAGCTGGCAAGAATCACGGGCAAGGAGACGGCGGAGATCCACGAGATCCTGGCGGAACTGGGCCGGAGAGGCGTGCTGACCTTTTCAGAGGACCGCGTGACCGGCTTCAGCCGGGATGATGCGCTGCGGCTCCTGGACGAAGAGGCGACCGTTTAACCTTGATTCCACTACTTTGGGGGCAGGGACC
>JAURXV010000094.1 GCA_030654195.1 Syntrophales bacterium | reverse complement strand
GGGGTGGATCAGCGGCGACGAGGCGTACCTGAAGGCGAACGACAAGCAGCGGTTCCGGCCGTTCCTGAAGAATCCGCCGACGGACTTCACCGAGGCGTAAGCGACCGGCGCCGGAGCCATTTTGAGGAGGCTTTACCATGAGAAAACAGGAGATCGATTATATCCTGGGCAAGATGCTCGATGCTTTCAAGAACGTGTCGGACCTGAATATCACGGTCGGGAAGCCCTTTCAGGTCGAGAGCTCGGGACAGCTCACCGGCGTGGAGCTGGACCCGCCTATTCCGAAGCTGACCCCTTTCCAGACGGAGATCTTCGCGCTCAACCTGATCAACCAGGACCGGCGGCTGACGGAGATTCTGCTTTCCCAGGGGTCGTGCGACTCCTCGTACGAGCTCCCGGGCAAGGCCCGCTTCCGCGTGAACATCTTCTCCCAGCGGGGGAACTACTCCATCATCCTGCGAAAATTAGAGACCCGGATCCCGACCTTCGCGGACATGAATCTCCCGGAGGCGTTCCACAAGATGGCCGAGGAGAAAAACGGGATCATCTTCGTGACCGGTGCGACGGGGAGTGGCAAGACGACCTCGCTCGCGGCGCTCCTCAATGATATCAACGAGAGGAAATCGGTCCACATCGTGACGCTCGAGGATCCGGTCGAGTACACCCATCCCCACAAGATGGCCACCTTCAACCAGCGGGAGATGGGGAACGATTTCGATACCTTCGCGAGCGGGCTGCGCGCCGCGCTCCGCCAGGCGCCAAAGGTGATCCTCGTCGGCGAAATGCGGGACCGGGAAACGGTCGAGATCGGCATCTCCGCTGCGGAGACGGGGCATCTCGTCGTCAGCACCCTCCACACGGTCGACGCCGGGCAGACGATCAACCGCGTCCTCGGCATGTTTTCCTCCGAAGAGGAGACCCAGGTCCGGATCCGGCTCGCCGATACGGTCCGCTGGATCGTCTGCCAGCGACTGCTGCCCAAGGAGGGGGGCGGGCGCGTCGCGGCCTTCGAGATCATGGGATCCAATCTACGGGTGAAGGACACGATCCTTCACGGCGAATCGGAGGGAAAAACCTACTACGAGATCATCCAGGCGGGGAAGGCTTTCGGGATGATCACCTTCGACGACTACATCGTCGACCTTTTCAGCAAGGGGCTTATCAGCGAGGAGACCGGGAAGGCCTACGCCTCCAACAAGGGGATCGTCGGACGCGGCATCGACACGGTAAAGAGCTCGCGCGGGCAGACCACGACGGACATCGGCAAGCTTGAGGTGGACAAGAGCTACGGGAAGCCGGAGAGAAAATTCTAGCCGCGCGTCTTGCCTCCGGAGCTTTTTGCGGAGCCGTCCTGGATCAAAATGATAAAATAATTGGAAAACCTGAAGAATAAGGAGAGGGGACAGATCATGGAAGAGCAGAAGGCCCTTTTGAATGAGGTGGCGGCGGAGGGTTACGATGCCGCGGACCGGCCGTTCGACTTCGTCGGGGAGGGAGGCGCGACCGCCCTGGTCTGCGAATCCGATCCGGCCGCCCGGGAAAAGATCAGCAGCGGCATCAAGGCGCTGGGATACCAGGTGACGGCGCAGGAAACGGCCAAGGAGGCCCTCAAAGCTATGCGGTTTCACGTCTTCGACGTCGTTGTCGTAAACGAACTCTTTGACACGGCGAATCCGGAGGCGAATGATGTCCTTCAGTATCTGGAAAACCTGAACATGACGACGCGGCGGCGATTCTTCGTGGCATTGGTCAGCGAGAAATACCGGACGATGGACAACATGGCCGCCTTCAATCGGAGCGTCAATCTCGTCATCAATCTCAAGAGCATCGATGATGCGGGAAAGATCATCAAGCAGGGCGTGGCCGACAACAAGGCCTTCTACCACATCTTTCATGAAACGCTGCTGAAGATGGGGAAGGGCTGAGGTCTCTTCTCAGCGGCCGTGAGGAAACGGCTTCAGCGACTCCGCCCGGCGGAGGACGTCGGCAGCGAGGTCGTCGCGCCCTTGGGCGGCATAGGACTCCGCCAGGCACAGCGGATAGAGAGGGTTTTCCGGTTCAGCGGCGATGGCTTTGGCGAAGGCAGACGCCGCGTGTGCGTGAAGACCCTCTTTTGTGAGGCAATGGCCCAGTCGGTTCCACACCCCCCCCGCGGCCAAAGGCTGGAGATCTGCCGCCCGGCTGTATGCCTCCGCGGCGGCATCCGGTTTCCCCAGGCGGATCAGAACATCGCCCTGCCCCATCCAGGAAAAGGGCTCATCCGAACGCGCAGCAAGACACCTTTCCCAGACCGCCGTTGCCCTTTCCGGATATCCGGCGCGGAGAAGACCGTCTGCCAGACGGCTGAAAAAGAGGGTTTCCGCCGCGCGGTCGATCTCCGCAGCCTTGTTGTATGCGGTTTCGGCTTGAGCGGGTTCGCCCGCGGCAAGCCATCCGTCACCGAACGAACACCAGTTTTCCGGCGCATCCGGTTCGAGCCCGGTCAGCTTTTGAAAGACCCGAACGGCCTCATCGGCCTTTCCCGCTGTGAGGCAAGCCTCGCCGAGCGTCCGGAGGAGGCCGATATCCTCCGGCTGTGCGGCCGCAGCCCGCTGGCAGACCGAGACCAGGGCCTCCCCGTTCTTCCCCTCCCGGTATATCCGGACAAGTTCGTCATAAGCGAAGCCGGTGAAGAGTTTGCGTGAGAGCTCCTTCCGGAATAGCTGTTCGAAACAGACGGCGGCTTCCGCCGTTTCTCCGCTGTCGTGGAGCGCCCAGGCCAAGGCGAGGAGAAGTGAATCCTCATCCGGACGGCCTGCGATCAATTTGCGATAGATTTGAACCGCCTCTGCGGGACGTCCCGCAGACATGAGGCCGTCGGCGCGGTTCCGTTCCGGAGAAAGGGGATCTTCTTCTTTCATGGGGGGATAAAGAAAAAGCCCGGGGACAATCGGGTCCCCGGGGCGTCATCTCAGCAACTGGTGCAGGAGCCGCAGGCGCCTTCCTGACCCAGGCCGGAGGTCAGCTTGAACCCACCTCCCCGCGGCGTGGTGATGAATTCGACTGCAATGGGTTTGACCTTATCAAAAAGGTCCTTCTCGACCAGGAATTTTACCCCCCGGTCCTCGAATACCTCGTCGTTCGGTGCTGACTCATCCAGAGCCATGCCCAGAGAGGGCCCCGATCAGCCGCCCTCCTGCATGAGAACCCGGATGGAAGCGGCCTCCGAGCGACTCTTAAGGAATTCCTTAATCATCTCACTCGCTTTTTCAGATACAGAAAACATGGTTATCTCCTTTTTTTCGGACCTTTTCCCGGTCCGTCAGAATTTCGCTTAAGTTAACGATTATTCCTTTTTTGTCAAATGATATTTTTCCATCTATTTTCCATGCGGCCGCCGCCGGCGAATAATCGTTGACACAAATCTTGTCGTTCTTTATCATGGTCTCAAAACCCATCCGTTTTTTTGGAGGCCGGAGGAATGATATCATCCCCAGCGTTTTCAGAGATTCCCTGTCGGTATTTCCCGAAGCCTGGTCCTGCCAATACGTTGGCCGTTCTGGAGGCCGTCGGAAGGCGGGCGAAGGAACTTTCGATTGACCGGATCGTCGTAGCGACTTGCGGCGGGCGAACGGCCTTCGAGGCGCGCAAGCACCTCGACCCCTCCCTGCGGATCATCGCGGTGACGCATGTGACGGGATTCGCGGAGCCCGATGTCCAGGAGTTGCGTGAAGAAGACCGCCGGGCGCTCCAGGCTCAGGGCGTGGAGGTTCTTACCTGCGCCCACGCCTTCGGCGGCGTGGGCCGCGGCGTGCGAAACAAGGTCGGCGCCTACCAGGTCGATGAGGTTATGGCCTATACCCTCCGGATCTTCGGTCAGGGAACGAAGGTGGCTGTTGAGATCGCGCTGATGGCGGCGGACGCCGGTCTCGTCCAGACCGACGGTGATGTGATCTCCGTCGGCGGTTCGGGGAAAGGGGCGGATACGGCCCTCCTCCTCAAGCCCGCGACCAGCGCGCATCTCTTCGATCTCCGGATCCGGGAGGTGATTTGCAAACCGTCGAATCCGTGAGGAAAACCGTGGAGCATTCCGGTACAGCCCCTGCACCCCTGTCCGATCCGACTAACCCTTGTGTCCGGCGCGGGCACAACGAAGGATGAAAACGCCATTGATATTACAAGCAGGAAAAGGAGACGGGGGGATGAAAAATTGGCTCGGTGCGATTCTGGGTTTTCTCCTCCTCATGACGGCTCCGGTCCGGGCGGAGAATTACACGCTCCGGGGCGGGATGGGTGCGGAGATCCGTTATGAGCTTCGGGAGACGATCACCACCGGCGATGGCGTCCGAAAGGCCACGCTCAGCTTCGTCACGCCCCGGAATTTCGACTCCCCCACGTTCCGTCAGGAGATCCGGGACGTCGATGTCTCGTTTGCTCCCCGTCCCGATGAACAGAAGAAAAGCGAAGACGGCAGGGGGAATCTCATCCTTACCGCCGTGTGGAACAGCCCCCCCGGTCTCATCGATGTCCGCTTCTCGGTCACCGTGGCCAACACGACGGGCCTGGAGACCATCGAGACCAAGGCCCCTTTCCCGCTGACGACGGTCACACGCGAGTTCCGGGATTATCTCGGGGCGACGGAGCAGGTCCAGTCTGATCATCCCCGGATCCGCTCACTGGCGGGCGAGCTGACCAAAGGGGTCTCCACCGAATTCGATGCGGTCCAGCGGCTGATCTCCTGGGTGGTGGATCATGTCTCCTACGTCAGTCCTCCCTTGCAGTATGATGCGATCTACGCACTCGAGTCGGGAAAGGGGAACTGTCAGAATTTTTCCCACCTGAGCGCCGCCCTTCTTCGGGCGTCCGGCATCCCCGTCCGGATCATCAACGGCATCACGCTGAACCGACCCCTCGACGTGGCCTGGCAGCAGGGGGTCATGACCCTCAAGATGGGCCAGGGCCGTCACTCCTGGATCGAGGTCTGGTTTCCCGATCTGGGCTGGGTGCCGTTCGATCCGCAGAACTCCGTACTTTTTGTCTCCAGCCGTTTCATCCGCGTCGAGGTGGGCGTCGACAACAACGAGACGAAAAACGACGGCCTGCTCACCTGGACCCAGGCCCGCGACACGGCCGGAAAGCCCAGGCTCCAGGAGGCTGTAAACGCGGACTTTCGGAAGGATGAGGTCCGGATCCGGGGGGAACGGGAGAACTACGGCCCCCGGAACCTCCTCCTCAGCCCGTCGGTCCGGGCATCGTTCCAGCTGCTTGAGATCAAACCCCTTCCGCCCCTGCCCGTGTACACCGAGGCCGAGAGGCGCGCCTTCCGTTTTGATGCTCCCCTCCTCTTCGGCAACCTTGCGTTTCCCGAAGATGTCGATTTTGCCTTCCCGCGGGTGACCCGATCCGCCGGCGGGGACGCCTTCGAGATGCGCCGCAATTTCCTCGTCGAGACCGCCGAATACGTGACGACAAACCTGACCCAATACGCCCAGGTGGTGATCCTGCAGAAGCCGGTCCGCCTTGAAAAAGTGGGCCTCGCGCTGCACAACTTCGGAGGGGAAGGGTCGCTATGGGTGGACATTTTTGCGGACCGGGACGGGAAGCCCGGCCCCCCCATCGCGGCGAGCGCCCTCGTCAACGTCGAGGAGATCTCCCCGCGGCCGGGCTACCGGTGGGTGGACTTTGATTTCAGCCGGGAGAACACCGTCCTGATGCCGGGCGCCTACTGGATCGCGCTGGGATTTTCCGGAAGCCCGATCGTCAACTGGTTCTACACCTACGGGAAACCGGTCGGACCCGTACACGGCACACGCTACAAGGGGGTCTTCCAGGCGGACTGGAGCGGCGCGCTGAATTATGAATTCAACTACCGGATCGTCGGCCGGACGGTGAAATAGAATTGCCCCACCCTCCCGGTTTTATCCGCCGGGAACCTGACAGCTTGCTTGTGGTTCCCGGCGGACGTTTTTCCGCGGCAACTCAGAGGATCACTTCTTCGCCTTGGCCGGTTTCTTGGCCGCCGGTTTGGCCTTGGCGACCGTCTTTGCTTTCGCCTTGGCCTTGGCCGGCGCCTTCACCGGGGCTTTTGCCTTGGCTTTGACCGGTTTGGCCGACGCCTTCACCGCCGCCTTTGCCGGAGCCTTCACGGGGGTCTTTGTTTTGGCAGGGGCCTTTGCCGCGGCCTTCGCCGGTTTTACCGGAACCTTCGTCGCTGTTGCCATACTCACTTCCTCCCTTTCAAATATGCGATTCCGCCTCACCGGGCCCCGGCCTGACCGTGCCCTCCAGCGTGCGAAATCGTTCGCTTCACCAAGGTGGTATCCCATCCATAAACGTTTTGTAAAAGGCCTCTTTTTGCATCCGGGCGACGCTCGCTTCCCGGATTTTTTCTCCCTGCCGATCCGTTCGTCGCCTTCTCGTTCATTTGAACCAGAGGGTGAACGCGTCCAGGTTCGCCCTTCCCCTTGTGAATTGGTTGACCGGCGCCTCCCCGTCGGGATAGCCGAGCGCTACGCCGATGATGACGGCCTTTGTCTCCGCGATCGGGATGATCTCCCGGATCAGTGCCGGATAGCGAACTGATGCGGCCAGGATGCAGCTCCCCAACCCCCGGGCGTGGACCAGCAGACAGACGGTCTGCATGATTGCCCCCGTGTCCAGCATCGCGTATTCCCGGGGGATGGCTTTGTCCACGCAGAACAGCAGAAGAGAAGGGGCGTTGAAGAGGGCGAACATGTCGCCGGCATAGCGGAGACGCGCCTCCTTGTCTCCGCGGGGAATCTCCAGTGCGGTCAGAACCTGTTTACCCACATCCCCGTAGCGCTGTTTCAGAGGTTCGGGCCAGGCTTCGGGCATCGGGGTATCCGGGCCGGAGATGACGCCGTCCAGGAGATGCTGCCGGTTCGCCTTTTTGAAGCGGTCCAGCGCAGCCCCGGTGACGACCGAGATCTCCCACGGTTGGGTATTCCCCCAGGAGGGGGACCAGCGGGCCGCTTCAAGGATCTCCCGAAGCAATGGCTCCGGAACAGGATCCGGTTTGAACCGCCGGATGCTCCTTCTCTTCGTAACGGCCTGAAAGATCTCCATCGTTCATCCTTTCTCCCCGCGGGGTCTGCTTTTCCGGTGCGTCGGTCAGAAAATAAAGACCGCCGCCGCGATCACCGTGGTATAGCCGCTGTTCTTCACGATGGTCGATTGGGTGACGTTTCGGGTTCTGACGATCTTCCCGCTAATCTTGAAGATCTCCTTCTTTTCATCCCAGCTTTCGTCGACATTGAAATCGATGCCCAGCGTCGATGCAAGCATGGCCGCGGCCATGTCCTCCGCGTAATCGCCCGCATGTTTCTCCGTCTGGCCGAAGGCGTGGTGTTCGCTGATGTATCCGTGGGATCGCTGATCGGCCGGGATGGCGCAGCCGACCGACGCCGCCAGGAGGCGCTTCGGTTCGTTGCTGCAGCAGCGACTCATGACGCAAAAGGTGATCCCCCCTGCAATCAACTCCTTGAGCCCCTGCGTTTTTGATATCATCTTGCAGTTGGGGGGAACGATGCTGGAGACCTGCACCAGGTTGCAACGTTCAATCCCCGCGTCGCGGAGCGCCCGCTCGAAGGAGTGGAGTTCATCCTTGTGGGTGCCGACGCCCTTGGTGAAAAAGATCTTCCTGGGAACGTGACCCTCCATCGGCCTTCTCTCCTCGCAATCGGAAATCGGGGGACGGCCCCCCATGCCTCTTGGGCAAACGGGGCACATGCTCCCCGTTTTTCCGGAATTTCAGGCAGTGGCGGAGAATATACCAAGCTTCCGGCGGGAATGCCATAAAAAAATTCTTCCCCTCTGCCGCCTTGACACGCATGGCCCCTTCCCCTATACTCCGCCCATCTCGCGGCAAAAAAACCGACAGGAACATGATCCCGGATTCCATCGTCGACCGGGTCTTCACCATGGAACAGCCGCCGCGCATTTTGATCGACTTCACTTAGGAGGGAGATGGCTTGAGCAACCCTGTGGAACAATATGCCGGGCCGCTGCCGGCCTTTCTCGGCAACGCTCTTTCCTTTCTGAAACGGCAGCAGCGGGACTGGAAAATCACCGTTTTGCGCACCTCCCTCGACAAACTGGCCTACCAGATGGTCTTTCCCTACCTCTCCATCTATATCGTGGCGCTGGGGGCGACGGGCACCCAACTGGGTATCGTCAACAGCATCGGCATGATCATCGCGGGTTTCTGCGGACCCTTTACCGGGTGGCTCATCGACCGAATCGGTCCCAAAAAAATCTACATGATCGGCATTGGTTTCATGGCCGTCTCGTACCTGACCTACGGCCTGGCGAAAAACTGGGGGGTGACCATCATCGCCATGGTGGGCTACTGGCTGGGTTTAGCCACCAGCAGCCATAGCTGTGCCACCATCTGCGGCAACTGCCTGGTCAACCGGGACCGGGCCACCGGCATGCTGATCTGCGAGACGGTCGCCGCGGGTCTCCTGGGGATGGCCGGACCGATGCTGGCAACCTGGCTGGTCACGCTGTATGGCGGCGTTAATATCGATGGAATAAGACCCCTGTTCTTTTCAGGGTTGATGATTACGATCGGTACGTTCGTGGTTGTGCTGACACAGCTTTCGGAACGAACGTGGGTAAAGGCGGGCAGCCAGAGGCCGATCCTGTTGAAGGATATCTCCGAGGTCCTCAAAGGCGGCGGGCATCTGAAAAAATGGCTGGTCGTTGCCTCCATTGCCCAACTGCCGCTGGGAATGGTTTTCCCCTTCACCCAGGTATTCGCCTACCAGATCAAAGGGGCGAATGAATTCGTCCTGGGCGCCATGGTCACCGGATCGGCGCTGGCATCCATCGCACTGGCCATTCCTCTGGGCAGGCTGGCGGACCGGATCGGCAGAAAGAAAATACTGTATATCACGATTCCGCTTTTCTGGATTTCCAACCTGATGCTGATCCTGGCGCCCTCCCCGGCTTTTCTGGTCATCGCCGGAATCCTGCAGGGCTTTTACTTTATCGGCGCATCGATCGCCGCCGCCATAGAAAGAGAACTGGTGCCTCCCGAACAGATGGGAAGATGGATCGGCATCAACCGGTTTTTCAAGATGCTTCTGGGCGCCTTCCTGGCCCTGACGGCGGGGATCATCTGGGACAAGGTCGGACCGCAATACATCTTCATCCTCTTCGTGGGCATCGACCTTCTGATCCGAATGCCGCTGCTGATCAGCATTCCGGAAACCCTGCACAACCACTTCAAACCCAAAGTTGACGGGGGGCAGGGATAGCCGGGGATCATGCGCAGCCGTCGGTGAACACATGAAGAGACCCGCCGGGAATTCCCGCTCCTTTACACGCTCGCGCACGCCTGTGCGACGGAGGTCCAGTAGGGGGACATGCTGCGCAGCCGCTCGATGATGGGGGGCAGCTTCTCGATCACGAAATCGATCTCCTCCTCCGTATTGTAGATGCTCAGGCTGAACCGGATGGAACCGTGGGCCATCGTGAAGGGGACGCCCATCGCGCGCAGCACATGGGAAGGTTGCAGGGAGCCGGAGGTGCAGGCCGACCCGGAGGAGGCGCAGATGCCGTATTCGTTCATCAGCAGCAGGATCCCCTCCCCCTCGACGAACTCGAAACTGATGTTCGTCGTGTTGGGAAGCCGCTGCAGAATGTCCCCGTTGACCCGGCTTTGCGGGATGCGGGCCAGCAGTGCTTCCTCCAGCCTGTCGCGCAGCCGCGTCACGGCGCTGCTTTCCGTATCCAGGTGGCGGGCAGCCAGTTCGCATGCCTTTCCCAGCCCGATGATGCTCGGGGTGTTCTCCGTGCCGCCCCGGCGTCCCTTCTCCTGATGTCCCCCGATCAGAAACGGGGAAAACCGCGTTCCCTTGCGAACGTACAGTACGCCGATCCCCTTGGGGGCGTGGAGCTTGTGACCGGAGAAGGAGAGCATGTCGATCATGTTCTTCTTCATGTCGATCGGGATCTTGCCGGTCGATTGCACCGCATCGGTGTGGAACGGGATGCCCCGTTCATGGGACAGATCTGCCGCCTTCTCCACCGGGAAGAGGACCCCAGTCTCGTTGTTGGCCCACATGAGGCTGACCACCGCCGTATCGGGGGTCAGGCTGCCGACGAACTGTTCCATGTCCAGCAGGCCGTTCTTCTCGACGGGCAGTTCCGTGATCCGGTAGCCCTGGCCGGCGAGATTGGCGCAGAGGGACTTGACGGCGGGGTGCTCAACCCGGCTGGTTACAATGCGGCGCCTTTCCGGATAGGTCGCCAGGGCCGAGCGGATGGCTGCGTTGTCGCTCTCCGTGCCGCAGCTCGTGAAGATGATCTCGTCCGGCGTTGCGCCGATCAGCGCCGCGACCTGCTCGCGGGCCTCGCGGATCCTCCGGGCGACCTGGCCGCCGAAGGAGTGCATACTGGAGGGGTTGCCGTAATATTCATGGAAATAGGGGAGCATCGCCTCCAGCACCTCGGAGGCCACCTGGGTCGTGGCATTGTTGTCCAGATAAACGATTTTCATGGGGCCACCTCCTCGATGATCAGGTCGGGTGAAACCAGATCCCGGAGTTTCGCCTCGACGAAGTGCTTCAGCGTGATGTCGGACGCCTTGCAGACGGCGCAGGCGCCCCGCACGGCAACGATGACCCGGTTGCCGACGACGTCGATCAGCTCGATGTCGCCGCCGTCGTGTTTCAGTGACGGCCGGATCTCCCGTTCGAGGGCCTCCTCGATCATTCGGATCTTCTGGATGTTGGTCATCTTCGGCGTCGCCGCCGGTTTGGCCTCCGCCCGCACCCTCTCGATGATCTGCCGGATCGCGTCATGGCAGTTGCCGCAGCCGCCGCCCGCCTTGGTGTAATTCGTCACATCCTCGACCGTCGTGAGGTTGTTTTCCCGGACGGCCCGTTCGATCTCCCGGTCCGTCACGCCGAAGCACTCGCAGACGATCTTCGCGCCCGGCTCCTTGGCCGGCGCCCCCTGGTAATTCTCGATCGCCTTTTCGAGGGCCTCCTTCCCCATGACGCTGCAGTGCATTTTTTCCTCGGGCAGACCGCCGAGGAAGGCGGCGATGTCCTGGTTGGTCACCTTCTGGGCCTCCTCCAGCGTCATCCCCTTGATCATCTCGGTGAGCGCCGAAGAGGAGGCGATGGCGCTGGCGCAGCCGAAGGTCTTGAATTTCGCCTCCTGGATCCGTTTGTTCTCATCGAGTTTGAAGGAAAGTTTGAGCGCGTCCCCGCAGGCGATCGAACCGACCTCGGCAACGCCGTCCGGATTTTCGACTTCCCCGACATTCCTTGGGTTCAGAAAATGCTCCCTGACCTTGTCCGTATATTCCCACATAATGCGCTCCTTTAATTTTTCTGGCAAATGGCCAACCTTGAATCGCCGGTGATGACGGCTGTTATTCTAAGTCCGTCTGACCGGATTGTCAACGGAGCATTCCGGATTTCAGGGTCAGAAACCTCTCCTCGATGAAGTCGGCGATTGCTCCGACATCGTTGAGATCGAGCACCGGCACGTCCAGTTCGAGCGGTTCATCGCTTGCCACCGCCTGAAGCGTCGGATCGTTCTTCGCCCCCCGGCAGATGAGCGTGGCGCTGCGTTCCTTGCGGTGCAGCTCGATTTTCGGCAGGGAACCATGCTTGAATCCCTCGGTCAGGACGATATCCACATCGGTGAAGTAGGCCGCCAGGAGTTCCTCTATGGGAGGGGATGCGGCATGTATTTTCACCAGCGCCAGTTTTTCGGGAGAGGAGAGCAGCATGGTGTCTACCCCGGCAGAGGTCAAGCGGTGGCTGTCCTTTCCCGGATGGTCGATGTCGAAACGGTGGGCGTCATGCTTGATAACGCCGACCCTGTAGCCTCTC
>JAURXV010000061.1 GCA_030654195.1 Syntrophales bacterium | reverse complement strand
AACATGTTCCCCCTCCCTTCACGGGAGGGGGTTAGGGGGTGGGTGAATCTGCAACATTCTGATTTCACGCCAAGCGCCCCCCCACCCTAACCCTCCCCCGCAAGGGGGAGGGAATTTATTGGTACTTTTGCAATTATCTCGCACCTTTCCGTGTTATCGCCCGTGGACGGGAACCCGGTAGATATTTAATACCGGATTCCCGTTTATCGGGGTTACGAGAGTATTACTACTGTTCCTAAATTAGCATCTACTTTTATTCTCTGTCCAGATTTAATCTTCGTCGTCCCTTCGAATACGTTCATCACCACGGGGATGCCGTATTCTCTGCCTACGATGGCGGCATGGGAGAGACTGCCGCCTCTGTCCACCACAACCCCCTTGATCATCCCGAAGATCGGCGTCCAGGCCGGCGAGGTGCTCACCGCTACGAGGATATCCCCATTCCGTATGGTGGCGAGATCTTCTTCCTTGAAGACGACCCTGGCGATGCCTTCGGCCACACCGGCGGACCCGCAGGTTCCGAAGAGATCGGCCTTGATATCAGGTCGGGCTTCCGGCATTGTGCCTACGACTACTTTGAGGGCGATCGGGTCCATGGATTTTACCATCACCTCCATGGCTTGCGGCATACTGAAATCATCCCTTAAAATGACGGGCGGGTTCCCGTTCTTGTTCCACTGTGTCCATTCAGCCCGGCGGCGCTCTACGATGCCCTTGAGGTTGAATTGCCCGGGGTTGATTCCTGCCTTGCGGACTTCATCGGGCATGAGGAAAAAGATGTCGTCCCGCTCGGAGGTAGTTCCTGCGGCCGCAAACCGCTTGCCCATATCAAGACAGGTCTTGCGCAGCAGGGCATGGGTTTTCTGGTCCAGGTAGTGGTTATGCTCTTCACTGAAACGGCTGCAGTTCTGAGCAATTTTCATGAGCGTGGAAAACCATCCCCTCTGTTCGGGCGTGACCTTGGCCAGCAACTCAACCTCTGTTTTCTTTCTTTCCTGTTCGAGAGCCAGCCTCTTTTTTTCGAGGTCAAACTTCTCCCCCGCCTTCAGGTAAACCGCAATCTTATCGAAGGCCTGAGGTAAATCTTCCGCCCACGTAGGCAAGCAAATCTCGGCCATTCTCTCCATCCGCCAGCCGGCTTTCGTGTCCAGGAACACGGCGAAGTCCTTGAGGAATTCACGTCCCTTGTCGGTGGCCTGAAGCTTGGCTTCCCAATCTTTGGGGGCCGTCGCCTGCAGGGTTGCTTCCATGCCGATGTCCCTTAATTTCTGGGCATAGTCGCACAGAGCACGGTCGACGCGGAAACTCTCATTATCGAAGCCGCACATCAGCTTCTGGAAATCAGGATGGGTATCATCGATGTTCAGCAGATGCTTGCAGAGCTTTTCAAATAGCACGAAGGGCGTGTAGGTGCCGTACATCATATACATGTGGATTTCCCACATTCTGCGGCAGGTGGCGATTGCGTACTCGAAGTTTTCCAGGAGTTCTATCTGGGTGGCTTTTTCGCCGTCTACCGCTTTTATTTTCTCGTAACGAACGAACAGCTCCTCCAGCAAACCCGTCCAGAGTTTGTCGTAGTCCTCCACGAAAGGCCGGATTGCCTGCTGGAACTTTGCCTCTCTAACTTTTTTTTCTTCCTCCGAGCCCACCAATAATAGCGTCAGGTAGGCGCCGCCATCCTTAAAACGCCAGTCCCAGCCGTGGACGGTGGGCAACTGCAGGGTCTCCGCCCCGTACTGCATCCCGTGACGGCAGAAATTGATCCAGAGCCACCCGAACATCGGCGTCCAGGGGGGAACAGAGTGGGTACCGTCAAGAAACCAGACCGGAGACTGTTGAAGATCGGTTTTCTCATCAAATTCAAATCCTGGTACGCAATCATAAATTTTCATCGTATGCTCCCTCCATCATATCCTTCTTGCAAAGGGTTAAATGTTTTACGGATCCGTCCAAAATTTATCGTGTTCCGTCTTGTTACGGGCCATCAAGGTTTAGTGCATGGCCCGTCCGCCATCCACAAGTATTATCTCCCCCGTAATAAAGTCGGCGTCATCAGAAGCGAGAAAAATTACCGCTCCGACGATGTCTTCGGCCGTGCCCAGTCTCCTGAGCGGCGTCTTCGATGTGTCATATTTGGCCACATCCGCTATGGTTCGGCTCGCCTCAGTGTCGGTAAAACCCGGCGCCACAGCGTTCACCGTGATGTTGTCCGGTCCAAGCTCGGCGGCCAGAGCCCTGGTTAACCCCACGACCCCGCCCTTGGAGGCGACATAATGAACAAAACCATTGGAACCTGTGAAAAAAACCTCGGAGGTAAGGTTGATGATCTTACCCTTCCCCTGTGCCTTCATATGCGGAAATACGGTTCGGGCACAGATCCAGGGGCCCTTTACGTTGATGCTCATCATCAGATCCCACTCTTCAGGCGGGATCGCATGGAAAGGCCTCCGCTCGACGCCGAAATAGTAAGCGGCATTATTGACCAGGACATCGATTCTTCCGAACTTCTTTGCGGTCTCATCAGCCACTTTCTGCATATCATCCAGTTTCGTAACATCCGCCTGGAAAAAGATGCAGTCAGCGCCTTTGGCTGTTACTTCCTCGGCCGTTTTTTTAAGGCCATCCATGTCTTTCCTGGTCACGAGGACAAGCCTGGCGCCTTCGTCGGCAAATCTCAAGGCAAAGGCCTTGCCCAGCCCTTTCCCCGCTCCCGTGATGATGACCACTTTTCCCGCTAATCTTTTCATCTGTTACTTGATATCACCTCCTTTTTATGTCTGGTTTCATGTTATTCCCTCTGTCCGGCTGCTACCATCCGCGCTCTTCCCATGGCCGGTATTTCAGACCAAGATCCTGAGCAATTACCTTGTAACAGTTGTAGCTGCTGCCGCGACCTATGCCGTGGGCCGAATGCGCCGCCGATGAACAGAGGTAGTAATTCTTCACCGGCAAGCGGTAACCGGATATCTCCGGAAAGGGTCTCAATCTTCCGGAACACTCATAGTGGGCATCAAGCGCTCCCCAACCGCCCTGAGGCATACAGAGATTTCTGTTGACCACGTCGTCCGGCGTGGCGATCCACCCGGAAATGAAGTTATCCATCGTCACATTGGGGGCATATTTACCCCACTCTTCCACCATGCGGAACTCAATCTCTTTCTTGATTCTCAGCCACTCTCTTTCCGAGAAATTTCTCCAGGGGCACGTGAACGTCTCTACGAGGGCAGAGAATCTCCCGGCCGGGGCGCGGGTCTTATCCCACTGTACGTCCGGCGCCACCAGGAGATAAAGCTGATCGGCGATGCCTTTTTCCCAGCGTTCCTTCTGATAACGGCCGCTCAGGAAATACTCGGGGTCAGCCTTGCCGAAGTATAACCTGGGGACCATTCCCAACTCCGGGTTCATCGGGTACTTGGGCGCTTCCATAAGGGCAATGTTTCCCCACAGAATCTGGGTCCGCTCATATCCCTTGTCTTCCAGCGTCGGCGGTTTTACCTTCAGTTTCTGCGTCTTCGCCCAGAGCTCATCGGGCGTCCACTCCTTGCCCACGGCCTCCAGGGTTAGTTCTATGCTCAAATCGCTCACGACGATGTCTGCCAGCACCCGGTCGCCATTTTTCAATTCTATTCCATATGCCTTGTTGTTATCTACCAGGACTTTCTTTACTTCGTTGAGAATGAAAAATTCCCCTCCGTACTGCTCGAAGGCCCGGAGGAGGGCATGGGTGATGCTGTGCGTCCCGCCCGTTACGATCGCAGCGGCATCCATGGAGAGGATGAGGCCCAGCGCGTGAACATGCCAGTATGGTCCCGGTCTGTCGCAGGGCAGAAGGCCGTTTGAGGTCTGTATGGCGCGCATGTAAAAGGTCTGCATTTCCGGACTCTTAAACATCCTGGTGGCGATCTCTCCGACGGTTCCCATGCAGATGTCGCGATCCAGGCCATCTTTCGGATCGTCAAACAGCGACTCAAGGGGATCAGGTCTGTTACCCCATTCGCCGGGTCCGGTGTAACGGTAAAGTCCCAAAGCCTTTTTCCACTTGTTTTTGAATCGTCGGATGATATCCTCCACCGTATTGGCATCGTCCTGGTTGATCTTGGCAATCTCTTTGATCGTGTAGTCGGCCGCTGCCTGCGAGAATTCAGACCTGCCGTTGAGAGGATCCACGACCGGGAAAATCGTTTTCCCCAAAATGTAGCTGCCGTCAGGATAAATCCACGCCTCGTTGTTTTCCGGGAACAGGTAAACCAATCCGAAGTCTCGCAAATTAAAATCGGCGTACGCCGGATTCGTATAAAATCTCGTAAAGTGCGCACATACATTCTGTATGAAACCCGGCAGCGGCAACTCTTCGCCGCAGGCGCCCCCGCCCATTTCGTGCCACCGTTCGAACATGGCTGTCTTGAGACCGGCCCGCTGCAGATAACACGCGATTATGGTTGCGTGATGCCCACCTCCGACGATAACTGCATCATACTTTTTGTCTGGCATAATACCCTCCCTGTATCCTGATGCGTATTGCTTATGGCCTCGGTTACCTTCACTTTTTCCTTACGGGAATGGGTCTGGGACCTGCTGGCGCCGGCCCGGATCCAACTTTCGATGGAACGGCAGGACCCGGCAGGGGCACGGCGGCTGCGACATGCGTGCCTGCCTGCGCTTGCTCATCATACTTCGGGCCCTTCATAAAGAGAAACTTGAGGCAGCTCAAAATAAGTCCCGGACGGGTGAGGATGATCTTTATCATTTCCCTTAAATCAGGCGGGTCTATAAATGCTCTCACCGTCCAGTGAACGGGATTCGTGATTTCGATCTCCACCAGGAGCCGCATCGGTTCTTTAGAACCATCGGTGGGCGGTTCCAGGGTCGAGGGGACCACGGTTGTGGTCACAATCTTGTCGATTCTTCCCGTAAGCAATGTTCGACCTAAGCCGGTGGATCTTACAAACATGACATCATCCTTTCGACAAGACTAAAATAGTCCGAGTTCTCTCGCCTCTTTCACGCCGCGCGGCTCGGGCCACCATTTCTTAACCCCCAAATCCTCGACGATCTTTTCAGCGGCGTTAAAGCCGGGCCCAAAGGTAATCATCCCACCGGAATGGGTAGATGATCCGCCAATATAGAGCTTTTTTATCATTGTATCATGCTGGCTGCAGTATTCGTTCGGTCTGAAATACCCCATCTGCAAAGGGAGGTAGGCGCCCTGTTTGAAACAACCCTGTTTCATGTCGGGGAACTTGTTTTCTATATCTAAAGGTGTACCGATATAATCCCACACGATCGTATCCTTATTCATGTTTGGCGCGTACTTTGCGAGGACGGCCTTGCAGCGTTCCGCATAGGGCCTTCTCATCTTGTTCCAGGCCAGGGCCCCCCCGTCTTGCAGGTTGTAGGGAGCGCACTCCATGGAAATGAGACCGATGTGTTTTACAAAGCTGTCGGGATGGCGATGGACGCGTATCGGATCATGAATCGACGGGAAGCAGCAGTTGAATCCACCGTCGTGCAGTTCCCCTCTCCTGGAAGCCTCCAGGTGGTTGATCAGGTCCTGCTCGCATTCATACCCTATAACGTAGATAAGGGCATTGGCGAGTTCCGGGTGTTTATCGAATATTTTGAAATGCGGTGTTTCCGTGAGGGCCAGATGGACAGTAAAGAAGCTCATGTCTGAATACTTCCACTGATCCAGCCTGGTTATTAATTCAGGTTCGAGATGTTCCTTGCCGACATAGTCATAGAAGGTCTGGTGAGGATTAAGGGTGCTGCAAACGAATTTTCCGGCCTTGATTATCGTGCCGTCATCCAGTTCAACGCCTTTGGCTTCATGGTTCTCGATGATGATTTTTTTGATCACGCAGCCGCTTATGACCCTGCTGCCGTTCTCGCAAATATACTTTCCCATCAGGTGGGCCACGTGATGGGAGCCCATATGACTCAGGCGGAAATGCCAACCCCGGTTTATCATCAGGGGCACCAGATAACCCAGGCCTTCGAGGTCGTAATCAAGCCCCCACATGGTGGAAAGATAGAGGAAGAGCGTCCGGACCTTGTCGTTTTCGAACCAGGAGTCAACGATCTGCCGGGGCGAATATCCGGTCAATTCGTCATCCCACTTCGTCGCCGGATGGAGTTCCAGCTTTGCCGCCTGCTCGATACTCGGCAACGGATTGACGTAACTTGCCGGGGCAAGGAAAATATCCATCGCCTCATCGGAAATGCTGGCGAAGTTGAGGAAGGATTCGGCATCCTTCTCAGAGAACTTTCTGATGGACTCGGCTGACTTTTCCGGGTCACTGTACAGGGCAAGGTAGGTGCCGTCTTGAAAGGGCATGACAACCTGGAGATCGGGATAAATCCACTTCATGTCATATCTTGTTTCCAGCTCGAAATCCCTTAAGGGCGGTGCGTACTCGCACATCATGTGGTAGATGGCGTGACTGTCCACCAGCATGCCCGGGAGCAGCAGGTTTTCAGTGGCTAATCCCCCCCCGATCTCATATCTCCTTTCCAGAACCGCAACTTTTAACCCTGCCTTGGCGAGATATCCCGCCGTAGTGAGTCCATTTGGACCGGCGCCGATGATAATGCCATCAAATTCCAATTCCCTCATAGTTCCGCCTCCTCACTGTTTCAATAACTATTTTTCTATCACGACTTACTGAAAAAATAACTGGTCTATTATCTGACGATATTATGATGTTTTCCGTTTACATTTAAAATATTGACAGGTCAATACAATTAATTTTAGGAATCAGTCAACGTGACCAAGCTTACGGATGACGTATTGAGAATGGTTATAAACATGCTTCTGTAGTTACAGAAACCCTTCCTTTGCCATTACGCGGCCGCCATTATGGCTTGACGGGGTGTGCCGGATTGCCTATAGTGCCGCTGTTTCGTCGGGAATCAGCAAGGATCGGTTACACAAAAAGGGGAACTCATGCCGGAAAATCCGCTGCATCTGCTGTTGCACCCGCGATCCGTCGCCACGGCCGGCGCGGGCAACAATCCAATGAAAATGGGAACCCTGCAAGCCCTCTCGCTTATCAAGGACGGTTATCAGGGCAAGTTCTATCCCATCCACCCCACCGACAAGATCGTCCTCGGCCACAGGGCCTACGCTTCGCCGATGGACCTCCCCGAACCCCCGGACCTCGCCCTGATCGTCGTTCCAACCGACCAGGTAATCCCTGTACTCGAAGATTTCGCGAAGATCGGTACGAAGCGGGCGATCATCATCAGCGCCGGCTTCAGGGAGACCGGCGACGTCGGGCGGGAGCGGGAAGGGCGGCTCAAAGAGATTGCCGCGGCATCCGGGATGCGCTTCCTTGGCCCCAACTGCATGGGGGTCATGAATACCGCGACCGCCCTGAACATGACCCTAGGCGAGCTTCCCAGAAGACAAGGCGCCCTCGGCTTCGCCTCCCAGAGCGGCACCTACGTCGCTCAAACGCTCCCCTACCTCAACGAGCGGGGAATCCGATTCAGCAAGGCGGTCAGTTGCGGAAACGAGGCGGATATCGATATGATCGACGTCCTCGAATACTTAGGAGAAGACGAACAGACGAAGGCGATCATCCTGTACATCGAGGGACTCCGCGACGGCCGGCGGTTCATCGAAGCCGCCAGGCGGATCACTCCCCACAAGCCGGTGCTGGCCCAGTATGTGGGCGGATCAGCCGCCGGCGCCCAGGCCGGCCAGAGCCACACCGGGGCGCTCACCGGTCCTGATTTACTCTATGAAGGCATCTTCAGGCAGGCCGGGATCATCCGCTGTCACTCCATCGATGATCTCTACGCCCACGGCTGGGCCCACGCCACCCAGCCGCCGCTGCGCGGCAACCGGCTTGCCGTCGTTACCAACTCCGGAGGGCCGGGAACGGCCATCTCCCATACAGCCGATCGGGGAGGCATGACGGTCCCCCGCTTCTCAGACGCCCTTCAAGCGAAGATCCGGCCGCTGATCCCGCCCCATGCCGCCAGCTCCAATCCGGTGGATCTCACCTTTCACCTCGATACGCAGGTACTGGCCCTCACCATCCCCGAGTTCATCATGGAGAGCGGCGAGGTGGACGCTCTCATCCTCCACGGCGCGGTGAATTCCGGCTTTTTGAAGATGGTCTATTCCCACATCAGCGGACTGATGGCCGATGTTTCGCGTGAAGCCTTTCTTGAAACGATGGCGAAGGATATGGCCGCCGCGGTGGGGTTCCATCGGAAATACGATCTCCCGCTGGTGATCTCCTCATTCTTCGGGCGGGAGGACAACTTCACTTCCTTGTACATGGACAATGACATCCCCGTCTTCGACTCGCCGGAAAAGGCGGCGCGGGGGATGGCGTCGCTTCTGCGCCACAAGGAGATCCGGGAACGGAAACCCATCGCAAACCTGACCATGCCGGCAGAACATCCGGAGGCAGCGAGAATCATCCGGGTCGCACTTGCCGCCGGGCAGAGCGCCCTCGACGAGCATCAGGCAAAACAGCTCCTCGACGCCTATGGCGTTCCGGTCACCCGGGAGGAGATCGCCCGGACCGAAGACGAGGCGGTAAAAATTGCTAACGGAATCGGCTTCCCGGTCGCCGTCAAGGCGTGCGCCTGGGAGATCATGCACAAGTCGGGCCTCGGACTCATCGCGCTGAACATCCGGACGGAAGAGGCCCTCCGCGAAGCCTTCCGGTCGGTCCGCGAGGCCGCCGGGAAGCCGATCCCCATCCTCATCCAGGAGATGGTCGCGGGCGGGCGCGAGTTCGTTGCCGGAATGACCCGCTTCCCGGGCTTTGGCCCCTGCGTCCTGTTTGGCCTCGGCGGCGTCTTCACGGAGGCGCTGCAGGATACGTGCATGCGTTCGGCGCCCCTCAGCGCCGTCGAGGCGGAGGAGATGCTCATCGACATCCGGGTGAAGGCGCTCCTGGGCGAGTTCCGCGGCCTTCCCGCCGTGGACGCGCCTGCCCTCGCCGGGATCCTCCAGGTCATGGGGGCAATCGCCCTCCTCCACCCGGAGATCGCCGAGATCGACCTGAATCCCGTGATCATCGCCGGATCGAAGCCCGTCGTTGCCGACGCCCTGTTCGTCCTTCAGGCATGACCTTCCCCTCTCCTTTCTTCACCGGGAGGCGCCGTGGAGCGGCTTTGAGGGGAATATGAATATAACAAGGCATTAAATTATGGGCTTGTTGACCGCCACATGGTTGTGCATGTTGAAACGACGGGGCTTCACGCCGACGGCGTCGGGCGCATCATTCCGCAGGAGCTGGATATGAGACCGATCATCCGCACTCGGGAGGAAGCCTTCGCCGCCGTGGGCGGGGCGCCCCGGGCCGACCGCCACGTGGTCGTCGACGTTGAAACGACAGGCCTGTCGCCCCGGCAAGGATACCGGGTGATCGAGATCGGCGCGGTCGCCATCGAGGAGGGGGCCGTCGTCGGGGAGTTCGCCTCGCTGATCGACGCCGGGGTGCCGGTCCCCTACGCCGTCCAGGCGATCCACGGGATCACCGACGAGATGCTCGCAGGGCAACCGACGCCGGAGCAGGTCCTTCCCCTGTTCGACAAGTTCATCCGGGAGAGCGTCCTGGTCGCGCACAACGCCGCCTTCGACGTCCGCTTTCTCCGCCACGAGTTCGCCCGGCTGGGGATGAGCTTCCCCCACCCGCACCTCTGCACGCTGGAGCTCAGCCGGCGCCGTCTCCCCCGCCTTTCGGACCACACCCTGGAAACCGTCTACCTCCACCTCTTCCCCGACGCCGGCCTCCACCGGCAGAACCACCGCGCCCTCGACGACGCCCGCATGACGGCCAAGATCTGGCTGAAGATGGCGGAGAGATGACGATGGAACAGATTTCTCTTTTTGACGACGAATTCATCCTTCTCAACGGAGCAACGACGGCCATCAAGGCATTGCAACCCAACGACGCCCTGGAGGCGCTGAAAAGTTACAATGTTTGGTCAACATCTTCTCGCGGTGTAAGCATTGAAATACGGGTGGTCTTCATCCAGATTTTATCTACGATATTTTGGAATACCTGCTGTGGAGTTTGGGTGGATTCCAGCGGTATCCTGGCAGTCGCAGTATTGGGCAATCCACCGGTCGTAAAGTGTTCGGGCAAGCCTGCCTTCATGAGATCCACTCCGTGCGGGCTGCGAATCCTGACACCCAGACACCGGCGTCCGCGGACATCCATAACAACTTGCCCGACAATGATGGGCTTTTCCCACCAATCCCCTCGCTGGGTCAGATGTTCCGAGATCCAGTGGTAGAAATCCAGTTCGTCGTTTTCATTTCCGGCGATGGTCGTTGGTGAAGCCACTTCGTCAAGGGTGAAAAAGTGGCTGGCAAACGCCCGTCCGCGATTTTCCAACGCGATTCTCTCGACCAGCACCTGCACTCGTTCGTTGAGGATGCGGTAGGCCGCCATGCAACGTTCCCAAACCTCATGCGTCTCCAGTTGATCGGGACGATCGACCCCCAATAACGCATGAACGGACTGTAAATACCCGCCTGCGCGGGTAATCATCCTCAAGGCCCGGGCCGCCTCCAGCGTGCGGTCCGCATTGAACTGGCTATAAAATAATCGCCATTCGCTGGTTGTTTCAATGGCC
Source organism: Syntrophales bacterium (assembly GCA_030654195.1). GTDB lineage: Bacteria > Desulfobacterota > Syntrophia > Syntrophales > UBA5619 > UBA5619. The sequence goes on along the minus strand of JAURXV010000061.1, from coordinate 4,293 downwards.
GCATCCAGACAGCAGCCTACAGCCGCCTGCCAGGCGATCTGATTTAACACCTGTTTATCGCTGATCAGCAGCGCAGCGATTTCTTTCAGGATCATCGCGGTGGGAAATTGGTCGGCGGGTAGGATAGCTTTTAGCGTCTGCGGGGATATATGTAAAATACCCAAGGCCGCAGGTTTGAGGCTGCGTCCGGTGTCAACCTCCGCGGCGGCGCATGATTTTTGTTCGAGTAGAGACGTGGGCAGTTCATGATTGTTGACCAGCGTCACCTGGCATCGGTCCGCCACCCGGGCAACGTAGGTTCGTCCTGGTTCATCGATGGGAAATGCACGGTCCAACGCGAAGACATGTCTCACTGGCATGTCTGTGTCTTGCATTTGTTGTATGAGCTCCAGTACTATTGGGGAGCGAAACGACTCGTTCAAATGGATGATCCGATCTCCCACACCAGGATTCAGGCAGGTGATCATCCGGTGCATGATGGCCGCCGAGGCCACCCCGTCCTCGTCATTGTCGGAAAGAATCAGTACGCGTTCGCCCGCGCGGATGCTCCGGATCCGCTCCGCGAGTTGAGCGGACAGGATTTCCAAGTGTTCGCGGTAAATGGCCAGATCGTGCATACGGTGCAGGGCCAGAATGTCGGAAGCGGTGGCCAAATCCAGATCATAGCGTTGCGTCACGGCCCAGACCGCCTCATAACTGCGTTCAAGCTGCTGATATAAATTGTCTTCCTCAAGTTGGCGGTCCCACACCTGTCCCAAGCTGTTTTGGAGCATTTCCGACAGGGACACCAATAATCCACCGGAACTGGCCAGGTTGTCAGGAATGACCTGAATGCCACGCTCCTTGAGGATTTGTTTCGCATCTCCTGACACGGCGGCGCCCGTCAATTCGCAAATCACTTTGACGCGAAGTTCGCGGACGTTATCCCCGTGGATGGACGCGGGAATAGCCGTGAGGACCAGGATATCAGCGGTGACCTTCTTGAGCTCTGCGGGATCCGGGTGATAGACCAGGGCCGCGTGCTGTTTTGAAGAGAGCACGCGGATCACCGGGCTGGCAAGAAAGGTATCGAACCGCTTGCCGGAGTTTTTATGCGCGACGATCGCGGCCAGTTCCTGCCGGGAAAAGCCGCCCTGGCTGATAACCGCCCCCCTGCTGTCGCTGACGGCCACAATCGTGGCGCCTTTTTGCACCATGAGGTTGGCCACATTCTTCCCGGCGTTGCCCAATCCCTCGATGGCCACCGTCATGCCCTCCAAGGGCTTTGTTTTGCCGGTGAGTTTTTTCAAAGGGATTTCGACCGCCATCATGGCCCCTTGTGCCATCGCTTCCGACCTCAGTTCGGAGCCGCAAATCTCCATGGGCTTGCGGGTAACCACGCCGAGTTTTGGGGTCGCACACTCGTAGGCCAAGGGCAGAGTGAAAAACACGATTCTATAAACGGTCGGCACAACCTCTCCGGTGGCGGTGATGGCTTGAATAGCACGCTCCAGCACTTCCCCCCGAGCCTGCCGATAGAGATCGGGCATGCGCTCTGTCACTCGGTCCCTGGCTTCGCACAGCAGGCTTACCACGGTCCAAAATTTCTCTTTGAGGTCCTCCCTGCTGATGCCGGGGGTTGGCATGTGCGCCGCCAGGGCTTCCTGCTCTTCTGATGAAAGCAGTATATAACGGTCGAACCAGCCCACCGGCAGCGCTTGTCCGGAAGGTATCAGGCGGGTCAACGCGCGTTCCATCATGATCCACTGGTTATCCAGCAGCGTCGTCAGGTAAAGCGCCAACACGCTGGGCTCGCCGCATTCATCCAGGCAGCGTATGGATAGCGCGACCGACAGTGCTCGCAAAATCGGCTCCCGGTGATGATAGAGTTTGTCTTCCTTCTGCTGGCGTTCCCCGGTCCCGAATAACAATCCCATTAACGCCCGATATTGCGCGGGTGTTGGAGATCCCTGACCGGGCAGCTCATGGAGAAGATTCCGGAGCTGATCCCGTGACTCCGGCAGCATGATTCCATGTTCCAATTGCATCTTTGCGGCAGCCCGGGCCAAAGCGCATGCGGTTGGCGAGTAATTTTTACGTTCCAGTATCTCCCGTAGCCGGGCCGTCATATCCTCGTCTCCGATGATGATAACGGGATCGCTGGTGAGCAAGGTCCTGAGATGCCCTTCCACCACATTGGTAGCAAGCTGCAGACCGAGCCGGGCGGTGAGAGTGGTGTTGGTTTCGGCGGCGTGAACGATTTTGTCATAAGCAATCCGTTGGGCGCGCGTGAGCATTTCGGCAGCGCTGTTCATCATCCACTCAATCAACTCCTTGTCTTCCTGCGCATGCTCCTCCCCCCCTTTGAGCAGGGATTTCAACCAGTACCGCCCGCTGGCCTCATCAAATTCCCGCGCCGCACACAACATCAAACCTTCGCTGCCGGCGAAGGGCGCGCCCGTCGCCTGGCTTTTTAAACTCATGCTCAGGCTTTCACCCGTCATAAATTCGCGCATTGCCTGCTTGACCAATGCCTCCGCTTCAGCCGCCTTGTTCCAGCGGGCCATGCCTGGCGGCCGAACCACCTCCACCACGCCGGGTTCCGATTCCTGAAAGTGACTCTCTTGGCCCAAAAGATCCTGCGGGAAAACCAGTTTTAACGCCCCCTTGCCCACTCGGCCCTGGATCAGATGATGCGTCTCGACCAGGATGAAGCTGGTTTTGCCTCCGACACCGGGTTCGTCTGCTTCCCCCTCAAAAATGCTGTGCCGGCTAAAAATGCGAAATAAATCATCCCGCGTCAGTCGCAAATGACGGGCCGCCACCCGGATGCGCTCCGCGATAAGCTTCAATAATTCATTGCCCGGCGTCGTGTCGCCCGTGATAGTGCGAAATCCCAGGCCGTCGTCCCATCGGATTTCAGGGGGCGCACAGCCAACACGAGGGACGTTTTCTTGCCAGTCAACAAGCGGTTCTAAATCAGGCTTCATTATGAAAAATATAACTCCCAAGAGAAAAACATTTTTCTCAAAGACTTTTCCTTATTCGTTGTGCCCACCCTGGACATGGGGGTTGGTTGGAGTTAAGAACTTTATCTTGGTAGTGTAATATCCTTTTGTGTCGAATCTACAGTCCCTCCTCGACCCGTTCCGCCAGCGCCGTTGCGCTGGCGTCAATCAGGTCCGCCTCGGGATGGCGGAGACAACGCGCCAGACGGCGGCGGGTCTCAGGTTTCAGTCCGGCGATGAATCCCGGTAGGTCGGATTTCGGCGCGCGCAGAAGCTCCGCGGCCAGGACGCGCAGGATGGCGGCGGCGTAACCGGCCGTCTTGAGCGAAACGCCGCCACGGGCGGCCTCTTCGTAGTCCTCGTTCACGGCGGCGATCATGATGTCGCGCAGCACAGTGTTCCAGGCCTCCGTCACCACAGGGGACTCGGGTTCCCGCAGAATGGCGAGGATCCGGGGACGGAATTCGGGCATTATGAAACGGGCCAGATCCTCCACCTTAAACTGTACGCCCCGGATCGTCTCGGCTTCGTAACGGCGCCGTTCCGCCAAGTTGCGGAGCCACTCGAAATAGGAGGCGATCACCCCGCCGCCGTTGGCCAGAAAATCATATAGGACGGTCACGCCGCGCCGGTGGAGAATCTTCTCGGCCTTGGTCGTGTTGGGACCGTTCGCGCCGCAGACCACCAGCACCGCGCGGACCTTCTCGGCGTTGGCCGCACTGATGGCGTTCTCCAGGGCCGCCGGGACCAGGATGTCGCAGTCGAGTTCCAGCACGGCCTTGCCTTCCTCGGCCCCGGGGATCCGCCGTTCGACGCCCGTTTCACAGCCGAACACGGAACCGGCGCTCCGGGCCGTCCGGAGCAGCTCGCTCGGATCGAGACGGCCGATCAGAGCGCCATCTCGGTCGGCTACAGCCGCAAAGATCACGGGATACCGAGCCATTTCCTCGATGAAGGAGCCGCCGACCTTGCCGGACCCCTGCACCACGATCCGCTTGTCCCGGAGCAGCTTCGGAAACACCTCGTCGTCGAGCGCACGCCAGGTCTCATCCGCGATCGGTCCCACATCGTCCTCACGGTCCGCCGCGGCCAGCAGGGCGGCCTCGTTCACCCCGGCCAGACTCTCCAGGAGACGCCTCTCCCCGACCGTCGGCGCCTCGACCGGCTTCCAGCGGCCGTCCAGGTAGAGCCGGGTCACGGCGGCAAGCAGGGCGTACCGCAGGCCGCGTCCGGTCGCGCCTCCCCGGGCCTGGATCCCCATGCGCGGCTTGCCCGTGATCTGGGGCGCGACCACGAGTTCGAGATA
>JAURXV010000057.1 GCA_030654195.1 Syntrophales bacterium | reverse complement strand
GGCTCCGCGTAGGGGTCCCGCTTCAACCCCCCGGCCCCGATCAGCCCCTCCGCCTCCGTTCTGCCTGCGGTCGTCACCAATCCCACACGGCACCCGGAGAGCGGTTTCCGCAGCGGGGTAAAAGGGACATCATCGTGGTGGGCCCAGGCGTACGGCTTGGAATAGCCTTGGGTGGCGTAGTACTCCCGGCTGCGATCGATGTAGCTCACGAAAGAACGGTACGGCCGAAGACTATCCATGAGATCCTCCTGTTCTTGAATGTCGGTTAAAAAGCATAACAACTCAGACGCATCTGGTATTGCGCAGATCTGAAACCAGTTTCCTGCCGACGGCAAAGGCCTGCGGAAGCGCTTCGGAATTTTCCCGAATGTCGCCGCAGGCGTCGACCTTCCGGAAGAGCAGCTCACCGGTATAATCGGCATTGAAGGCATCAAAAAAATACCGGACCGTGAGAATGGCCCCCTCGAACATACGCTGACCCTTGGTCCCGCCCACGGAGATAAAAAAGCCCCTCCTTTTGATGCTCTCTTTTCCCAGTGCAGGATCGTGAAGCACGTATTTTCTTGCCCACAGCGCCTGAACACGGTCAACCATCGCCTTGGCCCAGCCGGTGACCCCGTAGAAAAAGATCGGCGAGGCCAGAATGACAATATCCGCTTCCAGAAGACGCGGGTAAATCCCCTGCATCTCATCAGCGATGACGCAGGCCCCGTCTTTGAAGCAGCCGAGACACTCCCGGCAGGGGGTAATTCTGCAATCAGACAGGTGTATCCCCTCCGCCGTTGCTCCCTCCGCGGCCGCCCCCCTCAGGACCTCTTCGAGGAGCAGGTCCGTGTTCCCGCCCCTTCGGGGGCTGCCGAAGAGTCCCAGAACCCTCACCACGTTGCTCAACTTTTCACCTCATCAACAGGGCGCGGACGAAACCAAAACTCCCGCATTCCGTCCGATCCTATTCTTTCATGGACGGACAAGAGACAAACTGCGAGTGGGATTCTAAGAAAAGCAACCTTCCGTGTCAATAATAATTTTAACTATAAATATAAAGACTTGCCGATAAAGGGGATTGATGTTATGGTTTCAGCGGAAAATGAACAGTGCGAAAGGAGGTCAGCGATGGGCTTCGAGCGGATCTGGCACAAATCCTACGCCACGGGGGTCCCGCCGGCGATCGAGCCGGAGCGGATCACGATGGCGGAGGTGCTCCGGAGGACGGCCGGGCGGTTCCCCGACCGGATCGCCTTCCATTACTTGGGCCGGAAGATCACCTTCCGGGAACTGGAGTCCCTGGTCAACCGCTTCACGCGGGCGCTCGCCGCTCTCGGTGTTCGGGCGGGGGACAAGGTGGCGACTCTGCTGCCCAACCTTCCCCAGCATGTGATCGCCAACCACGCCTGCTACCGCCTCGGCGCCGTCACGGTGATGAACAACCCCCTCTACACGGAGCGGGAGTTGGAGGCCCAGTTCAACGACTCCGACGCACGCTTCCTCATCACCCTTGACCTCTTGATGCCCCGCGTACTGAAGATCAAGGCCGCAACGAAGATCGAGACGATCATCCCCTGCCACATCAACGACTACCTCCCCTTTCCAACCCGGCTGCTTATCCCCTATCTGAAAAAGGAGCTGCACCGGAAGGTCGTTCCGGGACCCGGCGTCCACCCCTTCCTCGATATCATCGGGAAATACCCCGACGACCCCGTTCCGATCGCCGCCCGCTGGGATGAGACGGCCGCCTTCATCTACACGGGCGGCACGACCGGGGCAAGCAAGGGGGCGATGCTGACCCATGCAAACATCTGCGGGGTCGTCCAGCAGTTCCGGGCCTGGTTTCCGGACCTCAAAGACGGCGAGGAGAGCCTCATGGGGGTCTATCCGATCTTCCACTCCGCCGGCTACTCGGTGAGCCAGAACCTCACCATCTGGGCGGGCTGGACGAACATCATGATCCCGCGGCCGGAACCGGGGGTCATCCTGGATATGCTCAAGAAATACCGGCCCGGCTTCCTCCCCGGCGTCCCCACGATCTTCGTGGGACTCCTGAACCGGGAGGCGTTCAGGAAGATGGATCTATCGTTCATCAAGGGGTTCTTCACCGGGGCGGCGCCGCTTGCACCGGACACGGTGAAGCAGCTCCAGGCGCTGACCGGCAAGGGAATCTGCGATGTCTACGGCCTCACCGAAAACATCGCCTTCGCCACCTGCACCCCCTGGAAGGGGAAGGCCAAGCCGGGCACCGTCGGCGTCCCCCTCCCCAATACCGATCTCAAGATCGTCGATCCGGAGACAGGCTTGCGGGAGCTGCCGGCCGGGGAGGCGGGCGAGATCTGCATCAAAGGTCCCCAGCTCATGACGGGCTACTACAAAAAGCCCGAGGAGACGGCGAACGCGCTCCGCGACGGCTGGCTCTATACGGGGGACATCGGGTTTCTGGATGAGGATGGGCACCTTTCGGTCGTGGACCGGAAGAAGGATATGATCATCGCCGGCGGCTACAACGTGTACCCCAAGGAGATCGACGAGATTCTCTTCGACCACCCGAAGATCCTTGAGGCCTGCGCCGTCGGCGTCCCCGACGAATACAGGGGCGAGACGATCAAGGCCTTTGTCGTCGTCAAGCCCGGCGAGTCCTTGACCGAAGCGGAAATCATCGAATATTGCAGGGAGCGCCTCGCGGCCTACAAAGCGCCGAAGCGGATCGCGTTTCTGGACTCCCTCCCCAAGAGCGCCGTGGGGAAGATCCTCCGGCGGGAGCTCCGGGCGCTGGAGGCTAAGAAAGAGGGATGATGATCGGCGTCGCGCCTTTCGGGGCCGTACCAGGAACGTCAAGGGGCTCCTGGCGCCGGGCGAATCAGTTCATGGACCAGCTTCCGGGTCGGCCCGGGAAAATCTTTGGCCATCTGATCCAGCCTCTGTCTATCCAAGAGAGCGAGATCCAGCTCGTCCCGAAAGGGAATCGCCTTGCGCAGGTAGATCGTATCGAGCAGGGCCTTCTCCGGAAGGGCCAGGTTGAAGCCGTCCCGTGTCTCGAAACCGGTGAAGAGGCGGGGGGCGAGATGGGAAAATTCGATCGTCACCCCGCCGTATCGGACGTTCCGGGCCGAACCGACCGCCGTGCTCAGCGTCAGCACGGTGCAGACCACAGGGGATTGCAACAGAATGCCGTGACGATTCAGGGCCCATTCGCAGGAGATGTAGGACGGGGTGCGCAGAAAGCAGGCGACCTCCTCGATCTCCGGGCAATTCTTCAGGAAAGCGTTGACATATACCCCCCTGGCAATGCGCTCGACCAGCCCGTTTTGCAGCGCCCGCGTCAGAAAGACATTGGCGTTGCCGGTGAATTTCTCCACATCGGCGTAGCGGAAGAGTTGCGGCAACTGCTGGAGAGTTTTCACCGCTGTCACGGCAGGGCCACCTCCGCCTTCCGGACGTATGTCTCACGGTAGTTCTTCATGATTGTTTACATTATAACAATTCAGTTTTATTTTTAAACATATTTTTCCGCCATCGCCGCCGTCCTCTCCGATATGGACGCCGAGATTGCCGCCCTCGAAGCCCGTCGTGACAAGACCCGCGCCCTCAAGTAGGGCATGATGCAGGCAAGATGTTGTTTGGGGGTGCTAATTCTTGACATATCGCGATCTTTGCCGTAAAAACATTTTTCATAAACGGCAAGATTCGGTTGATGAGCATTTATGGAAGAAAGTTCCATGAGCCCGTGAAAAACAATAAGGTCGAGAATTACGTTGACACCAGCATCATCGACACTCGGTTAATAGACGGCACGCTCGCCAGGTTGCAAAGAAAGTATGGCAAGACATGACACACGGAATACGTTTAGATAATATTGAGGCAATGCTTTTTGATTTTGAGGGAACCTTGGTCGATTTTCAATGGAAGCTTTCCGAAGCCATTGAAGAAACCTTGGAAATGCTCTGGAATATGGGTTTTACTAAAGACCTGATTCTTAGCAGAAGATATTCCACACTGATGACAGAGGCCGTACAGGTAGCGACTGAAATAGGACTACCGCCGGATCAGGTACGGGAGAAGATCGGCTGTGTATATGACCGGTATGACGAAGATGCACTGACACGTTGGGCTCTGCGATCAGGTGTAAAGGATTTCCTTAATACGATCAAGGCTAAAGGGATTCGCACCGGTCTTGTAAGCAATGTGGGGGGCAAAACCCTCGCAAAAGCTTTACCAAAACTCAATCTGGCGGAATTTTTTGATGTCGCCTTTAGTCGCAACGATGTCATGAATCTTAAACCCAACCCTGACGGGTTGAATCTTGCAATAGAGAAGCTGGGGATCTGTAAAGATAGCTGCATTCTTCTTGGCGACAGCCTGGATGACGTTAACGCTGCAAGAAACGCCGGCATCAGGATAATGATAATTACGGATGGTGAAAATGTAAAAGAAGATATTCTGGCGGCACAACCGGATCATGTGATTCAAAGTTATGAAGAGCTTCTTAAATCTTGTAATATGAGTATATCTGGTTAAAGCAAGTAGTTTTTGGAGCGTTATTTTTCTGGTAGTATGAGGTCGGAGATCCCAAAGCTATCCCCGATCCTGCCCTGGGAACAACCAGTATTCTGGATTACGTGGATGATCTTGAAAAAGACGTCAAAAAACTCGCGATGGAACCTGCACGTTCAATAACGGCAAGAGCTGCGATGTTTGGGACTATTACAGCGGCCGATGTTCAAAGAATAACTGAGCATACATGAATATGGACAGAAGGAATTATTCAACATTTGTCGGGATTTAATGAGAGGCACTTATGACCATTATCGAAACCATTAAAACTCGAAAGTCCTTCCGGACATATAGCAACAGAGCCGTTGAGCCGGGAAAAATATCTGAATTGAAACAATTCCTGGCATCGAACACAAAGACCCCTTTCGGGAGCAAGGTCGGTTTTCATCTCATAGATTTCAACGAAATGGAAATCGGCGAGCTTAAAAATCTTACCACCTATGGCGTCATCAAGGGAGCCAGGCAATTTATTATCGGTACTGTTGAAAAACAACCGAGGGCCATGGAGGATTATGGCTTCTGCATGGAGAAGAATATTTTGAAGGCAACCTCAATGGGGCTGGGAACCTGTTTACTGGGTGGAACTTTCAAGAGAAGTGGATTTGCCGGGAAAATCAACCTCGGCGAAAGTGAATTATTACCGGTTATCAGTCCTGTCGGATACTCCAGCGATAAAAGATCAGTAGTAGACAGGATGTTTAGATTTGTTGCAGCATCAGATAAAAGAAAACCCTGGCATGAACTTTTTTATCTTAACGACATTGACACTTTTCTTGATAAAGAAAATTCCGGCAGCTTTGACACGCCCCTTGAATGCGTCAGGACAGCTCCGTCAGCTTTAAACAAACAACCGTGGCGAATCATTAAGGGCAAAGATCAAAATGCCTTTCATTTTTACCTTAAAAGAACGCCGGGATATGAGAATATTGTCAAAGATATCAAGCTCCAGAACGTTGATATGGGTATTGCCATGTGTCATTTTGAATTGTCGGCAAAAGAGCTCGGGTTAAAAGGAGATTGGAATGTCAACAATCCTCAAATCAAATCAGACGACATGGAATATATCGTAAGCTGGACGTGATCAGGATGGATCAATGGACTTCAAAATCTCAAAGAAACAGATGTAAGGCTCCAGGAACGCTCATGGGGTCTAATTGGACAAAGCAATACAAACAAGATAAGGATAAACCATGTCTCTTTTTACCGTTGATCAAAAAGAATGCCGGCGGGATGGGCTCTGCGTGGCCGAATGCCCGGCAAAAATTATTGAAATCATCGGGAAAGAAGGCTTTCCCACTCCTATTGACGGAGCCGAAGAGCTTTGTATCAACTGCGGTCATTGCGTTTCCATCTGCCCCCATGGGGCATTGTCTCTAAAAACAATGTCCCCGAAAGATTGTCTTCCATTACGGAAAGAGCTGCTTCTCAGCCCGGAACATTGCGAGCATTTTTTGCGCTCCCGAAGATCGATTCGCAGTTACAAGGAAAAACGGGTGTCACGCGATCTCTTGCAGAAGCTGATCGAAACCGCTCGCTATGCTCCCTCTGGTCACAACAGTCAACCTGTACGCTGGCTGGTTATTGAAGACCCGATAGAGGTAAAGCGCCTTGCCGGACTGGTGGCGGACTGGATGCGCTCCCTGCTTGCACAGAGGGCTGAATATGCCCTTTCCATGCACATGGACAGGGTAGTGGACTCCTGGGACAAGGGAATCGATCGAATCCTGCGCAGCGCGCCCCATCTGGTCGTGGCTCACGGGTTATCGACCATGCCCATCTCTCAATCATCCTGCTTCATTGCCTTGACTTACCTGGAGTTGGCGGCGCCATCTCTCGGCTTGGGCACCTGTTGGGCCGGTTATTTTACTGCCGCAGCCAATTCCTATCCCCCGCTGCAGGAAGCCCTGGCCTTGCCTCAGGGTCACCTGCCTTACGGGGCTGCGATGATCGGTTATCCGAAGTACAGCTATCAGCGAATGCCCCCTCGAAACAAACCCGAAATAACCTGGCGATAAGAAAGAAGATGCAATTCTTTGGTCAAAGCTTACACGTTCGTGGAAGACAAGAAGAATAATCAGGAATTTGCAAACTTGAAGTCACAAATTATGACTTCAAGACCGGCAGGACGAGGCTGGTATGATGCCTTCACAGGTTATGATTGAGTAATTTTACTCACCCCTTGAGTAAAATTGGTTGCATCGGCCTTCCGGCCACCGCGGAGATCCGTCCCGGCCAGAGATCCTCTCGGCCCTGCACCGAACCGAAGCTTGGTTTCCCCTGCCAGAAGAATCCGGGCATGTCGCGATACTGGATGAGCGAATCGGCCCCGAAGGTCTTGTAGCCCGCGTCGATCACGGCATCACTCGTACCAGGTAACTATTTCCTTTAAATCAGCCCTCCGGGTACGGAAAGCGTTTACCGGAGAATTCTCGTCTGCATATCCGAGTGAAATGCCGAGGAGGATTTCCTTCTCTTCGGAAATATTGAGCATCTGGGAAATATCATCATTGTAGGCAGCTATCAGCCCGATCGGGCATGTTGCCAGGCCTTTTGCATGCGCCGCCAGCAGCAGGTAGGAGACCGCCAGCCCCACATCCAGATAGCGAATCGCCGGAAACAGTTTGTCAATGACAACGATAATGGCCACAGGCGCACCATAAAATGAACAGCTTCCTTCCTCGATAAACTGGTTGAAGGTCTGCCCGGATGCTGATATATGAGGTTCCATGATGGCCATTGCCTCCTTCGCGCGCAGGCTGATTCTTTCAGGCAGAGGATTGTCGGTACCGGGCCCGCATTTGACCTGCCGTTCCAACCGGGCCTTGAGGAGTCTTCTCACCAGCCTCTCCTTTTCATCGCCATAGGTAACGATAAATTCCCAGGGCTGGAGATTGATCGCCGAAGGCGCGAGTACGGCGCAGGAGAGGATCTCTTCGATATCTCGCCGGGAAACCTCTTTGGCAAGATAAGCCCTGGTGCTTTTTCTCTGTTGCATGGCACTTATAATATCCATATATTGACCTTTCTTTTTTGGAGATTAAAATTGAAAAAGTTTTGCATAATACCGAATGAAAAGGAATCTTTTTAAATTTAGTGTCCATCCGGAAACATATTTTGGACATAGTTGAGTTTCCAATCCGGAAATAGGATATTTTGGGCAAGCCCAAGGAAATCAAGGGATTTCGCGGAGACATAAGTATAGTATGTCGCACAAGGAATCCCGCAGATTGACACCGAGATCGCTCAAAAGGGCCATTCCCAGATGGAAACAATTTAACATCTCGGAGGATTTATGGAAAGAGCTTTATTATGGTTCAGTTGCGCCGCCATGCACGATCCCGTTCGGCCTGTTCTGAAAAGACCCTCTGTTATAGGATGGGAAGCGAAGTTCCGCCAAATCGATCTGGTCATAGAGCGTCCTTTGAGAGGAGAAGAACTGCTGTCCCGCATGAAGGGATGGTTCACCGTGGATGTCAGGCAGGTAATAGAAATCGTCAGGCAGCACGGAAAACTTAAATTGCTCGACGATTACCATCTGGTGGTGGAAACTGAGAACGAACCGGAAATGACATCCCTTGCCGAAAAACTGGCGGAAGCCTTTGGGGAGGAAATGGGTTTGGAACGTTTCGTCAAAAAGAAGCTCGATTGACGGCAGCTTCTCATCCATGACCGTGATATTTATAGGTTTAATTGACTTGACACCCAAAGACCGTTTTCATATAGTCGCGCTGCAAAAAATTGACTACGCTATGAATTGACGGACTCGTAAAAAGTCAATATAAGACCTAAGGAGAGACCTGGTTTGAATAACTCCCATTTGACCATGTTTGGGGAAAAGATTGCAGCTTCCCTTTACCCCGCCTTCAAAGACTGGGCTTGTGGGAAGCAGGCCGGTCAAGAGGCCGGGTCGGAGATATGATTATCAAATGATTATCGACTGCCATACCCACATATTTTCCTCCAAAATTATCACCGGTGTTTCCGCCAAATCCGCGATGGTGGAAAAACTTAACCTGCATGCCTCATTTGCCGCGGAACGAACGAATATTTCGGCGCTCAAGGATGACTGCCGCTCATCAGGCATAGACGCCTGCATCATCCTTCCAACCGCCGATGCGGCAAGTGTGCGCAAAATCAATACGGCATTTATTGAACTTGCCGCCGGCTCTGACTTTCTTTTTACCGCAGGCACCCTGCACCCTTTTTATGGGGACAACAAAAAAGAGCTGTCAAGGTTGCAGGAGCATGGGGTCCGGGCGATAAAACTCTGTTCTTTTTCTCAGGGTTTTTCTCTATCGGCCCCGGAAACCCTGGATCTCTTCAAAATTATAGAATCGGCAAGTCTTTTGAAATACGGCAGAACCTTTGTAATACTGGACACCTTTTATCTTGCCCACGAATATTTCGGGACGCCAGGCGGGAATACCACAACCCCCTTACTGCTGAGTGATATCGTCAGGAAATACCCCGGCATTGATTTCGTGGCAGCACACATGGGCGGGCTTGCCGCCCCGCCGGAAGAGATATTTACACACCTCGTGCCGTCAAAGAACCTCTATCTCGACACATCCAATGCCGCGCATACCTTATCCGAGAAAGATTTTCTCCGTCTTCTCGAAATCCATGGCCCGGAACACATTATCTTCGGCACCGACTGGCCCTGGTTTGACCACAAAGAAGAACTGAATATACTCGGCAGGCTGCTTAATCTGGCGGGATACAACGGAGAAGAAAAGGAAAAGGTATTTTACAGAAACATTGCCGGTCTTCTTGGTATTTATCTACAGTGATATTTCGATACCCAATTTTTTTCGCCCTTAACTTGCTTTTTACCCTCAATTGTCAAGAGTAAAGATTTGACCCCTTTATTCGCCTGGGGGCCTAAGGACCTATAACACCCCTACTTCCCCCCTATCACCGCCGGACTCATCGTCATACTATAATGCGCCTTTTCATCCTCCATGCAGAAATACTCATGCCGCAGCCACGCGTCGGTCATGTCGGTGTTGTGTCTGCTCATGAAATACTCGTTTTGCCCGGTGATGAGCATCATGTACGCTTTCGGCTTCGGATCGAAGCGGATGATCATGCGCGGCGCGGAAGCCAGGTCGGTGATGTAGGGTGGCGCGACCTCGTTGAAGCGCGCGCGGTTGTTGGTCTCGCCGTCGCCCTCGAAGGAGAGCGGTCCGTAGTTCACGAAGGGGCGTAACAGCGCCGATTTTCCCAGCACGTGGTCGAACCGTATTTTGTGTATCTCTCCCCACTTCCATAATGACGGGTCTTTGCTCCCGAACTGCTTCTCCAGCATTGCGCAGGTCTCGGTGAATGCGCGCGTCGCGATATCGGACACCGTCTCCTTCGCGGGGGTGCCTATATCGTCGAAGAAGGGGCTTCCCGTATCGGCCATTTCCAGAAAGCGCTCCATGCTGATATAGCGCTCGGTGATATACTCCGCCGCCAGCTCTGGTCCCAGTTCGTCGGCAAGGGCCTGCCAGGCGAAGCGCACGTAGAATGTGTTGTACACGGATGACGCGGCGGAATCGATGGCCGAATTGCCGTCCCAGGCGAGCAGCATATCGTACGCCTTTTTCTTCATGGCGTCCTTCGCGTCCACCTTTACGTGTTTCTTCACGATGGCGATGATCCTACGCGAGAGTACCGTGTGCGTATCGGTCTGCATCTTCTTGGCGTAGTCCACGTCGATGCCGTTTTTATCGCGCAGCATCCGTGCGATGTTCTCGTAGCGGTAGCTGGGCGCGTAGGTGGGATTGAACTCGAAGGGATAGTCCTTCATGTTCTTATTGTTGGCTGTGGCGATGAATCCGCGCGGCGGGTTCTTCACCAGCGGATATTTGTTGTCGGGAATGTTGCCCTTCCAGTTCCGTGCCGTGCGCTCGCCGTTCTGGATGATGTTGCCCGTGCCCTTTTCGCGCAGGGGAAGAGAGCCGATCACACGGAAGGCGATGTTGCCCTTATCATCGGCATAGACCAGGTTCTGCGGCGACATGCGAATCTTCTTCGCCCCCTCCATGAACTCGTTGTAGTTCTTCGCAGCGTTAATCATGAAAAATCCGTCGCTGTTGAAGTAATCGAAACCAGTCCAGTCGAGGCTCACATCGAAGCCCAGGTCTTTGAAGACCTCGGAGAGCACCGGCTTGGCGCCCGCATAATAGATGGTCTTCGTGACCGGCCCCTTCTTCTTTATCTGAAAAACGTGCTCCTTCGCAGTGAGGGCGATGTCCTTCCCCCTGTGGCGATAGGTCTTTTTGTCCCAGTTGATCTTTTCCACGAACAGATCCACCATATCGGCCCCCTGGTTGGTGAGGCCCCAGGCTAAGTGTTTGTTGTAGCCCGAAACGATGAAGGGAACGCCCGCCACCTGCGCGCCCGTCGCCTCGAAATCACCGGCCTTCACGCTGATGTAGTAGAAATCGTTGGGAAGCTTCGACTGGTGTACCTGCATGTCGGTGCAGAGGATGGCGCCGCCGTGGGCCGTCTTCTTCGGCCCTATGACCCAGTTGTTGGACGCCGAGCGGCAGCCCAGGAGCCAGTCGAGCTCGCCCACGAGAGCGGCCAGCTTCTCTTCATTCATCATAGTCATGATCGAAGCCACGCGGTCGTCGATTATGGTGGGCGTGCCGGGCGGTGAGAAATTGAGGAACTGCATCCCCTTCTCCTTCCCCAGCTTTTTCAGGATGCGGTGATAGAGCAGCTCATGCTTCATGTTGTACGCCAGACTCCAGTTGAGCATGACCCCCACGAGCACCGAATCGGCGATCTCCCACTTCTCTTTCTTCATGCCCATAAGCTTCATATAGAGATTGGGCCCCTTCGTGTCGAGGTAATGGTTGACGCCGTCGATATAGCGCTGGTAGTACACGCGTATTTGCGGATCCATCGCCTTCGCGTAGTCATTCGCCCGGTCATAGAAACGCACGGCGCGCAGGAATATGTCCTTGGACAGGGCCTCCTCGCCGGCAAACTCCGCTATCCTCCCCTGCCCCACGCGGCGGGTGAACTCCATCTGGAACATGCGGTCCTGGGCGTTCACGTAGCCCCAGGCGAAGTAGAGGTCCTCCATGTTCTTCGCCGTTACGGTGGGCACGGCAAAACGGTTCCGTTCGATACTGACCGGCGCCGTGAGCCCGGCCGCCGTGAGGTTTGTGGTGTAATCAGGCAGCCCCGCGCGCAGGTATAGGTATACCCCGGCTGCGATTAGCACGATGACGGCCAATGCGATGATCAGGATTTTTTTCATGCCTTTCCTCCTGATGATGGTTGAATATTTGATTTGATATTTTGGCGCACTAAGGTATTGCTTTTAAAGTATCAACTTTAGCTCACTCCGTCTGATTGCTCATTTCAGGAAATAGCAGAGAAAAATAACTTGCGCACCATTCTTCTCTTTCAGGACGGGAGAAGCTTTGCGGCCTCCTCGCCCGCGACGAAGCCGGTGGAGAAGGCCGCCTGAAGGTTGTAGCCGCCCGTGTCGGCGTCGATGTCCATCACCTCCCCGCAGAAGAAAAGGCCGGAAACGAGACGGGAGGCCATCGTCCGGGGATCGATCTCCACAAGCGCGACCCCGCCCGCCGTAACGATCGCCGCGGTCATCGGAAGCGCCCCGCGGATGTTGAAGCGGAGGGCCTTGAGGAGGCCGAGGAGCTTCTCCCGCTCCGCGGCGCTGATCTGATGGCCCGGCTTCTCCGCGGGGATGCCGGTCATCTCGATAAAGGGTTCGATCATCTTGCGGGGGAGGAGCCCGGCCAGGAGGCTGCGAAAACCCCGTTTGCCGAAGCGGTCGAAATCCCGCTGGAGGCGGACCCGGAGCTCTTCCGCCGTGAGGGCCGGTTTCAGGTCGATCGCGACGCTGACCGGGCCTTCCGCAAGGGCATCCACAACGGAAAGGCTCATCAGCAGCGTGATCGGGCCGCCGATCCCGAAGTGTGTAAAGAGCATCTCCCCCATCCGGCTTTCGATGACGGGACCTTTCTTCCGCCGCTGCCCCAGCCCCCGGCCGGCCTCATTCGAGGGAGTCAGGGCGGGGTCAATCGCCCCCGCCGGACCGCGGAAGGCCGTGAGCCGGACGTTCCTGAGGCTGACCCCCTGCATCGACTTCGCCCGTTCGACCTCGATAACGACCAGCGGCACAAGGGCGGGCCGGAGCTTCGTCACGGTGTGGCCGGCGGCAACCGCCATCCGATAGCCGTCGCCGGTCGAACCGGTCGCCGGCCACGCGGCGCCGCCGGTCGCCAGGATGACGGCAAGGGCGGGAAGGAGTCCCTCCTGCGTAAGTACGCCCTCGACGCGGCCGTCGCGGACGGCGATCCCTTTCACCGAAACCGAGGTCCGAAGCTTCACGCCGTGATCCGCATGGTAGCGGCTAAACGCCTTCACGACGTCCGCCGCATCGTTGGAGAGAGGAAAGATCCGCCCGCCGCGCTCGACCTTCGTTTCCACGCCGTAAAGACTCAGAAAGGCGAGGAGGTCGTCCCGGAAGAAGCGGTGAAAGGCGCCATGCAGGAACCGGCCGTTCGGACCATACATCGCAAAAAAATCTTTGAGGTCGCGCGCGTTCGTCAAATTGCAGCGGCTTTTCCCGCTGACGAGGATCTTCTTCCCCGGACCGTCCGTCTTTTCCAGCAGGAGGACCTTTGCACCCATTTCCGCGGCCCGTCCCGCGGCCATCATCCCGCCGGCGCCGGCGCCGACGACGATCACGCGGCCGCACTCCCCTCCCGGCTTCGCAAACGCGGAGGGTGGTGAATGCGGAAATGGTTGTTCCATCTCAGACGCCTCCCGACCCATCCCGAATCATTCGGGAGAGCCGCTCCCAGTCGATATCGTTGTTCAGACAGTCGTAGCGGGCCGTCACGATCACCTGCGGGATCACCTTCCTCTGCTTCAGACGGACCCCCCGGAGGGTGATTCGGGTCGAGCGGATCCCCTTTTCGATCTCAAAATCACAGGCGGCGCCGACCGCCGCGAGGATCCCCTTTCTCTGGACAAGGCGTTTCGTGAAATTCGTGCTGGGAGAGATGTAGAACTGCCACCCCGCCTCTTCGCAGAGAAGGCGGATCTCCCCGCAGCGGCAGTCTTTGCAATTCACGCAGAGGACCCCATCCTCCTTGGAAAAGCGGGCCTTGCATTTCTCCCCGATCAGGCAGTGGGGAAGAATGACCGCCTTTTCGGCCGCGGGAATTCGGTCGAATTTCGCCCGATAGTAGGCGTTGGCGATCCGGGAGATATCGTACCGCAGACCGATCCGCCCCAGCAGGGAGCGCATCGGAAAGAAGAAGAAGGCGGAAACGAATTTGAGTCTGCTGCAATCCTGTGTCATGGAACCCGTTCCTGATCGGTCTGGTCTCCCGGCCGGGATGGAGATCCCCGGGAAAGCGCTCTCCCGGCTTGCATGAGACGGATATCAAAAAGCCTTCCGGAAAGCAATTCTTTTGCGTCTTTTTTTAGCTACCGGAATCAAAATATCCATGCTATACTTTCCGCCATACGGATACTCACGATCTGACCAAGAGCGCAGGAGGTGGAACTTGATTTTCCAAAAAACCGTCTTCGTGGTGAATCCTCATGCGGGAAACGGGTCGACGGGCAAAGAGTGGCCCCGGATCCGCAAAATGGCCGGCGATCTTCTGGGTCCCTTTGAAACCTGCCTGACCGAAGGACCGGGCGACGCCACCCGGATGACCCGGGAACAGCTCCTCCAAGGCGCCGACCGGATCATCTGCGTGGGCGGGGATGGCACACTCAACGAGGTGGTCAACGGCTTCTTTGACGAAAGCGGCCCCATCCGCAAGGATGCGGTCCTCGGCTTCCTCCCCAACGGCACCGGTTGCGACTTCTGCCGGACCATGCCCATCCCGTCCGGGAACGGACGCTCTCTCCAGACCATCCGGGAGGGTTACGTCCGGACGATCGATCTCGGACGCATCCGTTTCCGAAACCATCAGGGCGGCGCCAGCACAAGATACTTTCACAATATCGCGAGCTTTGGCCTCGGCGGGGAGGTCGTGGACCGGGTCAACCGAACGAGCAAGGCCTGCGGACCCTTCGTCACTTTCATCTGGGGCACGCTGGTCTCCCTGTTCGCCTACGGAAATAAGCGGATCCGCCTCCGGGTGGACGACGGGGACGAGCGGACGGTCGACGTGCTCAACATCGCGATCGCCAACGGACGCTATCACGGCGGCGGGATGCTGGTCGCACCGGACGCCGAGCCCGACGACGGCCTCTTTCATGTGACCGTCATCGGCGCCATGAGCCTCCCGCTCGTCTTCTGGCACCTCCCAAAACTCTACACCGGCAAGATCAAAGTCATCTCCCAGGTCTCCATGCAGACAGGAAAGAGGGTGACCGCTGCTTCGGAGCAGCGGGTGCTGCTGGACATCGACGGGGAGCAGCCGGGCACCCTCCCGGCCGATTTGGAGATCGTCCCCAGCGCGCTGAAGATGATCATGTTAAACAGCAAGAAGTGAGATGTAGGTCCATCACCTCTCGGCGGGCAGAGAGCCTGCGTACCCGATCCGAAGGCATCTGATGAACAATTCCCCAACCATTGGGGAAGTTCTCAACAATCCCCCCTCCGGAGGAAACGGGAAGGCCCGGTCGACCCAACGATGATCTTGACTGATATTACAGCGGTTTCTCCAATAACGATCGGATTATTCACTATTGGCACGCACATTGCTTTTACGGTAGCGTCCGGAAGATAACCGGGCGAAGGAAGGGGTTGTTGGATGAGACGTTTTCTGACATTGGCGGCAATCTTGATGCTTCTCTGTTTCACGCTCGTATTTGCCGCGGAGAAACCACGGTCCGCCCCGCCCCTACCCCCACGGATCCCGGAGATGAGCACCGCCGGGACGGTGCTGGAGATATCCGGCACGAGCCTGAAAATCAAACGGACGTTGAAGGGCAAAGCGGAAATCATGGAATTCATCCTGGAGAAACCCTTTCCCAATATCGCGGCGGGTGATCCGGTCAAGGTCAGCTACCTTGAAAAGGATGGTCGGAACGTGCTGATCCGGGTGGCGCCGGCGCAGAAGACAGCGGTCAAGAAGGCGGCCAAGAAGGAACTCCCAAAGGAGATGAAACCGGTCGCCCCTTCGGCGGCTCCGGCAACAAAGTAGTTTTTAACCTTCATGCTCATTGGATGAAGGCCAATGTGGGCAGATTCCCGCGATCGCCGGTTGTCGGCGGATCGGAAGGGGACTGACAAAAACAAAAATAGAAATAGGAGGTAAGTTAAGATGAAACGTTTCATGGTATGGACAATCGCGTTGGTTTTCCTGTTCTGCACATCCGGAATCGCAGCCGCCCAGACACCCGCCGTCGAGAAGGGGAAGAAAGAAGCGGCTGATCCCGCGAAGGCAGAGAAGAAGGACGTGAAGAAGGCTGAGAAGAAGGTCGTGAAGAAGGCCGAGAAGAAGGCCGAGAAGAAGGCCGAGAAGAAGGTCGAGAAGAAGGTCGAGAAGAAGGTCGAGAAGAAGGCCGAGAAGAAGGCCGAGAAGAAGGAAGGGAAGGAAGAGAAGAAGGCGGAAGTTCCGGCCCCCGCCAAGAAGTAATCCTTTTTCGGGTATCGAACAGATGTACGGGGTGCGGAGAGGTCTCCGCACCCCCTTTTTTTCGCCGATCATTTGCGTGCATTTTCCCCCCGGCCTGCACTATAATCACGGTCGGGGACAACCGGACTTCCGGAAACCATTCCCCGGGGAGTGATCCATGACCGTCCGCACACGCCTGATGATTCTCACGGTCCTCGGGCTGGTCGTCACGATGGCCGTCTGGGGCTGGGTCCAGATCCGTGCGCTGGACCAGATTCTGGTCGAACAGCAGGGGAAACGCCTCTCCAGCGTCGCCGAAACGGTCAGCACCTATTACATCCATTTCCCGACCGGCCAGGGCCTCTCCACGCTCGACACCGCCCTGAAAGAACAGATCCAGACCGATATCCGTCTGGCCCGCATCGACATCTTCACCGTCGTCAATTACGATATCGATTACATCGAATACATCGCCGGGGCGAGCCGCGTCCGCTACGAGTGGCCGGAGAGCCTGGTCAGCTCGGTGGCGGCGTCCCGCAAGCCTCAATACGTCCGCCTCCAGATGGAAGATGGGCCGGCCGTGGGGCTCCTCTATCCGGTCATATCCGAAAAAACAAAGAACACGCAGTTCGTCGTGGGGGTGATCAACTTCAGCCGGGCCAATGTGGAAATCCTCTCCCGGGCGCAGCGCCTGCTCGTCATCAGCACCGTTTGGCTCCTCGTCATTATCCTGCTCGTCCTCGCGGCGAGTTACCGGTGGCTCATCGCCCGGCCGCTCAGCGTCATTATCCGTACGATCGACGCGTTCCAGACCGGGCAATACGTGAAGCGGATTCCGATCGTCCGCCGTGATGAATGGGGACATCTGGCCGAACATTTCAATTCGATGGCCGATGAAATTGAACAGGTTCTGATGAGAAATCAGGAGCTGACCCGGAGCCTCGAGGATCGCGTCCGCGAGGCGACCCGCAAGGCGGTTGAGCTCCAGAAGCAGGTCAACCAGCTCCAGCAGCTCACCGCGATGGGATACCTGACCGCGACCCTCGCCCACGACCTCGGAACGCCGCTCCATTCCATCGCGGGTCTTGCGAGCCTTCTTCAGGAGAGGGGAAATTGGCCGCCGGACGTCGCCCGCAAATTGGAGCTCATCGTCCAGCAGACCCAGCGTCTCAATACCGTCATCCAGAACGTCCGGCGCGCGACCCGCCCGCCCGAGGCCCATTTCGAGACCGTCACCGTCCAGGGGCTTTTGAATGAGACCCTCTCGCTCGTGGAACCCCTCATGCGCAAGGCGGGAATCGAACTCCAGGTCGATTTCGACAAGACGTTACCGGGCATCCATGCGGACCGTTACCGCGTCCAAACCGCCCTGTTCAACTTGATCCAGAATGCCCTCGAGGCGATGCCGGCCGGGGGCCGGATCACCGTTTCCACCACGGCGGAACCGGACCGGGGAGAGGTCTCCATCTCCGTCGCCGACACCGGAAAAGGGATCCCGCCGGAGCTGATGGAGAGGATCTGCGAGCCGTTCTTCAGCACCCACCAGGAGGAGGGCATGCGGGGGTTGGGACTGGCCATCGTCCAGGATATCGTCAAGATGCATGGGGGGCGGATGGAGATCCAAAGCGCTCCGGGCGAAGGAACGAAGGTCGTCCTTTTCTTCCCCGCGGCTGCTGAAACGGCTTAGGACAAACCTTCTTTCGCCAGACCGTAACGGAGGATCTTGGTCCGCAGCGTCTTCCGATCGATCCCAAGCCGCTGGGCGGCCCGGCTCTGATTCCAGGCGGTGGTCTCCAGGGCCTGGAGGATCTGCTGTCGTTCCGCCGTCTCGAGCGGCGACCCGACGGTGCGGTCCGGATGGAGCTTTCCGGGGAGATTTTCCGGCAGGATCACGGCAAACGGGGAGAGGAGCAGGGTCTGCCGGAGGGCATTCTCCAGCTCGCGGACATTCCCCGGCCAGTCATAACCCATGAAAAGCTCCATCGCCTCGTCGGAGATGCGCACCGTAGGGTATCCCCACTTCTTCAGGAAAGATTCGATGAGCTGAGGGATGTCTTCCCTGTGCGCCCGAAGCGGCGGCACCTGGAGACGCACAACAAAGCGGTAGAGCAGATCGGATCGGAACCGTCCGGCGCCGGCCTCCGTGTCGATGTCGCGGTTCGCCGCCGCGACCACCCGGACCCCCACATGCCTCGCCTCATGGCCGCCAAGCCTTCTCACCTCCCCGTTCTGCATGAAGCGGAGAAGCTTTCCCTGGAGCGCCGGCGACATCTCGGTGATCTCATCCAGAAAGATCGTCCCGTGCTGCGCCGCCTCCAGGAGCCCGGCATGGACGTGGTCGGCCCCGGTGAAGGCCCCCTTCTCGAACCCGAAGAGTTCCGACTCCAGCAGGGTCTCCGGAATGGCGCCGCAGTTGACGGTGAGAAAGGGTTTATCACGCCGGGCGCTCAACTGGTGCAGGGAATGGGCCGTCAGCTCCTTGCCCGTCCCGCTCTCCCCGCTGATCAGAACGCTCGCCGAGGCGTCGGCCACCCGGGCGATCTGCTTGTAGAAATCGACCATCACGGCGGACGAACCGATGAACTGGGGCTCTTCCCGGATCTCCCCCTGGCCCTGCGTCCGGAGCTGCCGCAGTTCCCGAACATCGAGCGCCTTCCGGACCAGCGACCGGATCGCGTCCGGCGAGAAGGGCTTGCTGATATAATCCCAGGCACCCAGCCGCAACGCCTCCATCGTCGTCTCCAGCGAACCGAAGGCCGTCATCAGAATCACGGGCAGCGTCGGCCATTGCTTATGCACCTTCCGGAGGAACTCGAGACCGTCGATATCCGGCATCCGGATATCGGACAGCAGGAGATCGTACCTGGAAAGATCCTCCTTCAGGGCTTCCCGCGCGGAGGTGAAGGGCTCGACCTCGTAACCGGCCCTGAGGAGCGCCTCCTGGAGGAACTCGCAGGCCACGGCGTCATCGTCGATGACCAGGATGCGTATTTTCGTGCCGTTTTTACCCAAGCCCCTTCCCCCCGATGTATTGGGCCAGATCCGCCACCCGGCAGGAGTAGCCCCACTCGTTGTCGTACCAGGCCACGACCTTCGCCATGTTGTCGCGGAGCACCTGCGTGAATTCGATATCCACGATCGAGGAGTGGGCGTCCCCCTTGAAGTCCATTGAAACCAACCCGGCCTCATCGCAGGCCATGATCCCTTTGAGCCGCTTCTTCGCGGCGTCGCGGAGGACCTTTCGCAGCTCCTCCGTCGTCGTCTTCGTCTTGAGCTCGACCACAAAATCGACGATGGAGACCGTCGGCGTCGGCACGCGGAGCGAGTAGCCGTCGAAACGGCCCTCCATGGCCGGAATCACCAGAGCGATGGCCTTCGCCGCGCCGGTCGTCGTCGGGATGATGTTCATCGCCGCCGCACGGGCGCGCCGGAGATCCTTGTGGGGCAGGTCGAGAATGCGCTGGTCGTTCGTGTAGGAGTGAACCGTCGTCATCATCCCCTTTTCGATGCCGAACGCCTCGTGAACGACCATCACCGGCGGCGCGAGGCAATTCGTTGTGCAGGAGGCGTTGGAGACGATATGATGTTTCCGGGGTTTGTAGTCCTTGTGGTTGACCCCCATCACGACGGTGAGATCCTCTTCCTTGGCGGGGGCGCTGATGATCACCTTCTTCGCTCCGGCCTGGAGATGGGCTGCGGCCTTCGGACCGGTCAGGAAAAGACCGGTGCTCTCGATCACGATATCGACCCCCACGTCGTCCCAGGGAATGGACGCGGGATCGCGGAAAGCCAAGCTTCTGATCGGTTTCCCGTCGATGATGAAGCGGTCTTTTCGGACGCCCACCCTCCCTGGGTAGCGGCCGTAGTTCGTGTCGTACTTGAACAGGTGGGCGTTTGTCTCCACATCGAAGAGGTCATTGACCGCCACGACCTGAAGGGACTCGGGGTATCGGATCAGGACGGCCTTCAGAACCTGCCGTCCGATCCGGCCAAAACCATTGATGCCAAGGCGAATCATACGGACCTCCTTTCAATTGTCATCGATGCGGTATTTGTGCGCCGCCATCAGATCGCAGCGGGTCTGGAGCGTTTCGTGCATGCGGGCGTTGTCGAGGGCGATTGCGCTCAGGTTAGCCACCGCTTTCATGAACTTGAGCTCTTCAACATGGAATTTCCGGATCCGGTCCGCGTAGACGCGCAGGACGCCGATCGCCTTCCTTTCCAGCATGAGCGGCACGACAAGGACGGACTTGATCCCCTCCGCCTTCGCCATGGCGCCATACTGGAAATCCTTGGCCGTCTGCGCGTTCTCCAGCCAGATGGACCGGCCCTTGAGCACCTTGCGATCGAGACCACTCTCCTCGATCAGGATGGGGCCCTTGCGGACATACCCCTTGGACAGGCCGCTCGCCGCCCCCAACACCAGCATCCGCTTCCGGGAGTCGAGGAGCCGGATGCTGCCGGCCTTGACATTCATGGCCTTGACCACGCACTGCACGATCTTCTCCAGGACCTTTAACGGATCCAGGGAGGCATTGATCACCTTCGCCACATCGTACAGGGCAACGAAATAATCGACATCCTTCCCTTTCATGGCTTCACCTCCTGATTACCTGTTCCCACACGATTGTCCGCATTTGGAATTAGATTGCCGCCGGACCGGATTCTCCGGGCTTGCGGCATGACCCCGCCGCTGAAGCTCCTTTTAAACCCCGACACACCTAAGGTCTTGTGCCTCCTCTTCCCCTCGGAAGGGGTGTTTGACGCGGCAACTTCCGCCGCGTGATGGTGACGGATTATACAGGAAGGAAAAGCAGATATCCAGCAGCAACTGGAAGATATGCCAAAAAGATGTTGACAAGCGCGCGTTCTGCCGTTAGTCTTCCGATAAAATGTCACGAGGAGAAAACGATGCTTGCTAACCGTTGGGTCAACTGCGGCCTTGTTCTTTTTTCGCTGTTTTTTCTGTTGTCCGTACTGGAGATCGACGCCTGGGCGCGGGCCGGCGGCGGAAGATCCATGGGCAGACGACGGCGCCGATGACCGCATATGAGCCGGAGACGCGTGAAAGCGACGTGGAAACAGGTCTCCGGAAGCCGGACGGAGCCGGTGAAATTTCAGGAGTACTGGACCTTCACCCGTCCCGTGGGGGATCATCCCTGGAAGCTTTCCGCCATCCACCAGGCGGAATAATCGGATGGTTTCCTTCGGTTCCAAACCATCCCGCATGGCAAGAGGAGGGAGAACGATCGCAAAGAGAATCATTGTTCCCTTCGCAATCCTGCTGATCCTCCTGCTCGCGTCGAATCTTTCGGCGCACGGGGCCCGCAAACTTTCCGTCCATTCGGCCATCCTGATGGATATGACGACCGGCCGGGTGCTTTACGCCCGCAATGCCGACGACCCGCTTCCGCCCGCATCCATAACCAAGGTCCTCTCTCTCTACCTCGCAGACGAGGCCATCCGCGACGGCAAGGTCCACCCCTCGGACCTGGTGAAGATCAGCCGGAAGGCCGGGCGGACGGGCGGATCGAAGATGTTCATCCAGGCCGGGAGCGAGATCCCCCTCGATGAGTTGCTCAAAGGCATGGCCGTGGTTTCCGCCAATGACGCCTCCGTGGCCGTCGCCGAATACATTGGAGGCAATGTCGAGGGGTTCGTGGAACGGATGAACCGGAAGGCCCGCGATCTCGGCATGACCCGCAGTTTTTTCAAAAACCCCAACGGCCTCCCCGCCAGGGGCCAGTTCACGACGGCGCGGGACATGCTGATCCTGACCTGCGACTATATCCAGCGATTTCCCGAATCCCTGGATCTCCACTCCCAGCAGTACTACACCTACCGCGAAATCACCCAGCGGAACCGGAACAGCCTCCTGCGGCACTACCCCAATGCGGACGGTCTGAAGACCGGCTGGGTCGCCAAGGGAGGATACCACATCGTGGCCACGGCGAAACGCGGGAACATCCGCCTGATCGCCGTCGTCATGGGGGCAAAAACCCCCGCGATCCGGGCAAAAGAGGCGGAAAGGTTGCTGGACGAGGGATTCCGGATGGTCCGGGAAGATCCTCTTCGGGGGTGAGCGCTCCCCAAAGTAGGGCATGAGATTAATCCCGGCAACGCTTCGCTGTGAAGCTATCGAGAAAATTGTCCGGTGGAATGCGGAACAGCCGCTTCAGGATCTCGTCAAAGTAGTCCGGCAGGTAACGGTTCCAGATCTTGATCGGCAACTCGCCCAGTTCCCGCCGATGAGAAGCGGGAAAGACGAAAATGTATTCCAGCAGGCACTGAATGTTCCGGGCGAGCGGCCCTCGGTACTGCTGGCAGAGCCTCTGCTCGATAATCCGGTCCTCGTGGATGCTGAGTCCGATCTCACTTTCCAGCATCTCCTGGTAGCTGGAGACGATGATCTCCACCAGCACATCATCTTCCCCCGAACGGACGAATTCGGCAAAGGACCGGTTCGCTTCGTAGGGGGAAAAACCGCGCGCCTGCATGATATGCAGGATCCCCGGACCGAGAGGACGCGCCAGGATCTCCTCCCGGGGAGGCCGGAAGCGGACGATCAGATTCGTGGCACTGTATTTGCCCGCATGGACCTCCCCTTCGACAACCTCACAGCCCGGTATTTGGCCGAGAAGCGTCATCAGCTTCCGTTGTTCCGGCGCCTCCTGGATAATCTTCATGCCGGCGACGTCGTTGATCATCAGGCTCTCTCCGTCACCTGCAATCGGCCTTTTGGCGCGCAGATCGTCCAACAGCCGGTTTTCCGCCCTCAGGAACTCCTCCGTCATGTCCGCGGGCGTCGTCAGGAGCCGCTCCCGCGGGATGCCGAGGAGACGCGCCCGCTCATCCGCCAGGGTTTCGGCATGCCTTTTGATCGTGTCGAAGATCCGGTCGATGATCCGGCGGGCCGACTTCTCCGCAAGCCGCCGGACGCGTTTGATCCGGCTCGATCCGACATAGGCCGAAAACCCGTTGCGCCGGGTGAAATAAAGCGTTCCGTGAAAAGGTGTCTCCCGGTAGAAGCGCCCGGGGTTCCGGTGGTAATCCCGGATCAGTTCGTCGATCCGCTCATTATGGCTGGGGGGATCCTTAACGAGGGCGTCTTTCAGTTCACCCTTGATCTGGACCGAACGGGAAGAGAGGTCGCCCGGATGAAGCCCCCGGAAGATCCATCCGGCAAAGAGTTCGAGGTAGCGGGCAACGAAGATATGGTTGAAATGGACCAGCCGCGTGATGAGCTCCGCGTCCGACGGGCGCGCCTCATCGTACATCCAGCGGCGGATGATATCGTTCAGAACCTCACGGTGCAGAAAGCTGTTGATCGTGATCATGATACTCTCCCCTGACCCCTCGATATACGGAAACGGCGGACAGACGTTCAAAAAATCCGGGAGTCCGCACCTTTGCTCATTGCGTGATTTCTATGAACCAGCGTTCGAAACATCCGTGCAGCATTGTCAGTGATGATGCCGTCTACGCCCCTATCCAACAGCTTGTTTGCCAGCGCCGAATCGTTCACCGTATAGACCCATACCTTGAACCCGCGATCATGAGATAGGCGGACCGACTTCCTGCTGACGGCCTTGTTCCAGACCGCGATGCGTGCGCCGGTCTTTTCGAGTTCGTCGATCCACCGGCCACTGAGCGTCCCGGAATATTTTGTCGCGTTGCGGCCGTCGGCCAACGTCTTGGGCGGCCCCAGCGCGCCGAGAACCTGCCGCGGCTCCAACTCATGGAAGGCGCTCAGGTACTCCCAATCGAAGGACTGCACGATAAGGCGGTTGACCCAGCCCTTCTCGCGGATAAGGCGCAGGATCGTGGCCGGTTGACCGCCCTTGCGCTCAATGAGCGCCATCCCTTGCGCCTGAATGACCTCCAACGCTTCCACGAGGGTTGGCAGCCGGGCGCCTGCATAGTGTGACGCAAACCACCCGCCCGCGTCAAGCGCACGCAGTTCCTCGGCTGTGCGGTTGGCGACATTCAGCCCGGACCCGCCCCAGAGTCTCTTTGCGTCGGTCGTGCGGTCCAGTGTGAAGTCGTGGATCACCACCGGTACGCCGTCTTTGGTGTGATGATAATCCAACTCAACGAGATCTGCACCCGCGGTGAGCGCGAGCTCGAACGAGGGAATCGTGTTCTCCGGAGCGACAGCCCCACAACCGCGGTGGCCGATCACCAGCGGGCGTGGAGAGGAGAGGATCTCTACGGCGGGATCGAGGGTGTTTTGTGCGAACCGGGTTGCAGTCATGAGCGTGATGGTCCGTCCGATCGGGGTTTCCAAATCACGTTGGCGGCTCTGCCTCCCGTTGCATCAGCCTCCTGATTCACCGCGCAGAAGTTTTGCCAGGCGTTCATCGAACGCCTTCCCCAACTCCTCGTGGAGACTCCGACCGTGGGCATCCATCGTGACGATCCCCGGAAAACGGTCCAACCGGATCTTCCAGAAGGCCTCGGGCAGACCGAACTCCTCCTTCTTGAACACGTCCAGAACCTCGACCATGGCCCGGGCGTTGGTGACACCGGCTCCACCCATGCCGTGGACATAGACGGCCTTGTGGGCCTTGCAGGCGGCGAGCGTCCGCGGACCCATGCCACCCTTGCCGATCACCACCCGTAGGCCGAAGGCAGCGATGACCTTGTCCTCGTATATTTCGTCGCGGATGCTCGTCGTCGGCCCGGAGGAGACGATGCTCCATCGCCCCGCGTCGTTTCGGAGAATCGGGCCGCTGTGGTAAATCGCCCCGCCCCGGTAGATCTTCTTCAGCTCGTTGAAGATCCGCTGATCCTCCGTCGACAGGGGTTTCTGCCCCTCGATGAGGCGATCCACCAGGTATTTGTGGGCCGCATCCCGGCCCGTCGTCGCGATCCCGGAAATCGCCACGGCGTCGCCGGCATGGAGTTCCAGGATCTGTTCTTCGGTAATGGGAATGGTCAACTCTCTCATCATTGTTAGCCTCATCCGATAAAACGATAGGCGCCGTCGGATTCGATCCGGATGGCCCGCCGGCGGTGTTCCCAGCACATGTACGTCACGGTGACAAAGTAACAGGCGGGAACACGGTGGAGTGCGCCGATCTTGACCCCCAGCAGGGTCGTTTTCCCCCCGAGGCCGAGGGGGCCGATCCCTAAGGTGTTGGCCTCCCGGAGAATCCGCTCCTCCAGTGCCGCCAGGGCGGGATCGGGATTCACGTCTCCCAAGGGGCGCAGGAGCTGGTGCTTGGAATGGAGATAGCCCGAGCCCCGGTCGCCGCCGATGCAGATCCCCAGGATCCCCGGCGGACAGCCCTTTCCTTCCGCCCGGCGGACGGCGCCCAGGACCACGCGCCGAACTCCCTCCAGATCGCGTCCCGCCTTCAGGGCGTCGTCCGGCAGGCTGTACTGACGCCCCACATTCTCACTGCCGCCGCCCTTGAGCATCAGGGCCACTTCGACCGCTTCATCATCCCCCTCCTCGAAGAAGACCGCTGGAAACCCTTTGCCCACATTGTTTCCGCTGTTCACGCCGGTCAGGGGATCGACAGCGTTGTGCCGCAGATACTGCTCCCGCGTCGCCCGCGCCACGGCCTCCTCGCATACCCTGCGCATCACCCGGAGGGAGAGACCCGGGGGGTGGTGGATGAAAAACATGGGCATCCCCGTATCCTGGCACAGTGGAACCTGCTTTTCCCTGGCCAGGGCCATGTTTTCCAGAAACGTCGCAAGAATAACCCGCGCCGTCGACTCCGGCGCCTCGTCATCATGGGCCCGCTTCAGGGCCGCCTCCACATCCTCGGGCAGTTCACAGGCCGTCCGGCGGACAAGGTCAAAGAGGGCCTCGCCGAAGGCGGGCTGATTCAACCTGTTATTCGAATCGCATTGCACATTCATCTCTCCATTATTTTGCTTAGACGGCCGGCGGTCACCCCACACGGAACCGCCGAATAATTTCCTCGGGAATCTCCAGCCCCAACCCCGGTTTCTGCGGCGGAATCATATGGCCGTTTTTTATCTCCGCGGGTTCTGCAAAGGCGCCCGCCACCCAGGGCATGTATTCAATGGCGCCGGATTCCATCACGCCGCAGGCGACATGGATCGTGCTTTCCATCATGTGGTGCGGCTCCACCGGCAGATTGGCGACATCGGCCATCGTCACCACCTTGACCATTTCGGTGATGCCGCCGACCCGGATGATGTCCGGCTGCAGGATATCCGCCGCATCGGCCCGCAGGTAGGCGGCGAATTCAAAACGCGACCCCAGCGTTTCTCCCATCGCGATCGGGATGTCCAATTCCGCCGCGAGCCTGGCGTGACCGGGGATATCCTCGCACAACAGCGGCTCCTCGAACCACGCGATCCCGAGCTGTTCAAGCTCGCGGCCCACCCGCACGGCCGTCGGGAAGTCCCATTTCTGGTTCGCGTCGACGGCGATCCAGGCCTTGTCGCCCAGCGCCTTCCGGACCTCCCGGACCCGCTGGATGTCGGTCCGGTAATCTGGATGACCGATCTTCATCTTGACGCCGAACATCCCCTGAGCCAGGTATTCCTCGAATGCCGCCACCATCTCGGAAACGCTCATGTAGAGCCATCCGCCGTCGGAGTAGTAGACCGGCGCGCTTTCCCGGCGGCCGCCGAGGAGCTTGTAGACCGGCAACCCGGCAATTTTCCCCTTGATGTCCCACATGGCCAGGTCCACCGCCGCCTGGGCCTGGGTGACCAGGCCGCGTCGGCCCCCCGTCTGCATGCGTCTGTAAAGCTTGTGCCACAGGCGTTCATGGTCGAGTGCGTCCTCGTCGATCAGCAGCGGCGCAAAATCGTCCTGAAGGATACAGCGGGTGGCCGTGTCACCCCCCAGTAGGCTCCAGGAGTAGCCGACCCCTGTCGTCCCGTCTTCGGTGGTGATGAAGACAACCGGCATGTTGATTTTGCTGACAGGGCCGCCCTTCTTGCCGCTGGAGGAGGCCGCCTGCATAGGGCGCGGCAGCGGCAAGCGCAACAGTTCGGTCCTGACTTCGGTAATACGCATGATGATCTTTTCTCCGATGAATATTTTCGGCTCCCCGTCCGCAATGGACGGGGAGCCGATCGTAAAGCCCTTCACAACAAACAGTGAATAATTTAAAATATTTGAATGTACTCTCGCTATTTCTTGATCCTTCCGAGTTCCTTCATGATGGCCTCGTATTCGACCATCTTCTTCTTCACCAGGGCCAGGGATTCCTCAGGGCCCATGAACTCCGTCTTGAAGGCGTTGGCATCCATCTTCTTCCTGACCTCCGGGTCCTTCATCACCTTTTCGAAGGCATCGGCGAGGATCTTGACGATCTCATCCGGCGTTCCCGGAGGGGCGGCGACACCCCGATAGGCCCCTTCCACGACATCGTATCCCTGTTCCCTAAAGGTCGGCAAATCGGGGAGAATCTCCATCCGTTTCTCTGACGCGATGGCCAGGGCGCGGAACTGTTCCTTTTGCTGTACCGCCATTGTGGAATAGCTCATCAGCGCAGTGACATGGCCGCCCAGAAGGGCGGGGATCGCCGAACCAGTCCCACCGAAGGGGATGTAGGTCAGCTTGATGCCCGCGGCCTTGTTGAGCATGCTGGTCCCCAGATCGTTCGCCGAAGAACTGGCGCTGCCCCCGCACGTGAAGACGCCGGCGGGCTGCTTTTGGGCGGCCTCGACGAAGTCCTTCAGGGTCTTGTAGGGGCTGTCTTTACGGACGAAAAGGACATCCGGCGTGCTCTCAAAAAAATAGATTTGCTTGAGATCAAGTGTCTTGTACCCAGCACTGCCCATCTCCATCGGCTGGACGACTGTATGGGGTAGGTTGTGACCGGCGATCGTGTAACCGTCGGGCTTGGTCCGGGTCAGTTCCGCCCAGCAGAGCGCCCCGCCGCCGCCGACCTGGTAGGTGATGGCGACATCCACGCCGAGGGCCTTCTTCAGGGCCGCCTCCTGGAACCGGGCGGTGATGTCCGACTCTCCACCAGGATTGAAGCAGATTTTGTAGGTGATCCGTTTGCTCGGGAACTTGTCCGCCGCAGTGGCCGAAGTGACCAAAACCAGAGACACGACGGCGCAAAGAACAATAAAACCGATGGCAATCTTTTTCATGGCTTCCCTCCTATAATGGTTAATTTGATTTTGATGTCCTGCATTCCACAGATATCCGCCTGTAAATCCACCCACCTTGCGGATCGGATGTGACTCCTCAACCGCTGTGCGGTATACTCTCAAAAAGCCTGTCCTGCCCTTATAAAATCCTCCCGTTCCAATCCGGATCAATATTCCGCGTCGTCCGTGACCACCTCGGGGGCTTTGGCTTTGATCTGAGCCCAGACCCCCCGTCCGATGGACAGGAAGGCCAGCGCCATGAAGACCGCGGAGATGGGACGGGTGAAGAAGATCCACGGCGACCCCCACGAGATGAGCAGCGACTGCCCGAGGGACGTCTCCAGCATCTGCGCCAGGACGCTCGCCAGGACCATCGGGGCGATGGGGAAGCCAAGTTTCCGCATGAAGTATCCGATCACCCCGAAAAGGAGCATAATCCAGATGTCGAAGGTCTGGAACCGGACGCTGTAGGTTCCGACGAGGGCGCAAAAGACGATCAGCGGCCCCAGGATGTAGAACGGGATGCGGACGATCCGGACCCACAACCCGATCAGCGGCAGATTGAGGACCAGGAGCATGACGTTGCCGATATACATGCTGGCGATGACGGCCCAGACGAAATCCGGATTCGTGACAAAGAGCATCGGTCCGGGCTGGAGGCCGTACATCATCAGCCCTCCGAGAAGGACCGCCATCGACGGCGCCGTGGGAAGCCCGAAGGAGAAGAGCGGCACGAACCCGGCGGTGGAGGTCGCGTTGTTCGACGCCTCCGTAGCGGCGAGCCCGTCCATCGCCCCGTGGCTGAACAGTTCGGGATGTTTGGAGAACCTTTTCTCGACATCGTAGGCCACAAAGGAGGTGACCGACGGGGCGCATCCGGGGAGGAGCCCCAGCAGGAACCCGACCGTAGAGGAGCGAAGCATTGCCCCCGTGCACTGCTTAATATCGGTCCAGGTCGGCATCCAGCTCTTGACCTCCATTTTGCTGATAGAGGTGAGTCGCTGCTCCACATTGATCATCACCTCGCTGATGGCAAACAGGCCCACGATGATGGCGATGAAATCGACGCCGACCGTCAGCGTGACGGATCCGAAGGTCAGCCGTTCCGCCCCGGTGAGTGGGTCCTGACCGATCAGGCCGGCCGTGAGCCCCAGGGCCATGGAGATGATCCCCTTCAGCAGGGCGCGTCCCGAGAGGCTGATCACCAGACTCAGTCCCATGAACATCAGCGCGAAATACTCCGGTGGGCCGAAGACCACGGCAAACTGGGCCAGCGTCGGGGCGAAAAAGGTCAGCGCGATCACGCTGAGCGTCCCCGCGACAAAGGAGGCAATGGCCGCGATGGCCAGGGCCGGGCCCGCCCTGCCTTGCTTGGCCAGTTCGTAGCCTTCAATCGCGGTCGGGACGGAGGAGGCCTCCCCGGGGATGTTGACGACGATCGCCGTCGTTGAACCTCCGTACATGGCGCCATAGTAGATCGACGCCATCATGATGATGGCCGAAGTTGGGGGCAGCACCGCCGTTAAGGGGAGCAGGATGGCGATCCCGGAGACGGGTCCGATGCCGGGAAGGACACCGACCAGCGTCCCGATGAAACAGCCCACCGCAGCCCAGAAGAGATTCTGCCAGGTCAGGGCGATGGAAAATCCCTGGAAGAGATAATCAAAGGAAAACCCCATATCGTGCACCTATTCGAGGAAGGGACCCGCCGGGAACGAAAGCGCCAGCAGACGGATGAACAGAAAATAAGAGATCGCCGCGGTGATCAGGCTGATCACGATCGCCAGCAGCCATTTCGACCGCTTCAGGTACCAGATCGAAAAGGTGATGTAGAGAAATGAGGCGATCGGCAGACCGAGCCTGTTTAGCAAGATAATATAACACGCGATACTCGCAATGACGACAAAAAGCGTCCGGACCCCTTCTCCGTCCGGCCAAGGGATTGCGAAATCCACTCCCCGTATCGTCCAGGACTTCAGGGCAAGTCCGCTTCCGCATAACAGGAGCAGAATGCCGACGACCATCGGGAAGGTTTGGGGCGGCAGTTTATGAGGGGTGCCACTGGTGATCAATGTCGATGCGTAGATGATAAGGATGCCGAACAGGGCGATGCCGCACCCCACGACGATATCGGCGACTCTTTGTGTCTTCACAACCACCTCCTGGTGCGCTGAGTTTTTCAGAAGGACGGTGCCTCCTGAGATTAAATCCGCTATTGCTGCGGCAGATCGACAACTATCTCCCTAATCTTGCCAGGATGGGCAAAACCGACCGTCGGTCCTGTAGCATCAATACAAGGGAAAGGCAAGGATAATGCCAATTGCCAGAATCAATGAAATTCGCCTCTCCGGCTTCGGCATCGAATCCCGGCCGCCCGGGGGGAGCTTTTGTGCAACTGCGAACTCGACCCCCGGGAAGCCGTGGATGCGATCCTCCGCTTATGGCTTAAGCTGGAGCAAACGCTCTGCGATGGCGTCGCCCATGTCGCTGCACGTCGACTTGCCGCCAATGTCAAAGGTGCGGACCTTTCCGGCCTCCAGGACGTCCTCGGTCGCCTGTTCAACCAGCTCGGCCGCGCGGTCTTCGCCCAGATGCTCCAGCATGAGCTTCCCGGCAAGGATCTGGGCGATCGGGTTGGCCTTGTTGAGGCCCTTGTACTTCGGGGCCGAACCGGAGATCGGTTCGAACATCGAGACCCCCGCCTTCCGGTCCGGGTTGATGTTGCCGCCCGGTGCGAATCCCAAACCGCCCACGGTCGCCGCGGCGAGGTCGGAAAGGATGTCGCCGAACAGGTTCGGCGCCACAATGACCTGGAAATGCTCAGGCCGCCGGACGAGCCACATGGTGGTCGCATCGGCGATGGCGAAATCCAGTGCGATGCCGGGATAGTCCTTGCCCACTTGCTCGGCTTTCTCGATCCACAGCCCATAGACCTTCGTCAGCACGTTGGCCTTGTGAACGACCGTAACGCGGGTCATCTTCTTCTTTTTAGCCAACTCGAAGCCGTAGCGGAGGACCCGCTCGGAAGCCTTCTCCGTCACGACCCCGATCTGGTATGCAAAATCACCCGCCGGCTCCACGTCAACATCCACCTTGAAGCGAGCCTTGTAGAGCTTCCGCTTCAACTCCATAGTCTCGCTGCTCTTATTCCCGGTGAAGCGAGCCCCGAGGCCGATGTAGAAGTCCTCGCTGTTCTCGCGGATCATATAGATGTTGATGTCGTGGGGCTTCTTCCCTTTCAGCGGCGACTCGACACCGCGCAGGAGTTTGGCCGGCCGCAGGTTGATGTATTGGTCGAAGTAGAAGCGCATCCAGAGGAGAGCCCCCGCCTGTCCCACAGACTCCGGCACCCGTGGATCACCAACGGAACCGAAGTAAATAGCGTCATGGGTGCCCAGCTCGGCCATCTCCTCTTCCCTCATGAGAGTGGGCTCACCCTTCCGGTATTTCAGCCAATGTTCGGCGCCGTACGGGTAATCCTTCCAGTTCCAGGTGATTCCCGTCACTTCGGCAGCGGCATCCATCACTTTTTTGCCTTCCCTCAGAATTTCGGGGCCGATGCCGTCCCCTCCGATCAATGCGATACTGTACGTGCTCATGTGAACCTCCTTAGTGAAAATGATTTTTCTTTCAATATACATATCACAAATATCATGCCATGTTAACTCGCTAGAAGAGACCCTATAATTATCTGTACTTCCTTGCGGTTTTTTTACAGTCCTTGCGCCATCCTGGGAAAGGATGGGATCATCGAGGCCGCTCGGCCCGGTTCGACCCTCATCGACATGAGTTCGATTGCCCCGCTCGTCAGCCGCGAAGTCGCCAACAGGCTCGCCGAAAAGAAGATCCGGATGCTGGACGCCCCAGTCAGCGGCGGCGAACCCATGGCGATCGATGGGACGCTGTCGATCATGGTCGGCGGCAGCAAATCAGATTTCGACGAGTTCTACCCCCTCTTGAAGGCGATGGGCGCTTCGGTGTTCCTCTGCGGGGCGATCGGGGCTGGAAACGTGGCGAAACTGGCCAACCAGATCGTTGTGGCCGCAAACATCGCCGTCGTCTCCAAGGCCCTCGTCATGGCCGCCAAGGCGGGAGTGAATCCCGATCTCGTCTATCAGGCGATCCGCGGTGGGCTTGCCGGCAGCGCGGTCCTCGACGCCAAGGCCCCGCTGATGATGGACCGGAAATTCAAACCCGGTTTCCGGATCAACCTTCATGGCAATAAAATTGCCCTTCGGCTCCATTCGCATTTGGCTTGACAATCCCGATAATTCCTGTTAGCAGTTTTCCATAAGCATTGAATATCAGCGATATTTCATATCCATCAAGTCAAAATGCACCGCCCTCGGAAATTATGGACTTGCAAACGGAAGTAGTGATCATCGGCGGCGGCGCGACCGGGACCGGCATCGCACGCGACCTGGCCTTGCGCGGCATCCCCTCGCTGCTTGTCGAAAAGGGGGACTTCACCTCCGGCGCCTCCGGCCGCAACCAGGGGCTCCTCCACAGCGGCGGCCGCTACGCGGTCAACGACCCTGACGCGGCCCGCGAGTGCATCACCGAAAACCGCATCCTCCGGCGGATCGCCCCCCACTGCATCGAACCCACGGACGGCCTGTTCGTCTCCCTTCCGGAAGACGGACCGGAATACCGGGCGGACTTCATCCGGGCGTGCGGGGCGGCGGGGATCGACACCCTGCCTCTTTCTCCCCGGGAAGCCCTGTCGATGGAGCCCCGCCTGAACCCAAGGATCATCGGCGCCGTCCAGGTTCCCGACGGGGCGATCGACCCGTTCACGCTCGTCGTTGAAAACGCCCGGGACGCCGAATCCCGCGGGGCGCGTATGCTGATCCACACGGAAGTCACCGACCTGATCCGCGACGGCCTCCGGATTGCCGGGGTCCGCGTCCGCGACCGGATCACCGCCGAGGCGTTCGCCATCGCTGCGACCTGGGTGATCAACGCAACCGGCGCCTGGGCCAACCATATCCTCCGGATGGCCGGTCTTCAAATCGGCCTCGCCCTCTCCAAGGGCTCCATGCTGATCACCAACACCCGCCTGAGCGAGCGGGTCCTCAACCGCTGTCACCCCCCCTCCAGCGGCGACATCATCGTCCCTAACGACACCGTCTCCATCCTCGGCACCACCTCCCTGCGGGCGGAGGATCCGGAGCATTACGAGGTCACCCCCGAGGAGGTCACCTTCCTGGTCGACGAACTCTCCAGGATGATCCCCGACCTGAAGGGGGAGCGCTTCACGAGGGCCTATGCCGGCGTTCGCCCTCTCCTTCAATTGGAGGAGACCGGCGATGACCGGTCGATCAGCCGCGGCTTCGCGCTGATCGACCACGGGAGCTGCAGCGGCCCCGCGGGGCTTGTCACGATCACCGGCGGGAAACTGATGACCTACCGGCTGATGGCGGAAAAAACGGTCGATTTCATTTGCGAACGGATGGGGCTGCACGTCCCCTGTTCGACCCACGTTCAACGTCTCCCCGGCGCCGGCCAGGGCCACACCCTGAAGGACCGCCTCCTTCGTCTGAGGCGACAGACCCCGTCAGCCAAGGGGGAGATCCTCTGCGACTGCGAGCTCGTCCCAAGGGAGGCCGTGGATGCGATCCTACGGGAGGGCAAGGTGCGCGAGCTCCAGGACATCCTCCACCGCACCCGCCTCGCCAAAGGGACCTGCCAGGGGGGCTTCTGCGTCTACCGCCTTCTCGGACTCCTCAACGAACGGCACAAGGCGGATCATCGCGGCGGCTCCAACCTCATTCTGAAGGCTTTTCTCGAAGAGCGCTGGAAGGGTATCCGCCCCGTCCTCTGGGGGACCTCCCTCAAGGAAGAGGAGCTGATCGAGTCGATCTACAAAGGGCTGTTTAACCTGACACCCGCAGAACCCGGCCGGCCGGGTGGGGGTGAGGCATGAAGCGCTTCGACCTCATCGTCATCGGAACCGGCCTCGCGGGGCTCACGGCCGCCCGGACGGCGATCGGAATGGGTGCGAAGGTCCTCATCGTCGGCCGGGGGATGGGCGCGCTCACCCTCTTCGGGAATACGGTCGACCTTCTCGGGGAAATCCCGCCCGAAACGGAGATGGCGGAGGGAATTACCCATTGGATCGCGGCCCACCCGGAACACCCCTACGCCCGGACGGGATGGGAGGGGATCGAAAGCGCAGTCGCCGCATTCCGGGAACTCTTCCCGCCGCCCTATCCCTTCGCCGCCCCAGGCCGTGGGAACTCCCTTCTGCCCACCGGCGCGGGGACGATGCGCCCCACCTGGCTCACCCCCATCACGATGGCCGCCGGCGCCGCGATGACCCCTGCCGAGACGCTGATCGTCGGCTTTCGCGGCTTCAAGGATTTTCAGGGCGATACGGTGTCGCTCCACCTGAAATGCCGGGGGGTGATCCTGCCGCTCCCCCGCTACGGCCTGGAAGGGTTGACCGCACCCGCACTCGCCCGCCTGATGGATGAGACCTCCTTCCGGGAGCGTCTCGGCGAGTCGATCCGCCAGCAGATGGCGGGAGAGCGGTTCATCGGCCTTCCCGCGATCCTCGGCCTCCGGGACCCCGCCGCGGTTCTGAAAACGCTTGAGACCATCACCGGAGCCCGGGTTTTCGAGATCCCGATGCTCCCGCCGTCGATCCCCGGCACAAGAATCTTCCACCGCTTCCGGGAGGAGCTGATCGCGAAGGGGGCAACATTTCGGATGGGGCATCCGGTATCCGGCGCGATAATCAAGGATGGCCGGTGCGAGGGGATCAACATCGACAATCCGCCGCTCGTCGCCGAATACCGCGCGGATCGCTTCATTCTCGCCACCGGCCGCTTCATGGGCGGCGGTCTCTGGGCCGAGATGGATCGGATTATAGAACCCGTTTTCGACATTCCCGTCTTCCAGCCCGGGGAACGAGGCAACTGGTTTGGTGAGCGGTTCTTCGACCCGGAGGCGCATCCGATCCACCGCGCCGGGGTCGTCACCGACGCCGATCTTCGCCCGGTCGATGCGGCGGGACGGGTCGTCCTCGCAAATGTCCGTGCGGCGGGATCGATCCTGGCCCATCACCAGGCGATTGAGGAGAAATCACGGGAAGGGATCGACATCGCCACGGGCTTCCTGGCCGCAAAGAGGGCGCTTGCATCATGACGAAAGAAGAAAAACCGGGGCCTCTCACGAAACTCCCGGACGTCTGCGTCCGGTGCGCGACCTGCATGACCGCCTGCCCCGTCTCCCGGGTGACGCCCCGTTTCCCGGGACCGAAGCAGGCAGGGCCGGGGGCGCAGCGTTTCCGATCGGCCGCCGAGGCCTCCGTGGACGACTGGATCGAGCTCTGCACGGGCTGCCGCCTCTGCGACACGGTCTGCCCCGCGGGCGTACCCATCTCCGAAATGAACATGATGGCCAAGGCGAAATACCTGGACGAGCGGGGCAGGACCTTCCGGGATTGGCTCCTCGTCCGGAGCGACCTCTTCGGCGAAATGGCCGCCCGTTACTCGAAGATCGTCAACCCGCTGATGAAGAAAAAGGCCGTCCGGTGGCTCCTCGACGCGCTGCTCCGGATCGACCGGCGGCGGGCCCTCCCCGCCTACGAGTATCCCACCTTCCGCCGGTGGTTCCGCACCCGGCAGGCGCCGGAAGGCGGCGGCCCGGAGGTTGCCTATTTCTATGGCTGCTTCACGAACACGAACGAGACGGACGTGGGAAAGGCCGCCGTGGAGATCATGGAGGCGCACGGTCTGACGGTCGTCGTCCCACCCCAGCGCTGTTGTGGGATCCCGCGCCTCGGCGTCGGGGATCTCCATGGGGCAAGGGAGATGGGCCGACGGAACGTCGATTCCCTGCTCAAGACGGTCCGAGGGCTCGACATTGTCTTCTCCTCGACGAGCTGCGGCCTGATGCTCCGCCACGAGTACGGCCCGCTCCTCCATCTCCCCGGCGCGGAGGAACTCGCGCTACGCCTCTTCGACATATGCGAGTACCTGCTGCGTCTCCGCGAGGAGGGAAAACCGGCGGCAACCTTCCAGCCCATTCCAATGAAGGCGGCCTACTTCGCCCCCTGCCACCTCCGCTCCCTCGATATCGGCCTGCCGGCGCTGGAACTGCTCCGCCTGGTCCCGGGGCTGGATGTAAGTATGATCGAGGCGGAGTGCTGCGGCCTGGGAGGCCTGTACGGTTTCAAGAAAGAGAAGTTCGCCATCGCCGAGGAGATCGGGAAGGATCTCGCGGAGGCGGTCGCCCGGATGAAGCCCGATATCATCCTCACGGATTGCGAAGGGTGCCGGATGCAGATCCGCCACCTGACCGGCCTCCGGGTCCTCCACCCCGTCCAGCTCCTCCGTGATGCGCTGGAACGAAGGGGAACAGCATAACAAAAGGGATTGTTAATCTTCGACCCATTTACCGATGGCGTACAGCAGCGCCAGCAACACACCCTCCAGGCTCATCTGCTCCTCGATGCTCTTGTCCAGAATCAGATGAACCTGACTTTCAAATTCCTCATCCTTTTTCCAGAGAACAAAGATGAGCGGAACCCTCGGAAGCAGATGCAATTTTACGGCGGCGTCACCGTAATCAACCTTCTCTCCACCCAGTTTCTTCCCTTTTTCCAGAAACTTTTCAAGATTGTTATCAAACTTTTCAGCGATTTTGGGAAGAGGCAATTCATGCGAAGCCCGAAAGAAAAAAGTGCCGCCCGTCAACTGGTTCGGAGAGACCAGCAAATTGTTCAGCGGGATATCCTTGGCGCATGCCAGGTGGTGGAGAAGAAACAGCGGTAAAAAATGGGATTTTCTCACCGGATCGGGACTGGAGATCACCTTTTTGTCTACATCGACAATAAACCGATCATTCATCACACGGATGCCGAATGTTCTGTTCTTGCCGTCATATTCCGCCATTGCGCAAATAGCGACCTCTTGCGGAGACCGGTCCCGCAGGTTCTGCCAAAGTTCTTCTTCAATCATTGTCATACCTTGTGTAGAATTTTGCGGGTACGCTATTACAAAACAGATCATCCGTCAAGATAAACCGCCAACGGAAAGAATCCTCTTCGCCGATGCGGCGATATTCCCCATTCGGGACAAAGTCAAAAGGATGATCCGCATCTTGCTATAAAAATCTCCTGTGTCAAAATCTCCTTGACATAAAAGACTCCTTTCCGTACCCTCAACTCACGCAAAAGCAATGAACATCCCCGCAGCAAGCTGCGGGGTATCCAAGACGGCAAGGAACGAAGCAAGCTTCGGGGAATAATCGGGGCGCAAGAGAAAACTGATGATGACTACTTTCCCGTATAAAGACTCAGCCCAGGCTTTGCAGTTCGCCCTGGGTTACTTCGACAGATTGCAAGCCGATGCAGATATTCGCGCCACCTGGTTGAAACTGCGCGCCATCGTTCAATTAAAAATGCGCGATCCGGATATCCAGGCTTATGTGGATACCCGCAGCGGAACCCAGATGCAGGTTCGAGCAGGCGTCGCCGCGGAGCCGCCTAACGTGGTCATTTCTCTGACAGCCGACGTGTTCCACCAAATCTATACTGGCCAGCTCAACGTTATCATGGCCTTTGCCACCGGCAAGATCAAAACGCGCGGCAACACCGGCCTGGTTATGCGCACCACCTGGACCCTGCCGGCGGCCATCCGCATCTACCGCGAGTATTTGAAAGAGATCGGGGTGAAAGAAGAAAAGGGGAGCAAAAAGATTAAGATACCAACGCGCCAATCCACGGTGTCCGGCGAACGCCCCATGCGATTGAAAGAGCGTTTCTTGCACGGGGAGCGCCAGGTGTGCATCGAGCGCGCCCGTTATCTGACCGAATCATACCGCCAGACCGAAGGCCAACCAGCCGCGCTGCGCCAGGCGCGGGCGCTGCGACACATCTTGAACCATCTGACCATGAATATTGCCCCCGACGAATTACTGGTGGGCGGTCTCACCGGCAAGTCTCTGGCGGCGGCCGTCTACCCCGAATGCGCCGGTCAGCGCATTCTCGGCGAGCTGCCAACGTTGGAAACGCGCCAGGACAATCCTTTCCACATTGGTCCGGAAGAGCGGCGTGAGTTGGAAGAAATGCTTCTCTACTGGCGTGGTAAAACCCTGGAAGATTACGCCCGCTCCGCATGGCCGCCGCAGGTGGCAGATTACTACGACAAGATTGCCCCCTTTATCCTGACCGAGATAGGCGGCATCGCTCACCAGCTTCTCAACCACGAAAAAGTCCTGCAATTGGGGTTGGAGAAGATCGTTGCCGAGGCCAGGCAGAGACGCGGCAGCGCCGCCGGTGAGCAAGCAGACTTTTACGAGGCGGTAGAAGAAGCCTGTATCGGCGTGATCGAGTGGGCCGGGCGCTACGCCGCCGAAGCCGGGCGACAGGCGCAGATCGAGGTTGACCCGCAGCGGCGGATCGAGCTGGAACGGATCGCCAAGGTCTGTCAACGCGTACCGGCGATGCCGGCGCGGACCCTGCAAGAGGCGCTGCAAACCGTCCTTTTCGTTCACTACGCCGCGCAAATGGAATCCTACGTGTCGGCCATCTCCCCCGGGCGGATCGATCAGTTCCTCCATCCCTATTACGCGGCCGATCTTGCCGCCGGGCGCCTGGACCGCCGGGCGGCTCGGGAACTGTTGGAGTGCTTCTACCTCAAGCTCTCAGAATCCCTGCCGCTGTTCGACTCCGATGCCACCGTGGCGTTCAGCGGACTGACGTCGTGGGCCAACACCGTCATTGGCGGCACAGACGCCAATGGACTGGATGCCACGAATGATTTCTCGTACCTGGCGCTCGAAGCGATGGAGCGCATGCGCACTCCCCAGCCTAACTTCGGTGTGCGCCTGCACGCAAACACGCCTCCCGAGTTTCGCAATCGGGTTTGCCAGGCTGTGGCCGGAGGGATTGGCAATCTGCAAATCTTCAATGACGAGGCTGTGATCGGCGCCATGATCGAGCGAAATATCCCGCTGGCCGAGGCTCGCACCTATGGCATTATCGGCT
This sequence comes from Syntrophales bacterium, assembly GCA_030654195.1. Lineage (GTDB taxonomy): Bacteria > Desulfobacterota > Syntrophia > Syntrophales > UBA5619 > UBA5619. The sequence goes on along the minus strand of JAURXV010000057.1, from coordinate 20,652 downwards.
GTGTCGAGCCGGCCGTGCCGGGCTGTAGTTTTACCTCTTCGGACGCCGCCCTGTTCAACATGGGGTTATGCCTGGAGCTGGCGCTCAACAACGGCTGTGGACGGATCGTCACCGAGCCTATCGGCCCGGCTACCGGCGACCCGCGCAGCTTTGCCTCGATGGATGACGTGGTCGAGGCTTATCGCCGGCAGGTGGCTTATCTGGTGAGCTTGATGATTGACGGATTGGAGGGACTGGCCCGCGTTCACGCGGCGCACAAACCCACGCCTTTCGTTTCGGCTTTCACCGACGACTGCCTGGCGCAGGGCAAGGATGTGACCGCCGGCGGAGCGCGTTACAACTTTACCGGCCCACAGGGCGTCGGCACGGCAACCGTGGGCGATTCGCTGGCCGCCATAGATCAACTGGTCTTCCGGGAAAAACGCGTGACCATGGAAGAGCTGCTGCGCGCCCTGGACGATGACTTCGAGGGGCAAGAGCCGCTGCGCCAACTGCTCATCAACCACGCTCCAAAATACGGCAACGACGACGACCGCGCCGACGCCTGGGCGCGTCTGGCGGCTGAAATATACTGCCAGGAAGTGGGGAAATATCCCACCTATCGCGGCGGCCGCTATCAACCCGGTCTGTATTCCGTCACGATGCACATCGTCTTCGGGCTGCTCGTCGGAGCCACGCCTGACGGCCGCCATGCCCGCACGACGCTTTCCCAAGGTGTTTCACCGGCGCATGGTCGTGACCAGCACGGGCCGACGGCCGCCCTGCGTTCCGCCTCCAAACTCAACCAGCGTCTCGTCGGCAACGGGCTGGCGCTCAACCAGCGCATCAATCCCAAAGGGCTGGCCGGGCCGCAAGGGGCCGGGATTCTCGACGGTTTGCTGGGGGGCTACCTGGCGCTGGGCGGAATGCAGCTCCAATGGGAAATCGTCGACCGCGCCACCCTCCTGGCGGCGCAGGAACGGCCCGAAGAATATCGCGATCTGGTCGTGCGCGTCGCCGGTTATTCGGCGCTGTTTACCGACCTCAGCCGCGCCGTGCAAGACGAGATGATCAACCGCATGGAGCACGAAATTTAGGGTGGAAGCGAAACCTGGGCTGATCTTCGACGTGCAGCGTTTCTCACTGCACGACGGGCCGGGCATCCGCACGGTGGTCTTCTTCAAAGGCTGCCCCTTGCGCTGCCGCTGGTGCCAAAACCCGGAAGGGCTGCTGCCGTTCCCGGAGATCGCTTTCCAGGCGGAACGGTGCATCAATGCCCGCGCCTGCGTTCGCGCCTGTCCGTGTGATGCCATCGTTTACCCCGCAGAAAAAGATGACGGCGCGCCCAACACCGCTAAGCGCATCCGGCGTGCTGCCTGTGACCGCTGCGGGCTGTGCGCTGCGGCCTGCCCAAGCGGCGCGCTGAGGGTGGTCGGGCGGTATTACAGTGTGGATGAATTGTCAGCGGAAGTCCTGCGCGATCAGCCCTTTTACCGGGCATCGGGCGGCGGCGTCACGGCATCGGGCGGCGAGGCCATGCTGCAAACGAAATTCCTGATCGCCTTCTTCCGACGCTGCAAAGAGCATGGCATTCATACGGCGCTGGAAACTTGCGGCCAGGTCGGATGGGAACGGCTGGTTGGCGTTCTGCCATACTGCGATTTGGTGCTGTTCGATGTGAAAGCAATAGACCCGGCCCGGCATCGGCAGTTGACCGGCTATGAAAATACTCTAATCCTGGACAATCTTTGCCGCCTGGTTGCCGACGGGATACAAATCATTCCTCGTATTCCCTTGATACCCACTTTAACGACCACACCGCAAAACCTGGACGACATCGCCCTTTTCCTGCAATCATTGGGATTGACCGCCGTCCACTTGCTTCCTTACCACCGCCTGGGTGAAGACAAGATACATCGCCTGGATAGCCCACTGCTACCATTGTCGCTGCCCGACTTGTCTTTGGATGAGGTATCGATGATTGCCAACCGCTTCCGCCAGGCAGGACTGACACCCATATCTCTACACGGCTCCTAAGGGGTACGCCGCTCCAGTCCGGCTTTGCCCTGGGCGCGGGCGATCATTTTCCCGCCTTCCCAGATTTCCAAATCCCCGACCAGGGTGTTGATGATCCTCTCGCCGAAATCGCCGTAGTCACATCCCCAAGCCTTCAACGTGATCGGCGCCGCCCCCAGTCGCCGAAATTGAATCTCAAAGTTTTCCGGCGAGCCTTTTACTTGCGCAATGGCGGGCGGCGCCGTCACGAGTTTTTGCGTCGCCGCGTCGCGGAGATAAAGATAGGCCATGGGCAAACGGACGGGGATTCCCCACAAGCCGGATCGGAAGACGGTGCATTCAACCGCAATGCCCTCTCGATCGAATTGATTGGCAGACACCCACCACCATTCCGGCGCAAGCCGGCGTCCCCAATAGTGGGCGATCATTCCCGGCGCACGTTGAAGCTCGATGCGCTGCGCGCCGTGGCGCACCCAACCCGTAAAGAGGGCGAATGGCGCGCTGACGAGAGCCATGTCGGTCATGCGTAACAGCCGGACGGGAAAGACATCCGGCGCGATCCATTTCTGATTTTGGATGTCAATATCCAATTCCCATGCGACCTCACCGACCTGCCCGGCTGTGCGCCTGGTGTCGAGAGAATCCTGCTCGCCGCCCATGAGGGAAGTTCGCTTTTCGAAGAGCACTTCCCGCTTGTGCGGTGAATGGATGCTGGCGCGCATCCATTGTTCGTTGACCCGTCGGCGCGCGATCCAATCCACCAAAAGCGCCAGCGGCCCGGCGTTGACTTTGAAGTACCAATACTCGAGCGCAGCATAAGGATGGGGAGCAAGCATCTTATCGTTACCTTTCCGGCAATTTATATGAAAATGGCGCTTGCATGTCCAGAAAAAAAGAGGATGCCGGCTGTGATAAATTCTCCTTGACATACAAGACCGCTTTTCTTATCCTCAAGCCCACAAAAAGCAAATACTCATCGTAGACTTATCGGAGAACCAAAGAACAAGGAATTGAGCGGCGGTCGTGCCGCACATTTCTCTCGGCAAAAGGCGTCAAGCTTCCACTCAAGCGGTTATCCATGGATCAGGGAGGGTTGCTGTGAAAGAGATCTATGATCAGAAGCCTTGGCTGAAGTTTTATGACAAAGGGGTGCCGCCGACGCTGGAATATCCCGCCATTTCCTACCCGGAATTCATCAGGGAAGCCTTTGAGAAGGTCCCGGACAGGGTCGCGCTCTACTACATGGGGAGCCGTATAAACTACCGCGACCTTGACACGCTTTCCAGCCAGTTTGCCCACTTTCTGGCAGAGAACGGCTGTCGGCCCGGAGATACCGTGGGCGTCCATCTGCCCAACATCCCCGCCTGTTACATCTCCTGTCTCGGCATCCTGAAGGCAGGCTGCGTCTATACCGGCGCAAGCGTGCTGATGAGCCCCGATGAGCTCGAGCAACAGATCAATGACGCCGGGGTCAAGATCCTCCTGACCCTCGACGCCCTCTTCGAGAAGGTGGGCAAGGTAGTCGAAAGGACGGGGGTTAAGACCGTAGTGGTCGCATCCATCGCCGACTTTCTCCCCCCTCTCAAGAAGGTTCTGGGGAAGTTGCTCAAGAAGATCCCCACCGGAAGGGTCGGTTCCCTGCCGGGGATCAAGGTGATCCGTTTTTCGCAGGCGCTCGAAGCCATGCCGCGCCATTTGCCGGCAGTAAAGGTGAACCCCGAAGCCCCCTGCTTCATGATGTACACCGGTGGGACGACCGGGCGTCCCAAAGGGGCCGTTCTGACCCATCGGAATGTGGTTCGCCACATGGTGCAGAACAACTCCTGGCTGGGACTGACCATTGGGGCACACACGACGCTTTGTCCTTATCCGATGTTCCACGTGGCCGGTTGTTTTATCGCGATGGGCTGCATCGCACTGGGAAATTCCCTGATCCCGGTGCTCAACCCGCGAGACCTCAAGTCTCTGATATCGGCCATCCGGAAATACAAGCCTACATCCATACTGGCCGTCCCCACCATCTATCTGGAATTGATGAAACTGCCCGAATTCCGCGCCCTCGATTTTTCCGGAATCCAATACTTCATCAGCGGATCAGCCCCGTTCCCCGCTGAAAATATCCATGAATTCGAAGAGCTGGTCGGGAACAAGCTCATCGAGGGCTATGGACTGACCGAGGCGACAACGCTGATCACCTCGCTTCCCCATCGCGGCCTGAAGAAGGTGGGGTCCGTTGGGATTCCGCTGAGCGATACCGAGGTAAGGCTTGTTGATCCGGAGTCGGGGCAGGTGGTTCCTCAGGGAGAAGCAGGAGAGATTGTGGCCAGAGGTCCTCAGATATTCCAAGGATACCACAACCAACCCGAGGAGACGGCCCGCACCGTCCGGGATGGGTGGCTTTATACGGGCGATATCGCCGAAATGGACCAGGACGGATACTTCTACATCGTCGATCGGGTCAAAGATATGGTGAACGTTTCCGGTTTCAAGGTCTTCACCCGGGTGGTTGACGAGGTTCTGGTCCGGCATCCGGATGTGGACAGCGCCGCCACCGTCGGCCTGCCGGATCCCAACCGCCCCGGCTCCGAGATTGTGGCCAGCGCCATCGTCCTCAAGGCGGGACGGGAGAAAAATGAAGCGATGAAGCAGGAGATTATCGCCTACATGAAGGAAAAAGTGACCTCTTACAAAGTTCCCAGGGTGATCGAGTTCATGGATCAACTGCCGCTCAGCCCCATCGGAAAGGTGTTGAAACGGGAGCTCCGCAAGATGATTTCGGCCGGTTAGAGGGCAGTCCTGCTCGTAGAAAATCCTGCGCAGGATTTTTGCAGCCCGAGGACGGCATTCAAAAAAGAGGCGAAAATTATGAACGCAAAAATAAAAGATCCGGTCGATCGCCGTAATGAAATTACCAGCGAGGTGCACGAGGGCATTCAACCCCAGCAACTCAATCGGCAAACGCTTGGTTCATTCCTGCCGCTCTTTAGGACGCTCATTCCGCCTGAGCCTGCCGCACTTGCAGGCGTTTACCAGGCGGAATTCGTCGGACCGGCATGGCTGCGCAAGACCGCACCGCTGAGCCTCGCGCTCGGCGGCCTATCCGGCTGGTGGGGCAAGGCGTTCGATGGACAGGGTCATGGCGATAACATCCTCCGGCGCCGCGGATCTTTCATGCGCGTCCTGCCGATGGTCGTCCGTTTAGCGCCGTCACGCCTGGACGGGAAAGAGGGGATCACCATATCTTACCCCGCCGGCTCGCCTTTTCCCTGGCCGTGGATCGTTGATGAAGTGCGCCGGTTGGACCCGACGACGTTGCTCGGCATGACGCTGGCCACCCTCGACCGGGCGCCCAAAATCGCGTTTCCGTTTCTCTTGCACTACCGGGAGAATATCCATGGACTATGACTATCTTGTCGTGGGCAGCGGCTTCGGCGGCGCCGTCTCGGCGCTGCGATTGGCGGAGAAGGGATACCGGGTTGCCGTGCTGGAACAGGGTCGTCGTGTAAGCCGCGCCGACATGGAAGGGGCGGCTAAAAACATCAGACAGCTCTTCTGGCTCCCCCCGCTTGGATGGCAAGGGTTTTTCTCACAAACCATCTTCCGGCATGTGGGCATCGTAGCCGGCATCGGCGTCGGCGGGGGCAGCCTGGTCTACGCGGCGGTGCTCGTCGAACCCAAATCGGCCTTCTTTGCCGATCCGGTCTGGAGCGGGCTGGGCGTCGATTGGGGAGCGGAACTGAAACCCCGCTATGAGACGGTCAAGCGGATGCTGGGCTGCACCGTCAACCCCTGCCTCGGCCAGATGGATGACTGGCTGAAGCGAACAGCAGAGGCAATGAACGCGGGAGACACCTTCGGTCCAGTGCCGCTGGGTATCTATTTCGGCGAGCCGGAAGTGACCCGGCCTGATCCGTTCTTCAGCGGCCAGGGGCCGGAGCGGACCGGCTGCAATCTGTGCGGCGAGTGCCTTACCGGCTGCCCCCACGGATCAAAAAACAGCCTGGATTTGAATTACCTCTATCTGGCGGAACGTCTCGGCGCCGAAATCATGCCGGAACGCAAGGTAACTCTCGTCAAGCCTCTGACGGGCGGAGGCTATCGGGTGGAGATGGTCAACCCGCTCAACGGGCAGGTCCATGCGCCCCTTACCGCAGACAAGGTGATCCTTGCCGCAGGCGTACTGGGCACCCTGACGCTGCTCTTTCGCTGCCGGGATGAATCCCGAACGCTTCCGGACATCTCGCCGCAACTGGGCCGGGTGGTGCGAACAAACAGCGAAGCGATCGTCGCCATCCTGTCGCGCGATCCGACCACCGATCTGACCAAGGGGACGGCAATCTCTTCGGACTTTTACGCCGATGCCCACACCCACATCACCCAGAATCGCTTTCCTGCCGGTTACACCTTCATGAAGTGGCAGGCCGGCCCCTTGGTGGACGACCTTCGGCCGGGGATGCGGGCATGGAAAACGCTTTTTGCCTTCCTGCTGCATCCGCTGCGCTCGACCCTGTCTTGGCGCGCCGGAAACTGGAACAAGCGGATCAGCGTGCTGACCGTGATGCAGCATCTGGACAACCAGCTTGCGTTTCGCTACGGGAGGGGGCCGCTTTCGCTTTTCCGTAAAGGTCTGCAATCCGCGGCGATCCCCGGAAAAGGCGCGCCTGCCTACATACCCGTCGCAAACGCCGCCGCCCGCGCTTTTGCCCGTCACGCGGACGGCGAACCGGCTAACGTGCTCTTAGAGAGCGTGGCCAATCTCTCCTTCACGGCCCATATCCTGGGCGGCTGTCACATGGGCGGTTCACGCGAAACCGGCGTGATTGACAAAGATCACCAGGTGTTCGGGTATCCCGGCCTGTACGTCGTGGATGGAGCGGCAGTTTCGGCAAACGTGGGCGTCAATCCGAGCCTGACAATCGCGGCCCTGGCCGAACGGTGCATGAGCTTGATCCCGGACAGGCAATAGGGGGAAAGAGGACCATCCATCTCGCCCTTGTCCCGGCTATGCACTGCGAACCTTGAGCGGAAAGCAACCTTGCAGGTGCAAGGAAAACGGGAATCACCGAAGAAAAGCTGGTTGAATGCATCTGATTGGCCGCTTCCGTGGGAGCCGGAACAGTCCGGGCCATCGCCCGCAGGGCTTCCAAAAAGTCGGAACCGGAGATAGAGGGGTTGAGTGTTTTGATTTTAGTGCATAAAGGTGGCGATAATCATCCTTGCTAACAGGGATGACATATTCCATCTGGTGTTTCTGCAGCCGAAACGGGAAGCATCGCTCCGGAAGCAGGAGCACAATCCAAAAAAGCTGTATGTGATTGACACGGGACTGATTGCCGCTAATATAAACTTGGGGGGTGCGTGATGGAATTATCAGAAAAAACCATGAATGATGTTTTTCGGAACCGCGTCAATAAGTACGGGAACCGTCTTGCCATCGAAAAAAAGATGAACGGCGTATGGCACGGTGCCACTTGGACCGAATATTACGACCGGTCGCGTGCCGTAGGTCTTGGTCTCTGGTCGCTGGGAGTCAGGAAGGGAAATACGGTTTCCATACTTTCTGAAAACAGGCTGGAATGGCTTTATACCGATATGGGCTCGCTGGGAATCGGCGTCTGCGTAATCCCGGTGTACCCCACCCTGGCTTCTGAGGATATAGAGTATATCGTCAATAATTCCGAATCAAAGATCATTGTGCCGGAAAACAAGAACCAGCTCAAAAAGGTACTGGAGATCGTGGACAAGTGCCCCAGCCTTGAAAAGATAATCGTAATGGAAGAAAAGGACGCCGCGGATCATCCCAAAGTCATGAGTTTCAATGATCTCATGGGACTCGGAAGGAGAAAATACACCGAAGACCCTTCCCTCTTTGAAAAGCTGTCACAGGAAGTAACGGTTGATGAACTTGCCACCATCGTGTACACATCCGGCACAACCGGATTGCCCAAGGGCGCCATGATAACCCACGGGAATATTTTCTGGGTGGTCCAGTCCCTTGACGCGATCCATCCCCATTTTGCATCCGACAAGGACTGCACGGTTCCCTTCCTCCCCCTGTCACACGTGTTTGAACGGATCGCAGGCCATTTCTACGGCATGTACTGCGGTATCACGTCATCCTACGCGGAGAGCATCGACACGCTGCTGGTGAACTTCGAAGAGAAACGGCCCACCATGATCCTAGCAGTGCCGAGGGTGTGCGAAAAGGTGTATCAAAAAATCATGGCGCAGGTCAAGGAGCAGTCCCCGTTCAAACAGAAGATCTTTGCCTGGGGCCAGAAAGTGGGCAACCGCATCAGCGAGCTCCGCGAGAAGCACAAGCGCATCCCGCTTCTCCTGAAGCTGAAATACAAGATCGCCTATACGGCCATATTCAAGAAGCTCCAGGACAAGCTCGGCGGGCGGGTGACGTGGATGACGGCATCCGGCGCCCCCACAGGCGAAGAGATCATTCGCTTCTTCAACGCGGCCGGCATCACGGTCATACAGGGGTACGGCATGACTGAAACCACGGCACCCGCCACGATGCAGTCATTGGCTGATTACAGGATAGGGACTACCGGCAAGCCGATACCCGGCCAGGACATCAAGATAGCCAACGACGGAGAGATTTTAATAAAGGGCGGCAATGTGATCAAGGGATACTGGAAACTGCCGAACGAAACCAGGGAATCCTTCACGCCCGACGGGTATTTCATGTCCGGCGACATCGGCATGTTCGATGATGAGGGCAACCTGCTCATCACGGACAGGAAGAAGGATCTCATCATAACCTCGGGCGGTAAGAACGTCGCGCCGCAGAAGATCGAGAACATGTTCAAGTCCGATCCGCTGTTCACGCAGTTCATAGTAATCGGTGAAAAAAAGAAGTATCTCACAGGCTTGTGCAACATCAATTCTGAGGAGGCCGCACGGCTGGCGAAGCTGGAAGGCGTGCAGATTAAGAACTCGACAGAGCTGCTGGAAAACCCGAAGTTTCTCGATATTGTGCAGAAGCACGTAGATGAGCGGAACAGCCACCTTGGGTCATACGAAAAAATCAATTACATCAGGATCGTCGAATCCGAGTTCTCGCAGGAAGGTGGCGAACTCACGCCGTCCCTGAAGGTCAAGCGCAAGGTGGTGCACCAGAAGTACAAGAACCTCATCGACCAGATGTATGGGAAAGAGGCCGTTGACGAGCTGTATGAAAAAAAATAGTCCGGAGCATGGACTGACCGTATAGAAAGAAAACCCTAATCAACAAGGAGCAGAATTATGAGCAAGGCAGTTGAATTAAAGCAAGGCCAGAATCAATTGTTTACTGACCCTGATGCGATAAAGCGAGGGAGTTTTTCAGGCACAAATCGCGCGCAATGGTGAACAAGGTCACCACCGTCGAAAAGGCAGTAAAAACCATGATCAACGACAGCGACAACATCGCCATCGGCGGTTTCGGGGCGAACAGGATACCGTTGACGCTTTCGTCAAAGTTGTCATTCCCGCCCCCGCCTACGCGGGGGTAAACTCCGGCGGGAATCCAGGATGTGCGCAAATACTTAAAATTACTGGATTCCCGTCTTCACGGGAATGACAGAATAGGGGGGGCAGACTATTGATGAGATCTTCAAAATTAGAAGATCTGGTTCACCGTCACAAGGAAATCGCGCGGCAGGAGAAAGAGAAAACAGGACGCCCGGTCTTCGGAACGCTATGCTCCTATGTTCCCGTCGAGATTCTGCATGCCTTCGATATCCTGCCGGTCAGACTTTGGGGCGATGGCAAGAACCATGAACGGGCGGACGCCCTGCTGCCAACCTACATCTGCCCCCCGGCCAGGAATATCATGGCGATGGGTCTGGCCGGTCACTATGATTTTCTGGACGGGGTGATCCACTCTTACACCTGCGACGCGACGTGCGGGTTGTTCAACATCTGGTGTCGCAATTTGAAACCGGCCTTTTCCTTCCTGCTGAGCCCCCCCTACATGAACACGGATGAGGCAGTTGCGTACTGCATCGCGGAATTCAAGGCCCTGATTGCGGCCCTTGAGGATTATACCGGAAAACAGTACTCGGCCGAGAGGCTTCAGAAGTCGATCGACCTCTATGATTCGGCCCGGGAGCACATCGGTGCGATCTACCAGGCAAACCGAAACGGCGCGACCGTCCGCTATCTTGATTTGCATCAGATGAACCTGGCGCTGCAAGTGTTGCCGATCGAAAGGGTTGTTCCCTTTTACGACGCGTACCTGTCGAATCTCCGGATGAGCCCTGGGAAAGGGGCGAAGCACCGGATCATGATATCCGGCAGCGTCGTCTCCGATCCGGATATCCTGGCGCGGATCGAAGCGCTCGGGGGAGACATCGTTGCGGATGACACCTGCCTGGGGTATCGACTGGTGCAGCAGAGGGTTCCGCCGCATGAAGACCCCCTGTCGGCGCTGGCCCGCTATTATCTCGATCGCCCACCCTGCAGTTCGAGGGCTGATTTCCCCGCGAGGAAGGACTATATTCGGGAGACGATCTCCGCTTTTGACGTGAACGCCGTCATCTTCATGCACCAGAAGTTCTGCGAACCTCATCTGGCGGATCATCCCTTCCTGAAAAACGTGTTAGCAGAAAAAGGGATCCCCCAGGTGCAGTTGGAATTGGAGGGGGAGGGGCTGAGCGGACAGATTCAGACGCGGCTGGAAGGTTTTTTTGAAATGTTAGAGGCGGGGTAATGGAAGAAAAGAAAACCCGGAAGCGGCTCCAGGCGAACACGGCCCTGCGGCAGATTATCGTCGATTTCTATGCGGAGGGGCACAGGGCCAAGGCCGAAGGACGCCCCGTGATCTGGATACCGCCGATGAACGGCCTGATCGAGCTTTTCTACGCCATGGGGATCACCCCGGTCTTCCCGGAAAACTGGGCGCCCCTCTGCGCCGCCATCGGCACCAACCGAAAGAACTTCGAATATGCGGCCAAAAGGGGGTTTTCGGGGGATCTCTGCGGGTATTTTCGGAACAACGTGGGCTATGCGCTGGACGGAATCAACGAGGAGAACCAGCCGCTGAACGGCCTTCCCGCACCCGACTTCCTGATCTCCTTCGGGGCCGGCTGCATCCCCACCATGAAGGCCTTCCAGGTGATGTGCGATCACTTCAAAGTCCCGGTTTTCAAGGCCGACCTTCCCCAGGTGGCCATGGAGAAGATCGAAAAACGTCATATCGCGTATGGGGTGGCCCAGATCAAGCGGCTGATCCGGTTCCTGGAGGATGAGACGGGCTTGAAGTTCGATATCGATAAACTGCGGCAGGCCGTCATCCATACGAATGAGGCGTGCCGGCTCTGGGACGAGATCATGGCCTTGCGGTCAACGGTCCCCTCCCCGTTTTCCGCCGCGGAGATCGGCATCATGTTTGTGATGGTGACCCGGCACGGGACCGAAATCGCCGTGAATTTTCTGAAAGATGTCTTGCGGGAGGTCAATGAAAAGGTCGCCCGGGGGGAAGGGGTGATCCCCCATGAGAAGATACGGCTCTTCTGGGACAACATCCCGCTCTGGTACAATATGCAGCTCTTCAACTACTTCGAAAAGTGGGATGCCGTGGTGGTGGCGGAGACCTATACCTCCGCCTGGTCGCTGAGACTCAACCCGGATGAGCCGCTGGAGAGCATTGCCTACAAGTCCCTCGTCTCCTATCCGCTGGTCTCCTGCGTATCGCTGAACAAGCGGATTGAGCTGATCACCAGGGCCGTCCGGGACTACAAGATCGACGGGGCCATTCTCCATTCGAACCGGAGCTGCAGGCCCATCTCGATGGGGCAGATGGACATCGGGCGGGTCCTTGCCGACGAACTCTCCGTGCCCAGCGTCATGTTCGACGGCGACCATATGGATAGCGAGAAGTTCTCGATGGCCCAGTTTCAAACCCGCGTCGACGCCTTGATGGAGATGATCCTGGAGAAAAAGCGTGCTTCGTGACCTTTGGAGAGCGGAGGCGCAGCACGAACCCGCAAACCGGTGTAAAAGAAAAGTCAAAGCGTGCCAGAGTTTCAAAGGCCAGAGACGTCCCCTGATTGTGGGCTTCGTCCACGATGACAAAGGGGTTGCACAGCCGCTTCACGATTATGAGAAATTAGAAATTGTTATAATTTAAAGTTGATGTGTGCCAGCGATAACTGGTATAAGGCGATGAGTCGGCGCAATCTGTTTCATAAGATCTTCCGGCACGCCTGCTTCGTTCGCAAATTCAGGCCAGCGGGCAACCGCGTCGATGACCTGTGACAGAATTCCTTCAGCCCCCTTGATGCCAAATTGCTTTGCAACGCTCAGTGTATCCGCCTTTGTAAAATCATCCCTCTTCCCGTTGATGCTCATCTGGTGGCGGTTTGTCCATTCTCCGGAAGGATTATAGGCCCAGACGACATCGAAAGCCGGTGAAAGCGTCCATGCGCCGTTTTGATCCATCAGAAAGGCGATATTCCGCGTATGATCGTCCTGATTACGGGCCACAACATTAAATGTCATGCGCCGGAACATCTCCTGCATGGTCGGGTGGCCCAAATTCAACTGCTGAATAACGGATAGCGCCTGTTCGTATCCATATTCTCCCGCCGCATTGAAATCGCAGTGCGCCAGGGCGCAGAGCGATTGCATATGAATTTTCCCCCCGTCAAAGGTCCGGTCGAACCGGCGGGTCATGAAATGCGCCCGCCCGTTCTCTTCCAGCAGGCGACAGGGCATCATCCTGATACCCGCTGCCGCCGCCATGCGGTGATATGCATATTCAACACGACCAAAGCCTTGCGGATCACCCAATGACGCCTCGTTAACGCCATCGAATTTTAGAATCCACGGTTCGAAGCCTGGCGGCGGCGGCACCTGTCCGGAGCGTACTTCGTGGGTCTTGGGATTCCAAGCTATAACCGCCTTGGCTCGTTTTCCTCCGGCGGACGTGCCAATTCGGATAATCGTACCCAAGGCGCGCGCTTTCTCCCCTTTCAGATGCACAGCCCACTCCGTGCTACGGCGGAGAATATCGGTTGCTAATTGCGTAAGTTCGGATACCTCGATCGGTTCGGTTTTTCTTGCCTGTGTTCCTATCGTCGGCTTGAATTCCAGTGCGCCCATACAACGCGCCCCCATGTAGCAAAGCCGCTCCACAGGGGTAAAGTCTCCGGGTGCGCGCCCCTGCCTGGCCAGCCACAGGTCAATGATGCGGTTGCCGAAGCTGTCCGGCAGGGCATCGGCAAGCATGCCCGGCAACCCATGAAAAGTGTCGCGGTTCAAAGCCGGGAACGAAAAAAGGCCGCTGCGCAGGGGCAGGGTCAACGGCGCAATCTCCAGTCCACGGCGCACAAAGGCAGGTTCATATTCGAAGGTCCCGTATCCCCTGTCATTGTCCCAGGATACGGCCCCCACCTCGCTGCCCCAGATGAGCACCGTCGCCACGCGAACCTTTCGTATCCGTTCAGCCATGGCTTACAATTCCTCTGACATACGGTTAGGGCGCCGCGCAGCAGCGCGCAGACGTTCTCGCCCCTTCAATTTAGCCAGTTGCAGGGGGCTCAATTCCGGCACCTGCAGGAAGGCATCCAGTTGTTCCAATATCCCCAGAACGCGCGCGATGCGAATCAGGTTTTCCAGGGTGCAACCACGCCCGCCCTCCAGGCGCTGGACAACAATGCGCGCTACGCCCGCCTGCAGCGCCAGATCAGTCTGCGTGATATTGCGGTTGAGTCTTTGGCGGCTTACCCGCTCGCCGATTTCGGCCAGGATAGCCTTATCGTTCATGGCTCCTAATGGCATTATTAATCCCTCAAAATTCAAATTGTTCCAATGCAACAAGACACTATCATCTGTTTCAGTAAATGTCAACAAGAAGCCTTAATAATAAGTCGTTGTGTCAATAAATAAGGCTTTGCGCATTAATTATAATGCTTATTTCTGTTGCATACGAATTTATCGGTCAATATCGATCTTAAGTTCAATAGAAAATGTCGTTCCCCGGCCGACTTGGGTGTCGCCTCGCATAATAAATTGACTGAAGGGGGTATCTTTTTACACGGTGTTTTGTTCGATCAACCTGGTGATTTCTCCCACATTGGGAAATCGCTGTCCCTCAATATTCTGTTTAGAGTAAATCAACTTGCCGTTACACTTTACATCGAAGATACCGCCTCCGCCTTCGATCAATTTAATATTTGAATCAGGATAATTTGCCTTCAATTCCGCTTCCACCCGGGAAGCTTGAGGAAGAAAGTTTCAATCAACACAATATTCAATAAAAATTTTCATAACGCCTCCTTAGTATAAATGGCTAATCAAGTTCATCAACGACCTCACGGCGGCTTTTTGCCGCGCCCCTCTTGAGCACCTTGTTGGGCGCGTTAACACCCCGGAGACGACCACCATGCGTTTCACAGCTTGGAGCCGCGGGGAAACCGCCACGGGAAAAGCATCGGGACGGTCTTTTGGTAGTGACGGTACTTTTCACCGAACTCAGCAACCAGATCTTTCTCCTCAAGGTACGCGCCGAGAACAACCCAGAGGGTCCAAAGCACATTGAAAAGCAAGCGGTCCAAACTTACGTCGGGGGCCGACCAGATGAGAACGAGCATGAAAAAATAGAGAGGATGGCGGACCCAGAGATATGGACCGCGGACGATGACGTTTGGTGCTCGGAGTTGCTTGCCGCGCAGATAAACCCTGATGGGAATCAGGCCAAATGTGTCAAAGTTTCCGAGGGCCCGCACCCCCCACGAAAAGCCCACGATGGCAAGTACAGAGATAGCGCGTGCCAGCAAGCGAAGCATGCCCTCAGCCTGATAGAGAACCGTCTGGGACGGTTGCCAAAAGAGCACCGCGGCTGTCAGCGCTATGCCGGATGCGATGGCATAGGTTGCCGGGTGGTAATGGTGGGGTACAATGGGAGAGAGCCAAGTACGAAACGACGTCCGTATCATTCCGCTGTGCTGAATGAAGAATAGGATGGACAGCAACCCGTCCCACAGGAGTGCCTGGTGTTCCGTGGCACAAAAACGGACTATGGTAATGGGTCCGATGACAAGAAATACTCCGAAAAGAAGGAGCGATCCCCCGCCAATGAGGATAGCCATAGCCATCATAAAGTATGCGGCAAAATGTTTCACAGGCAACACACCCTTCAGGACTTTCGGGTCCTAACGTAAGGCTAACCGGTAGCCCGCTTTTTGGGCGACCCGGTTGGACGCCTTGTTAGGCCGGCAGATTTCTGTGCGATCTTGATTAGCGACAGCAGGGCATTGTTCACGGCGTCTCCATTGGGGAAGGCCTGAGCGACTTCGGGTTTAAGAACCACGATATTCGATGACTCTCGCATATGTTTTGAGTACTTCCCTCGTATCAGGCCTTCAGGAAAGTCGGAGCGTTTGTACTCGGCCCGTAATTCGTCTTTGACAGCTTCTCTATCCTTCTTCATATAGTTCTCGTTCTCCTTTGCTCGCTGTGCGAGCGCTTATGATTCTAATCGTTTCCTCTTCATCGTTGTGGGCAACCACTAAAAGCCGTCCTCTCGCTGAAACACCGAAGGTGACAAATCGATCCTATGTGACTGAATGATCCGGATCAGCACCAGTTGCGGCCATGGGGTCACTCAGGGCCGTTGAGGCTTCCTCGAAAGAGACTTTGTGCTTTCTCAGATTCGACCGCGCCTTTCTAGGGTCCCACTCGATTCTCATGATTTTAATTATATCATGCTCTTAATTTGGTGCATAGCGTTTCGTGATCATTTTGGCCTAATGCCCGCGTTCACCCTCAAATTGCCCACCGCGGGCAAGTCGTAGTGCGGAGTAAATGGGGACGGTTCTATTTTCCTCTGGATAATCAATAAATAATGAGAACCGTCCCTATTTCTTTCCCCGGTTACAATATGGACATGTCCAGTGATATGCTTTTGCCATGTCATCTCCTGTTTTCTGAACGGGCTGCTCAAGGGCGGCGAGGTACGAGCCGTCCCTTGCAGCAACAAGGTTATGTTCATTTTCGTTTTCCTATAATGGCACAAATGAAATTGTACAATTCAGTTCTTAAATCACTCTCAGATTCCCAGACGATGTGGTTATATTGTCGGGTATCAAAATGCACCTTTGAAAGTTCATCCTTTCTTACAGACCAAATTACGGGAATTCCCAAGCCAATTGCATACCCAGCTTCAAAATAGACGCCTTGCTTTTGCTCGGTCACATCGGCAACGAGAAATAGGGAATTTTTAATTTCTGTCACAATTTTAACATCAATTCGGTCACTATGAGGCACCTCATCAACGCGATAAGCCTTAAATCCAGCGTCTTTTATTGCCTCCCTAAAACCATTCTCCCACGCTGATTTCAGAGAGGAAGAAAAAGACATTGCAACAAAAGCTTGATCACCCATCATAGCGGGTTTTTCATGCTCATCCAAAAAATCCCAGCCTTTTGGAGTAATTTCGACGTCAAATGGAACTTCATCATCTATTTCCTCAATTTTATCTGTCTTTAGAAGCCCTCGATCGAATAGAGATTGAACATAGTAAACTAATTCCTTTTCACAACTGGCCCAGGCTATGGTAAAATCAAACCTTGGATAGATGCTTACCTTCTGGCCTGGATATCCTGTCTTCTTTTCTATTTTCCGCAACAAGACGAGCTGTTTTTGGTTTGGGCTATAGTTGGGAACGAGGCCCTGAATTTGTTTTATTAAATCTGAAGAAATATTAGGCGGCTCTAAGCCAAAATCATTTTTTTCTCTGATCCATGATGAAAGTGGTAATAAGGGAAGACTCCCAGTCATTCCTTTGGCAGTAGATGTAATCGAATACCTTCCACATCTTTCACAATTATAGGAAAGATTTCTCCCAAAATCTGTCCCATTGCAAACAACATCTTCATCAAGTTTGCAGACTGGACATACGATCGCAGACTCAGATTGTTTTTCCATGATTCCTCGTTAAATATTTCAGTAACATAATAAGTTATTCTATAGTTTCCGGATATCTCCACCACTCGGGAGCATATTCAGGACTCCAGACAATAACCGTGCAATCGTATCCTTGCACTCATGGAATGCCGGCTCCCCCTATCCAATTTAAAATACGGTGGAATATCTATAAATCTCTTGACCAGCATAACGCAACCATTTTTTCTTCTTCCTCATATCATGTCAAAATTAAGATTATGGCGATCAAACAGACGGTCAGCGCCGCAACCGCGATGAGAGGGATCAGCCAAGGCAGCGGCCATAGGAGATCATTGTCGAAGAGCCGCGCCGCGAATTTTGAAGCGCCGAGAAAGACGACGGACATCACATCGTCCGGACCGGTTTTGCTTGACATTCTTTTCTGTTTGGGGTTAAGCTGCACCGAAAAAAATCGATAGGGAAAAGGTCTCCGGAGTGAACAAAAAGTGCCGACCCACATATTTCAGACCCTCAGCAATAAGGAAATCAAAAATAGTCGGAGTTCCATGAAGCCCCTCGACCCTGAAGGGGAAGTGACGTTCAATGGCAGCAACCATACATAAGGAGGAAAATATCATGAAACGTTTTGCAGTGGTCATTGCCCTCGCGGTCATGGGTTTCTTCTGTCTGACAGGGGCCGGCTTCGCCCAGGCGATCGAGAATGAGTTCTATCTGATTACGCCGGTCTCCAAGGATGTCCATGATCCGGCCCTGAAGGCCTTCGCGGCCTATGTGAAGAAGAAATACAATGTGGACCTCAAAACCAGCGCGATGCCGCAGGGGACGCCGGTCGCCTACGGCCAGATCGTCGAATGGAAGGGGAAGCCCCAGGCGGACGTCTTCTGGGGCGGCGAGGGAACGCTGTTCGACCTGCTGGCCGATCAGGGTCTCCTGGACAAGGTGACCATCCCCAAGGCGATGTGGGACGAGATCCCGGCCACCATCGGCAAGCCGGTAGGGCTTCCGCTGAAGGATCCCAAAGGGTTCTGGGTGGGGACGACGCTGGAACCGTACGGTCTGATTTATAATCCGACGCTGCTCAAGCGCCTGGGTGTCCAGCTCAAGGACTGGGACGATCTGCTCAATCCCAAACTGAAAGGTCATATTGCTCAGTGCACGCCGGACCGGTCGAGCTCGAGCCATGCGAGCTACGAGGTGATCCTGGCCATGTACGGCTGGGAAAAGGGATGGGACTGGCTGACCAAACTGGCAGCCAACACGGGGATTTTCACGGCCCGTTCCCGCGACGTGCCGAGCGTGGTGGCCAAGGGCGAGTTCGCCGTCGGCGTGGCGGTTCCCAGTTATATGGCCTTCGCCGAAGTTCTCGGCGGCTATGACGTGATGTTCGTCTACCCCAAGAACGCTTATGTAACCCCCGAGCCGATGGCGGTGATCAAGGGCGCCCCCCATCCCAAGGCGGCCCACGCCTTTATCGAGTTTCTGCTGACCGAGGAAGGGCAGAAGATCTTCATGAGTCGCGGTCTCTACCCCATTACGTCCAAGTACAAGGTGCAGGGAGCGCCCGGCTCCGACGCGGAGAAGGCGGTTCAGTTTACGGCCGGCATCCGCTCTTTCTATGACATCCAGGTCGGCAACGTTTACGACCCCGCGATCGCCGGCGAGAAAAAGCGGAACTCGGATGTCAACGCCTACTTCCGGAAGGAGATCGCCGAGAAGCACAAGGAAATCATCAAAAAATAACACCCCCGTCCCACTACCCTCTGCCCTCCTATGGGGACATGATGCCGCATCGTGTCCCCATAGGGGGGCAGAGGGAATTCGCATCGTCATCGGGTTAAACTATGAATATCCAGCTCAAAGACATGGTGAAGCGATTCGGCGCCTTGGAGGCGGTGAGTCATGTCTCCCTCGATATCCGGGACGGCGAACTTTTTACGCTGCTCGGCCCTTCGGGTTGCGGCAAAACGACGATCCTCCGTCTCATCGGCGGCTTTCACAAGCCCGATCACGGGGAGATCTACTTCGGAGAACGGGAGGTATCGGCGATTCCCCCCTATGAACGGAACATCGGCATGGTCTTTCAGAACTATGCCCTCTGGCCGCACATGACCATCTTCGACAATGTGGCCTACGGCCTCAAGATCAAAAAAACGGCCCACGCGGAAATGGGAAAGAAGGTAAACCGCGCTTTATCGCTGGTCAATCTGACGGGCCTCGAAAAGCGGTATCCCGGTCAGCTCTCCGGCGGTCAGCAGCAGCGCGTCGCCCTGGCCCGCGCCCTGGTCCTCAACCCGGATGTGCTTCTCCTCGACGAGCCCCTCTCCAACCTGGATGCCAAAATCCGCCAGCAGGTGCGCGCCGAAATCCGGAAGCTCCAGAAAGATCTTGCCATCACCGCCATCTATGTGACCCATGATCAGGAAGAGGCGCTGACCCTCTCGGACCGCATCGCGGTCATCGATCACGGGAAGCTTCAGCAGTTAGGCTCCCCCCGGGACCTCTATCAAAGGCCGGAAAACCCCTTTGTGGCCGATTTCATCGGCATCAACAACCTGATTGTCGGCCAGGTGAAGGAGATTCAGGAGGCGAAAGGCTGGATGGCCGTAGAGACCCGCTTCGGTCTGCTCAAATGCGTCTTTGAGGCCCGGTTCAAGACCGGGGAGGCGTGCAAGGTCACCGTCCGCCCCGAGGTTGCCTCCATCTGCAACTCCGACGAAACGAGCGACGACATGAACATAATTGCCGGGAAGGTCAGCTTTGCCTCCTACATCGGCAATACCATCCGCTATGACATCGAGCTGGATCCGGAAACCCTCTTCAAGGTTGACGTACAGAATCCATGGAACCAGCAGCCTTTTCCGATTGCACAGAAGGTGCATGTGCGTTTTCCCGTACAGATCACGCTGGGGATTCCCGCCTGAGAAGAGAGGACGCCGAACGTGAAAACAGAAAACCCCGTTGCGCTGCCCAAGCCCGGAGTCTGGTCGGAGATGAAGGTCGGGGGCCTTTTGGCTTATGCCGCCGTCTGGGCCTTTTTCATCATTTTTCTCATCTATCCGCTGATCCGGCTGTTCTACGACAGTTTGACGACCGAGGCGGGTGTTTTTACCATAGCGAATTTTCAGGACTTTTTCACTGACGCCTTCTACCTGAAGTCGCTGATGAACTCCCTGATCCTGGGCGTGGGCACCGTGATCACCACATCGATCATCGGCATCGCCATCGCGTTTCTGCTGCTCAGGTACGATTTTCCCGGCCGGGGGCTCTTTTCCTATTTGACGATCGTCCCGATGATCATGCCCCCCCTGGTCGGCGTCATGGGTTTCGTCTTCATCCTGGGCCGCGCCGGAACGGTCAATATCATTCTCCAGGATTATTTCGGTTTCCAGCAGCCCATCAATTTCATGTACGGGCTCCACGGGGTGCTCCTGGTGGAGACGCTGCACCTTTTTCCGCTGATGACGCTCTCCATCGTCGACGCCATGGGGAAAATATCGCCTTCCCTCGATGAGGCGGCCGAGAGCGTCGGATCCCGCGGGATCCGCAAGTTCTGGGACATCACCTTCCCGCTTACAACCCCCGGTTACGTTTCCGGGGCGCTCCTGGTCTTCATCTGGACCTTCGCCGATTTCGCGACGCCGCTGGTGGTCGGAATCTCCGACCTGCTTGCCTCCCAGGCCTATCTGAACATCGTCCAGTTTGTGGACCGGCGGCTCTTCAAGATGGGGATCGTCATTTCGGCCATCATGGTGATCC
>JAURXV010000053.1 GCA_030654195.1 Syntrophales bacterium | reverse complement strand
AGGGCGCCGCTGCCCGGCTGACATGCCCCGCTATCGGATCGATCATCAGTCGATAAAAAAGCCCGTCATACCATCTGGTTCTGTCTTCCATGTCAATTCACCCCATGTCAGAATCTGTGGGGGGGGAAGGCCATGAGGCCTTCCCCTATCCCGATTTTTTACGGACAAACTCATCGTGAGTTTCCGTTCATCATAAGCTCCTGATTGAGGAAAAATGCCCTGAATGATGACGTTCACAGAAGAGCAGATTGTCCTTGCATTACGGTAGGCTGAAGAGGGATTCATTTCACGCCATTGGCGGATCCATCCAATCTGAACTCATCAAAAGAACCGTTCTCCAGGTCGATATAGGCCATGATGTTTCTCCATATCTTCCCTCGATGCAAAAGGATCTTGATAACTTCCATGGCCTGGAAGGTACCGATCAGCGAAGCGGTTACTGCAGGAACACCGAGAAGGGCTTCGGGCCTGTCCGTGTCCGGTGGCCGCGTTTCTTCAGTGCCGTAGAGGGTTCTCATGCCGGTATCTCCAGGGTAAATCGACAGGATACGGCCCTCAAAACCAGCGATCGCGCCATGGACCAGGGGGATGCCCAGCCGCCGTGACGCTTCCTGGAGCATTTGGCGATCGGGAACATTGTCCAGGGCATCGACGACAACATCGGCGCCGGCCAGAATGGCGTCAATATTGGCATCGCTGATCCTCAGCATGTGCGGTTCAACCTTGACCCCGGGATTTACTGATGCCACGGCATCGGCAGCGGTCCGGGATTTCGATCTTCCCAGTGTATCCTGATTGCACAGGATCTGGCGATTCAGATTCGTCTCATCAAAGCGGTCAGCATCTGCCACGATGAGCCGCCCGACACCGATCCGCGCCAACAGAATAATAACGTGCCCGCCCAATCCGCCGGCGCCGATGACGGCTACCTGCGACTGCGCCAGCTTGAGCTGTTCCGCAGCAGATATGATATTCAGGTTGCGGATATACCGGCAGGGATAAACGCCGAGCTTCAATGCCTCCTGATAGACCTCATAAAGACCCAGACCACACTGACGAGCTATTTCAAGGGCTGAATGATCCTCGAGAATTTGCGCTTGACGCCCGGCCGGATCCGTCATTGTTCTGGAATTCGCGTGAATCCATTGATGTATACCCGACTCCATGAGTGTCACACCCCCTTTGCCAAGTGGTTAGCCCATATTGTCCGACTCAGCCGGAAACTGTTCCGTGTCGGCAGAAAAAAAGAGGAAAACCATCCATAAAGGATGTATAATAAGGCAATGCTTCTCTCGGAGGATCTCTTCCATGAAAGTGGAACTTAAATTATTTGCTTCTCTGGCACGATTCGTTCCCCGTGACACAGGAGCACCTTCCCATGGCATCTATGAGGTCGTGGAAGGGACGACCATCCTTGATCTTCTCCATCGTCTCGAAGTGCCCGTGGACAAAGTAAAGATGATATTCCTGAACGGGATACATGCCGGGGGCGATGAGATCCTCCATGAACGAGACCGGGTCGGCGTCTTCCCGCCGGTGGCGGGAGGATAGTTCAAGTGGCCTTCAACTGTAGGTGAATCAAGGCGCCGGTCCATGCAAAGTGTGGTAACTGGCGAGGTTCAACATTTCCTCCGTCTACTCGGGCACGGCTGCATCCTCCCCAAAAATTGTCGGATCGCTTGCAGAAAAAAACCCTCAGATCCTCTGCCTCAACCCAGAGGCCCCGATCAAGAAACAGGGGCCCCAGATCCCTGAGGGTCAGATTGAAAAGCTTGATGATCATTTGACCATTTTTCACCTCCAGTGTTTTTTTGCTTTTTTCGTGCGTAATCTGGCTTCGCATGGGGGCATAGTGACCGCCTCTGCGCAGGGCTGCACCGAGCAGCCCCGGCATGGCAGAGGAAAGGGCCAGGGTTGAACCATCCTGAACGGTGGTTGTATCCATGTCGTCAACAGGCTTGCCGTCGATGAATATTGTTTGTATGCAATGATCCATGTAAGCTTCTGATATACCGAACTGGTCCTGGAGAAGGGACCTGACGCTGCACCCCACCTTTGCCTGGATCATGAATCCCTTCTGCAGGAATGAAAAGAAGGAAGGAATGAAATCGTCATGCAGGGACAGGAAGAGATGGTTTGCGCTTCCGATATCCGCTTTGTATAAATGATCAGGATCGATCATGATTGACAACCCTGGAATACAGGGGAAACGTTTTCGGAGGACAGCGGCTGCACGCGAAGCAGGATGAACAAACGGGGAGGCATGCCCCGGCCTCCCCGTCCTCTTCGCAGATAAGCCCTCGTCTCACCAATTATAAACCTTGTCCAGATCCGCATCGGCGACCTGAAAAGTCGTATCGTGCGGCGGCAGCTTCTCCTTCTTGAAGAACTCCGGCAAACGGTCCTGTTTGTTCGAAAAACCGGCACGTTCATTGAAGTCCCGCTCCATCGTCAGCACCTTCTTGCCCAGTGCGGTCACGTCGTCACCCGTCATAGGTTGCCCATAAAAGGAACCGAGCAGATCCAGCAGGGCCTGGAAGGTCTCCGGCTGATCCAAAATCGCGAAGGCAATAAAGAGGCACATCCCCGTAGCATCAATGGCTGCCGTGGCGATCTGAAGATTTCGGGAGAGCTCTATCTGTCCCTCCGGTTTCAGGGGGTCGACATATCCCCCCACCTTGAGGACGTTCGCCGTCACGGCATATCCTGCCGTATGATCGGCGCCCATGGTGCTGGTGGCATAGGTAACCCCCATGCCCTGGATGGCGCGCGGATCATAGGCCGGCAGGGCCTGGCCCTTGACGACAGGGACCCGCTCCACGCCGAACACCTTGCCCGTCACCGCCGCTCCATTCCCCAGGATCCGCCCAAGGGGGGATCCCTTGCCGACTTCTTTGATCAGATTGATCGCCGCCTGGGCATCTCCAAACTTGGCGAGTCCCGCTTCCATGGCAACGCCGATCGTCGCTCCCATTTCGATGGTATCCAGGCCGAAGTCGTCATCCAGACGATCCAGCATGGCAATCGCATCCAGATCGTCAATGCCGCAATTCGCGCCATGAGCCCAAACTGTTTCGTATTCAGGTTGTTTTGTCAGGTAATGACCCTCTTTGTCCATGTAAATGCCGGAACAGCGTATCGTGCAACCCCGATGACAGCCGTGGGTCGCAACACCGCCGCGGGCGATCTCGGTCTCAGCCTGCGTTTCCCCACTGATCAGGGATACTCCGGGAAAACGGCCCCACAGGAAGTTATGGGTGGGATATCCGCCGGCCTCATTGATCACATTCGCCAGAACGTTTGTGCCATAAGTGGGAAGGCCTTCACCGGTGACGGAGTGTTTTTTCAGACCCTCAACGAATGCCTTGTTGGCGGCTTTGAACTTCTCGGGATCTTTAGGGGCGCGTGAGGCCATCCCCGAATCATCGAGGACGATCACCTTTACCCCCTTGGAGCCCATGACCGCACCAACTCCTCCACGAGCTGCATGGCGGGTTGGTCGCATCTCAATATCCGTACAGGCTATGGACGCAGCGGACATCTTCATCTCGCCGGCCGGACCAATAGAGATGCAGGCAATTTTATCCCCATGCTCCCCCTTCATTTTTTCGACCAGAGCATAATTGCCGAGCATCCTCAGACTACTGTCCGGGGTGATCTTCACACCATCCTTGTTGATGAATATCTTGTAGAGATCGCCGTCCTTCGGCTTTCCCTCCAGGATGAGGGCGGCATAACCCAGTCTGGCCAGCACCTGGGAAGGCTGGCCTCCCGCGTTGGCCTCTTTAATGCCGCCGGTGAGGGGGCTCTTGCATCCCACGGATATGCGACCGGACATGGCAGCGACAGAGCCACTCAGCATTCCCGGCGCAATGACCAGCTTGTTGTCCTCGCCCAGCGGATGGGCCAGAGGCGGTACTTCCCTGGAGATGACGGCAGAAGTTAAAGCCCTGCCCCCCAATCCGGCATACACCCCAACGGGAACTGTACTGACCATCGGGCCGCCCTCGGCACTCATGTTGATTCTCAGCAACCTGTCCATCATTCATCCTCCTTTTCTCCAAGCTGTGGTGTATCATGGGGTTTCATGGGGACCTGTGGACGCTGTGTTCATTGTTTTTCCAGAAGTCCTTCAAATTGAATTGATAAGAACTTCCTTTATCACGTTTGTGAGTATATGAAGAAGGATCTTGTGTGTCAAGAGGATTTTGGCATGGAGAATGCGGCTTACGTTTGAAACTTTACACGCTGAACTTGGGCGGCAGGGGCTGATCCATGGCCAGGCCGTTGCCGGGCAGGATCATCAGCGTGGAGGTTCCGTGGGCAAGGAGTCGGCTGTTTTCATCGGTGACCGTCGCTTCGGCATATCCGAGCGTTTTGCCCAGTTTGATCTGGCGGCCTTTGGCGATGAGCTTGCCCGATACCGTCGGCGCAAGATAGTTCAGTTTCAAATCGACGGTGGTGGCGCCGGCGTTTGGGTCTTCAATCCCGCAAAATAACGCCCAGAAGGCAGCGGCGTCTATAATCGAAGCATAAACCCCGCCGTGAACGAAGCCAAACGGCTGCAAGTGCTTTTCGGCCAGATGCACTTCAAGCAGGCTGAAGCCGAGCCCCACGTCCAGAATCTTCATCGACAACAGCTCGAAATAGGGGCTATGATTTACGAATTGCGTGACGCGTTCGATGTATTCAGGATTGAGTTTCCTCATGTTTTTATGTACCCATATGCCCATTCGATATCCAGTTCCACGAGTTTCTCATGGGTTGGAATTCCTGCCTCGTTCCATCCCAGCATTTGGTAGTAATCCCGTTGAGCCATCTCTAACTTGGCCGAATCAACGGAGATGTCCTTCAGTGGACCTTCCGGAGGCGAATCGAAGAATCTTCGGGGCAGCTTGTCATTTATTCTGGAAATTCCCTCCCGGAGATTGAAGATTCGCGCAAGGGTGATTCCCCGTTCAACGACATCTGCAAGCGGCCGGGAACCCATCGGCCATCCGGTAACCGCTTCCACGGCATCTCCGATTTGCTGATGACTCCATGGCACAAAGATGCACATGCCTATGTAATTGCCCATGTGACGCCAGAGGCCGACCTCGTGCACCATCTGTGCTTTCCTCCGGCTTAATTCCGTCGTCGGCAACGTTTCCCACTCGACCTGATTCTTCTGGACCAGATCATCCATAACACCGGAGCAGTGATCGGCTCCGGATGCATGGACACTGTAATGCAATCCCATTCCCTGCTTATAGCGGGGATCATGCATTGGAAGCTCCACGCCTTTGACATGAATTGCATATTCAGAGGATCCTCTGCCGATTCTTTCTGACGCCCGTTTTGTCCCTTCCGCAAGGATATCTCCGAACCCTTTACGGAGGGCGATCCGTTCAACCATCTCAACCAGCGCCTGGGCATTGCCGAACGTCAATTCAAGCCCATCGGTGTCTCTTTGGGTTAAAATTCCCTTTTCATAACATTCCATCGCAAAAGATATTGAAACGCCTGTTGAAATCGTGTCGATGCCGTGGCGCGCACAAATTTCATTGGCCTTCATCAGGGCCTCAATATTGTTCACACCGCAATTGGCACCCAGGGCGCCGAGCGTTTCATACTCCGGCCCCCCATAACGTATATCAACCTTCCAGGGTTTTTCAAGGCTCACGACCCTTTTGCACCGGATGGGGCATGCATAACAGGTCTCCCTTTTCTTCACATAGCCCTTTTCAAACAACTGCTGAGGGGTGATCTGTTCCACGCCGGGAAATCTGCCGCCATTAAAGTTTCGAATCGGCAAATTGCCGGAGATTTCGTATTGTATCATGGTGGATCCCGTGCCAATATGGTAATAGTTGGATGCTTTTTCCTTGAAGTTCTTTCCCATCCACCGGGCAAGCCCCATCATTTTCTTTTGATCAGCCACTTCAGGCGGGGTTTCGCCCCGGACGGCTATTGCCTTCAATTTCTTGGAGCCCATGACGGCGCCGAGTCCGGTTCGTCCGGCGACATGGGTAATGTCGTTTGCAATGCAGGCATAGCGGATCAGTTTTTCTCCACCGGGACCGATCAATGCGATTCGGATTTTATCGCTGCCAAGCTCCTTCTTGATTGCAGCATCGGCATCGGCTATTTCCAGACCCCATAAATGGCCGGCCTCACGGATTTCAATTTCGCCACGGTTGATCCAGAGATAAACGGGAACAGAGGACGCCCCTTCAACGATGATTGCGTCATATCCGGAACGCTTGAGTTCGGCGCCCCAGAATCCTCCAGCCTCTGCTTCCCCAAATCCGCCCGTCAAAGGTGATTTTGCCCCGACGCTATTTCTTCCGCTTCCCGGCAGAGGATTTCCCGTCAACGGACCGAGGGCGAAAATGAGCTTGTTGTCCGGCCCCAGTGGGTCTATTCCCGGGGATACTTCAGTCAACAGCGTATGGATAATGATTCCCCGGCCGCCGAGATAAAGTTTGTAATAATCTTCGGATGGCTTTTCGACGGAATGTCGCCGGGTCGACAGGTTGATGCGGAGTATTTTCCCATTATATCCAAACATGATTTTATCCTTTGCTGATCAGGTATTGCGTAATATTGTTGGAAACATATGGCGAACGGCCTCGTGTGTCAATGAGATATTTTGAGCCATGAAAAGGGTCCGGAATGGCGATACCCGCTGTGTACTCCTGCAAGCTTTCAGTCCGAAGGGGGATCGTCGCCGCCTATCCGGCAAAGAAAGCGGCCCAGGCAATGGCGTAGAAGAGGGCCGGGAGAAAATTGCCGATGCGTATCCGGGCCAGGTTCAGGAGGTTTATGCCGATACCGAGGATGATGAGACCGCCGGTCGCGGTTACGGCGCTGAGGACCGCCGGTTCGCGAAGGAAGTCGAGGTGCGAAGCCAGCAGCGTGACGGCGCCCTGGACCAGCAGCACGGAGAGGGCCGAGAAGGCCACCCCCGCCCCCAGGGTCGAGGCCAGCGCGACGGAGGTCACGCCGTCGAGGAGGGATTTGATGTAGAGGGTGCGCGTATCGCCCACGGTGCCGTCCTGGATGCAGCCGACGATCATCATCGCACCGGTCAGATAGAGGATCGAGGCGGAGACGAACCCCTGGACGAAGGTTGAAGAATCCGAGCCGGTCCGCGCTTTGAGCCACTCGCCGACGCGTTCCACCCCCTGCTCGATGCGGAGGAGTTCGCCGGTCACGGCGCCCGACAAGAGACAGCCGATGGCCGTTAGAGACTCCTTCCCGGAAAGAGCCATTTGCAGTCCGATCAGGATCACCGAAAGGCCGAGTCCCTGCATGACGGTGGTCTTGAGTCGTTCAGGAAGGTGTTTCCCGGCAGCCAGGCCGACCAAGGCTCCGGCAAGTATCGCCCCCGCATTAACAAAGGTCCCTGTCAATAAAATCCCCTTCCGTCGTGATTTTTTCCGCGCAGCGGACGGTCAGCGCACCGTAGTTCTTCTATCGGATTGCTAAGAGCCTTGTCAACGGATTTTCCAGCGACGCAGCCCGATGTCCGACCTGCAAAAAGCAGATCGGACCGGTGAATGGACGGATATCGCGCGTACCCCGGGGAGTGGGAACAGAAAAAAGTCCCCATTTCTTGTCTTGAAAGGAAGCGGCAAATCTGATAGACGCCCGGTCATGGACAGGACCGTTTTTTCGACAGCACATCGCCGTTTGCGGAAGCTTTTCCCGCGGGGGGGGCGGGCATGAGGGCGATCTTCCTCTCCGACGCCCATTTGAAAGGCCCCGGCGATGCCGCCTATCCGAAGCTGATCCGTTTTTTGGACCGGCTCCGGGGAAGGGGGGATGACGGCGGCAGGCCGATTTCTGCCGATGCACTTGTCGTTGACCACCTGGTCATCGCCGGCGATTTCTTCGATTTCTGGTTCGGGAGAGGGGATGCCGTCTATCCCGGTTTCCAGCCGGTGATCAACAGAATCGCGGTCTTGAAACAGCAGGGCGTCCGAATCTGCCTCTGCGAGGGGAACCACGATTTTTTTCTGGGCGATTATTTTACAGGAAGGCTTGGGATCGAGGTCTATCCGGAATGGGCGGAGTTTGAAATCGACGGCCTCCGTGTTCTCGTTTCCCACGGGGATACGGTGGACCGGGGCAACCGGAAATATCTGGCGCTCCGAAGATTCCTGCGAAGCCGATTTTCCCGTGCTCTTCAGCGGCTGCTTCCGCTGAAGCTGCTCTGGCGGCTGGCCCGTCTCAGTTCGGAGATGAGCAAGGAGATGTCCGGGGAGTCCCAGGACCGTCTGGCGGAAATCATGCACCGGTTTGCCCTTGGGAAATTTCAGGAAGGATACGATGCCGTGATCCTCGGCCATTGTCATAAGACGATTCTCCGCGAGGCGATTTACGACGGAAGACGAAAGACCTTTGCGACGCTGGGCGACTGGATTGCCAACGACTCCTGCCTCTCTTGCCATGACGGCCGCTTTGCACTGAATCGCTTTTTGCCCGGGGAGTGAGGCGCCATGGGGGCAAGATTCGCCGCGGATTGCAATCTGGGTAAACTGGCAAAGTGGCTCCGGATTCTCGGGTATGACACCCTGTATGAACGGGGGAATGCGGATCGGAGCTTTCTCAAGAAGGCCGGGGAAGAGGGGAGGATCGCCCTTACCCGCAAGCGCGATCTCGCCGGACTCTCCGCTCCGGGGCGTCTCGTCGTGGTGAAAGCCGACCATGTCGCAGAGCAGATCGGCGAGGTTCTGGAGGCGCTGGCTCTGGAGCCGGATCCGGCAAGACGGATGACCCGCTGCCTGCGCTGCAACGAGCTTATGGAAGAGGTTGCCAAGGAACGGGTAGAAGGCCTCGTTCCGGCCTATGTCTATGAAAAATACCCACGGTTTCGAAGATGTCCCTGCTGCAACGGGATCTTCTGGCCGGGAACGCACCGCCGGCATGTCGAAGAGGCCCTCAGGAAGCGCAGTCTCGAGTGTCGCCCTTGATCTTTTCGATCGCGTGTGCAAGGGCGGGCAGCAGAAAACCGAGATTTTCCATCGCACCTTTTGGACTGCCGGGAAGGTTGATGATCAGGGTCCGGCCACGAATACCGGCCACGGCGCGTGAAATCATCGCGTGGGGGGTGATGGCCGCGCTCCGGCGTCTCATCTCTTCCGCCATTCCCGGGATCTCCCGATCGATCACCTCCCGCGTCGCATCCGGCGTTACATCCCGCGGACTGACGCCGGTGCCGCCCGTCGTCACGATCAGGTCGGTTTTATCACCATCGCTCCATTCGATCAGGGAGCGGCGGATCAACTCCTTTTCGTCGGGGATGATCCGCAGTCCGACAATCTCCATTCCAATTTGCCGGAGCAGTCCGACGATCTCCGGTCCGCTTGTGTCCTCGCGCTCGCCTCGCGATCCCCGGTCGCTGATCGTGATGACAACGGCCTTAAAGCCCATTTCAACCTTCCGCTTCTTTCTTCGATTCAGCGATGATCTTCTCCGCGATGTAGGACGGGACCTCCTCATAATGGGAATGCTCATAGGTGAAGGTTCCGCGGCCGCTCGTCATCGAACGCAGATCAGGGGCGTATTTGAGGATTTCAGAACGGGGGACCTGTCCCTTGATGATCTGATGGTGGCCAAATGAATCCATTCCAAGAACCTTGCCCCGGCGGCTGTTGAGATCGCCGATGACATCGCCCATGTACTCGTCCGGGATCTCGATAGAAATGTTGACGATGGGTTCGAGGAGGGTCGGTTGGCATTCGAGAACCCCCTTCTTGAAGCCGAGCGAACCGGCAATCTTGAAGGCCATTTCCGAGGAATCGACCGTATGGTATGAACCGTCCGTCAAGGAAACGCGAAGATCAACGACCGGATAGCCGGCAACGACGCCCTCTGCCATCGCCTCCACGATCCCCTTTTCAACGGCCGGACGGTATTGGTGGGGGATCACCCCCCCAACGATCCGGTCGACGAATTCGAAACCGCTTCCCCTTGGGAGCGGCTCGATATCCAACCATGTGTCGCCGAACTGACCGCGGCCGCCGGACTGCTTCTTGTAGCGTCCCTGAACGGTGGTCTTTCCCTTGATCGTCTCCTTGTAGGGGACCTTCGGGGTCTTCAGATTCACCTCCAGGCCGAATTTCCGCTTCATTTTTTCGATGACAACTTCGATGTGGACCTGGCCCAGACCGGAGAGGATCATCTCCCGGGTCTGGTCATCGCGATGGAACGTGAGGGTGGGATCTTCGTCGATCAGACGGTGGATCGAGGAAACGAGTTTGTCCTCATCGCCCCGCGATTTTGCCTCCACGGCAAAAGATATGACTGCTGTAGGAGGTTCGACCTTGGGGTAAAGAATGGGCGATTTTTCTGCACAAAAGGTGTCCCCGGTTGCGGTCTCCTTCAATTTGGCGATGGCCGCGATGTCGCCGGGGATCAGTTCTTCGACCGGTTTCTGGATTTTCCCTTCGAGGAAGAAGAGGCTGGCGATCCGCTCCGTTGTCTTGCGCGAAGCGTTGAAGAGGCCGGAGTCGGATTTAAGCGTACCCGAATAGACGCGGAAGAGGGTGAGGCGGCCGGCGTAGGGATCGGCGATGGTCTTGAAGACCAGGGCCGAAAACGGCGCCGATTCATCCGGCGGCCGGATTTCCTCTTCCCCGGTCCCCGGTCTCTTCCCGGAGACGCTGCCGCGGTCGACGGGCGAGGGGAAGTAACGGGTGATGGTGTCGAGGAACGGGTGGATGCCGATGTTCTTGATGGCCGATCCACAGACGACGGGGATCAAGGCGCCGGCGACGACCCCCTTCCGGAGACCGGCCAGCAGATCCTCAGGACTCAATTCGCCGCTCTCGAGATATTTGTTCATCAGGTCATCGTCGGTCTCGGCGATATCTTCGATCAGGATGTCTCTGTATTTCTGAACGGTTTTAGACATATCCGCTGGAATGTCGATAGCTTTTGCTGTCCTTTTCTGATCGTCGTACATGAAGGCCTTCATGGAGGTCAGATCGACCACCCCGGCGAAGGCGTTCTCTGCACCGATGGGAAGGGAGCAGAGCGTGACCTTCTTTCCGAGGCGGCTCCGGATGCTTTCGACGGCCTTTTCAAAATCCGCCCGTTCCCGATCCATACGGCTGATGAAGAGAAGACGGGGAAGACGAAACTCCTCTAAGTATTCCCATACCTTTTCCGTCTGAAATTCGACGCCTCCGACGGCGTCGACGAGGACCACCGCCCCGTCTACGATCCGGAGACAACTTTTTGTGTCAAATGCAAAATTGGAATCACCCGGCGTGTCGATCATGTTGATCCGGTGCTTATCCCAATCGATATGGTTCGTTGCGGCGCTGATGGAGATGTGTCTCTTCTGCTCCTCCGGTTCATAGTCCATTGAGGAGGTCCCTTCATCCACGCGGCCGGGTCTGTCGGTCTTGCCGGCGACGTAGAGCATGGATTCGCACAGGGTGGTTTTGCCCGTCCCCCCGTGGCCGAGGACGGCCAGATTTCTTATCGAATTTGATTCATATTTTGCCATGAACTCTCCTTTCTGATGACACGGAACCTGAATCCATTCGCGAGCACATGCACCGCGGCTTGCCGCGGGGTAAGCGAGCGAAACTGAAATGGTTTGTTCCTGCTTGGGATCGAAGATTCTCCGCCGCTTGCTGCGGAGGGCTTCAATTCTATGTGCTTGAGGTCTTTAGCTTAACCGTCGCTTCAAAGTCAAGACAAATCTGGTACGAAATCAACGCTTGACTTTAAAGACGATTATGATATTTTTCGATCTCCGTTTTGTGTTTCCACGGCTCATGAGGAGCAGGAATAGAGGAGTTACGATGCCGAAGAATTTCTATACGCTCCTGATTCTTCCGAAGAAAGACAGTTCCGCAAAGAAAATAGGCCTCTCCAGTACGCTGGTCAAAGGCGTATCCATATTCGTGATGGGCCTCATCCTGTTCGTGATGTATTTTTCCTATGATTATATCCACATTCGTAGGGAACAGGCCGAACTGAAACGCCTGAAACAGCAGACGGCGGAACAGAGAACACAGATCGAAGGGCTCGTGACGAAGGTGGACCAGTTTGCTGTAAAAATGGATGAGTTGAGACAGTTTGACAAGAAGATCCGGATCATGGCCAATCTGGTCACGGGCAAGGATAAGGAACAACTCCTTGGGATCGGCGGCCCCATGAGCGAGGAGAATCGCCTGCGCTCCCGAATGGCCGCCGATGACAAGGCGATGATCGCCGGGATCGGCCGTCAAGTAGACCGCCTGATGCATGATGCGCTCTCCCGGGAACAGAGTTTTGCAGACCTCCTGGCTCACTTGAAGGAGAAGAAATCACTTCTGGCCTCAACCCCTTCCATCTGGCCAGTAGCAGGCTGGGTAACATCCGAATTCGGTAAACGTTCATCCCCATTCGGCGGCGATGGAGAATTTCACAAGGCGATTGATATCGCGACGCGGCTTGGAAAGCCGGTCCAGGCGCCGGCAGATGGCATCGTTGCGGAGGTGGCCTTTCAGCATGACGTGGGTCAGATGGTCCGGATCGATCACGGCCACGGCATTTCAACGTTCTATGGGCACCTCTCCAAGGCGGTCGTTCGGGCCGGGGCGACGGTCCACAAAGGGGATCGAATCGGGTATGTGGGAAATACGGGCCGCAGCACCGGATCCCATCTTCACTATGCCGTCATGTTGAACGGCGTTCCGGTCAATCCGAGGAAGTATCTGAATTGAGGGCTGAAGGGTACGAAATGTCCACCCAGTAGAGAACAAAATCCACCGGTCATGGCGCCGTTTTTTTTTTAAGGAAGGTTATGATCAGTTTAATTCTCAGGAAGATCTTTGGAAGCAAAAACGACAGGGAGATGAAACGCCTCTCCTTGATTCTTCATGAGATCAATCAACTTGAACCGGCCATGGCGGCGGCGACCGATGACGAACTCAAGGCCAAAACCCCTTATTTCCGTGACAAGCTGCAAAACGGAACCGAGCTGGACGACATCCTTGTCGAGGCTTTTGCCGTCGTCCGCGAAGCGTCGAAGCGGACACTTCGGATGAGACCCTTTGACGTTCAAATCCTCGGGGGACTTGTTCTGTACGAGGGAAGGATCGCCGAGATGAAAACAGGCGAGGGGAAGACCCTGGCCGCAACGATGCCCCTTTACCTGAATGCGTTGACCGGGAGAGGCGTCCATCTTGTGACGGTCAATGACTATCTGGCCCAGAGGGATGCCGCGTGGATGGGGCCGATCTACGATTTTCTCGGCATGAGTGTCGGCGTCATCGTTCACGGGATGGATGATAACGAGCGGCGCGCCGCCTATCATGCCGACATTACCTACGGGACAAACAACGAGTTCGGATTCGACTATCTCCGCGACAACATGAAGTTCAACCTCGATGAGTATGTACAGCGCGACTTCCATTATGCCATCGTGGACGAAGTCGACAGCATTCTCATTGATGAGGCGCGGACGCCGCTGATCATCTCCGGACCTTCCGATGAGTCGACCGACAAGTACAACCGGGTCAACCAGGTGATCCCGAATCTTCGCAAAGAGAAAGATTATACGGTTGAGGAGAAGAGCCGTACTGTCGTCCTGACCGAAGAGGGGGTCGCCCGCGTCGAGGGGTATCTCAAGGTGCAGAATCTCTATGAACCTCAGAACATTGATCTGCTCCATCATGTCAACCAGGCCCTCCGCGCCCACACCCTCTTCAAACGGGATGTCGACTACCTCGTCAAGGAGGGAAAGGTCATCATCGTGGATGAATTTACCGGCCGGGTCATGCCGGGAAGGCGTTACAGCGATGGTCTCCATCAGGCCCTCGAGGCGAAGGAGCGTGTCAAGGTCGAGCAGGAAAATCAAACCCTGGCATCGATCACCTTTCAGAATTATTTCCGTATGTATGAAAAACTGGCGGGGATGACCGGTACGGCCGATACCGAAGCGGAAGAATTCGGCAAGATATACAAGCTGGAAGTCCTTGTCGTTCCGACAAACATGCCGATGATTCGTGAGGATCATTCCGATGTGATCTACAAGACCGAAAAGGAGAAATTTGCGGCGGTTATCGAGGAGATCAAACAGTTGCATGAGGCGAAAAGGCCGGTCCTCGTCGGAACCATCTCCATCGAAAAATCGGAGCTCTTGAGCAAATACCTGACCCGCACCGGCATCAAACATCACGTGCTGAATGCAAAAAATCATGAAAGAGAAGCGGATATCGTCGCCCAGGCCGGCCAGCCAGGCCAGGTGACCATCTCCACGAACATGGCCGGGCGTGGAACGGACATCAAATTGGGAGAAGGGGTGGCAGAGATCGGCGGCCTCCATATCCTGGGAACCGAGCGGCATGAAAGCCGCCGGATCGATAACCAGCTTCGCGGCCGTTCGGGACGTCAGGGCGATATGGGATCGTCCCGTTTTTACCTCTCTCTGGAAGACGACCTCCTGCGGATCTTCGGTGCAGAGAGGATCTCCGGCATCATGGACCGAATCGGCATGGAAGAGGGGCAGCCGATTGAACACCGGCTGATCTCAAAGGCGATCGAAAACGCCCAGAAGCGTGTTGAAGGGCAGAATTTCGATATCCGCAAGCACCTGCTGGAATATGACGACGTGATGAACCGCCAGCGGCAGGTGATCTACGAGCAACGCAAGAAGGTCCTCAAGGGAGAGGCGCTCTGGGACGATGTGGAAGAGATGCTGGAAGAAATGGTTGATGGGATGGTTCCGGAGTATGTCGATGAGAAACGCCATCCGGAGGAATGGGATCTGCAGGGTCTGGATGAGAGAATCTTCCATCATTTCACGCTGAAGCTGAATCTCGCCGGGACGGGCCGTGAAAGAGGACACGATGCCGCATCGTGTCCCAATGCGATCATGGATCGGATCACCACGGAGGTCAGGACGCTCCTCCGGAACAAGGAGACGGAATACGGGAAACCGCTGATGGATTACCTGATGAAGGTAATCATGCTCCAGTCCATTGATGCGCAATGGAAGGAAAATCTCCTCGCGATGGACCATCTCAAGGAGGGGATCGGTCTGCGCGGATACGGTCAGAAGGATCCGGTCCGCGAGTATCAGAAAGAGGGCTACGACATGTTTATGGACATGATCCGCCGCATCAAGGAGGATAGCGTCGAGAAACTCTGTCTGGTTCAGATCCGCCGCGAGGAGGAAGTGGAGCGGATCGAGGAGAAGCAGCGGCAGAATTACATCATGTCTCGGGGGGAAGACACCCCTGCGACGGCGACGGTCAAAAGGGAAACGGCCAAGGTCGGTCGGAACGACCCCTGTCCTTGCGGCAGCGGTAAGAAATACAAGAAGTGCTGCGGTCAATAGATAGGAATGGGGACACCTTGCGGCAAGGTGTCCCCGTAACGGGTGCAACGTGGCTTTTTTCAGGAGAGGCGTATGAAACCATCGGATGAACATCGGGTTCCCGGATTTCTCGCAAATGGGATCCACACAGGGATTAAGCCGGATGGCGGTAAAGATCTTGCGCTCATCCTTTCAACACGACCGGCGACGGCGGCGGGGGTGTTTACGACGAACTGTTTCAAGGCGGCGCCAGTCCTGCTCGACATGGAGCGGATCCGCTCCGGGGTGGCGCAGGCGGTGATCGCCAACAGCGGGGTTGCCAACGCAGCGACCGGAGCGGAGGGGCTTTCGGACGCGCTGACCGTTTCGCGCGCCGCCTCCTCTGAGCTCGGGATTGCCGATGAAACGGTTCTGGTGGCTTCTACCGGCGTCATTGGCCATCGCCTGCCCCTGCGAAAGATTACCGGAGGGGTGAAGAGGCTGGTGGCCGGTCTCCATGATGGCGGGATTCCGGATGCGGAGGCGGCGATCATGACGACGGACCGGTTTCCCAAAATCGCTTTCCGGAAAAAGGTCGTCGGCAAGAAAGAGGTTACCCTGTGCGGCATCGCCAAGGGGGCGGGGATGATCCAGCCGAATATGGCAACGATGCTTGCCTTCGTGATGACCGACGCCGCGATCGCCCGGGATGCCCTCGATCAGGTGTTTCGACAGTCGGTCGCCGGCAGTTTTAATGCGATCAGCGTGGACGGCTGCATGAGCACGAACGATACGGCCGTGATCCTCGCAAACGGCGTTGCCGGGAATCATCCGATCCAGCGTGGTTCCAGATATCTGGGGGCTTTCGGAGAGATCCTCTCGGGTCTGCTCTCCGAACTCGCACGAGGGCTCGTCCGCGACGGCGAAGGGGCGACCAAGGTGATCGAGATCACGGTTACGGGAGCGCGGACGCTCCGGGATGCGCAGCGGGTAGCCTATGCGGTTGCCAATTCAAATCTGGTCAAGACGGCCTTTTTCGGCGAAGATCCGAACTGGGGCAGAATCATCTCCGCGGCCGGGTCTGTCGGTATCGATCTCCCCGTCGATCAGGTCTGCCTTTTCCTGGAGGATCTACCCCTCTTTGCGGAGGGCAGGGGAATCGGCGGCAGGGAGAGAAAGCTTGCCGCGATCATGAAGCAGCCGGAAATCCGAGTTCGACTCGAATTGGGGATGGGGTGCAGGGCATGGACCGTCTGCTCGTCCGACCTGACATTCGATTACGTGAGGATCAACGCCCATTATCATACATGAGCAGCAAGATCCGCGTGAATGGGGACACCTTGCGGCAAGGTGTCCCCGTATCGGATTTCAGCTTGATTAATTAAAATCTTTGTGTTATCAGCCTGCACAAATTCGCACATCTCCGGATTGACGGAAGTTGCCTTTTAAGAAGGTTCCCGGTCAAGCAGATGGGGGTGGAGGAAAAAACAAAAGGAGGAGTTCAGTATGGCCAGTATTTCAATGAAGTTGTTGCTTGAGGCGGGGGTTCACTTCGGTCACCAGACGAACAAGTGGAACCCCAAAATGAAACCCTATATCTTTGGCGCCCGCAACGGGATCTACATCATCGATCTTCAACAGACCGTCGGAATGTTTCAGACGGCCTACCAGTTCATCGTGGATACGGTTGCCGAGGGCGGGGAGATCCTCTTCGTCGGCACCAAGAAACAATCGCAGGAGTCCGTCCACGAGGAGTCCGAGAGATGTGGCATGCCCTACGTCAATCAACGCTGGCTGGGCGGCATGCTGACCAATTTTGCGACAATCAAGAAGAGCATCGATCGTTTGAACGATCTCGACCGGATGTTCGCCGATGACAGCATCAAGGCGTTTCCCAAGAAAGAGATCCTCGGACTCCAGAAGGATCGGGAAAAACTGACAAAGGTTCTGGGAGGGATCCGGTCCATGAAGGGTGTCCCGAAAGGTCTTTTCATCGTCGACCCGAAACGGGAGATGATCGCCGTTACCGAGGCGAGGAAATTGAAGATCCCCATCGTGGCGATGGTTGATACGAACTGCGATCCCGATCTGATCGACTACATCATTCCCGGCAATGACGACGCCATTCGGGCGATCAAGCTTTTTTCGTCAAAAATGGCGGATGCCGTTCTCGATGGAAAGAAGCGGTTCGAGGAACGCCTGCAGGCGGAAAGCGACAAGGAACGCCCGACGGTGACGGTCGTTACGGAGGCAGCTGCAGACGGTGAGGCCGATGTGCCTGAGAGTATCGCGAGCAAGGGGGCGGAATCTGAATACAGCGCAGCTCCCGAGACCGCCGGAGCGCAGGATCGTGTCGAGGAGGTAAGGTAAATTGGTAATTACATCAGCGATGGTGAAGGAGCTAAGGGTCAAGACGGGCGCCGGTATGATGGACTGCAAGGAAGCGCTCACGGCCGAAAATGGCGATGCTGAAAAGGCGGTCGACTATCTTCGGAAAAAAGGGATGTCGGCCGCAACGAAGCGTTCTTCCAAGGCGGCAAAGGACGGCGCCGTTGCCGCATACATCCACATGGGGGGGAAGATCGGGGTCATGGTTGAGGTGAACTGCGAAACCGATTTTGTCGCAAAAACGGAAGATTTCCAGGCCCTGGCGAAGGATCTGGCGATGCATGTAGCGGCATCGAACCCGCTATATGTCCGTGCCGAAGAGATCCCGGAGCGGGCATTGGAGAGGGAAAAGGAGATCTACCGGAGCCAGCTTATCGAAGAGAAGAAGCCGGAAAAGATCTGGGACAAGATCATCGAAGGCAAATTGAAGAAGTACTTCGAAGAGGTTTGCCTGTTGAATCAAAAATTCATCAAGAATACGGACATTACGGTGGGTACGCTGGTCAGCAACATGATCGCGAAGACGGGTGAAAACATTGTCGTGAGAAGGTTTGCACGGTTTCAACTGGGTGAAGAGGCCAGGTAGCGGAGATGGATAGCCCGGCATACAGGAGGGTTCTGCTGAAGTTGAGCGGGGAAGCCTTCATGGGAAATCTCTCCTCAGGCATAGATCCGGAGGTGGTAGAGGTCGTTGCGGGTGAGATCCGGGAGGTAGCCGCACTCGGGGTGCAGCTCGGCATCGTGATCGGCGGCGGCAACATCTTTCGCGGCATGACGGCCAGTGCGAAGGGGATGGATCGGACCACCGCGGACTACATGGGAATGCTCGCCACCGTGATCAACAGTCTGGCCCTCCAGAGCGCCCTC
This sequence comes from Syntrophales bacterium, assembly GCA_030654195.1. Classification (GTDB taxonomy): domain Bacteria; phylum Desulfobacterota; class Syntrophia; order Syntrophales; family UBA5619; genus UBA5619. The sequence continues at coordinate 68,114 of JAURXV010000053.1, read as the reverse complement.
GAGCACGTCGGCGTTCCCACGCGGGTACAGACGGCCATCGAAATGAGAGAAATCGCCGAACCGTTCATCCAGAGGCGAGCAGTCCGCCATCTCGAAAAGGGAAGGGTGGTTATCTTCGCTGCCGGAACCGGGAACCCCTACTTTACGACAGATACCGCGGCAACCCTCCGGGCGGTTGAGATCAAGGCTGATATCATTCTCAAGGCGACGAAGGTGGATGGCGTTTATGACCGTGATCCCGTTCAGTATCCCGATGCGGTCATGTACGAAAAGATAAGTTATACCGAAGTATTGACAAAGAACCTTAAAGTAATGGATGCGTCCGCGATATCCCTTTGCCGGGACAACGGACTTCCTCTGAACGTCTTCAATCTGCAGAAGGCGGGGAACATCAAACGGGTCATCTGCGGGGAGCCCGTTGGAACCATTGTCGGAGGTTGAGATCATGAAGGAGTTGATTTTTGAGGAACTGAAAGAGAGCATGGAGAAGGCGCTCCTGGCTCTCGAGAAGTCCTTCAGCAAGGTCAGAACCGGACGAGCGTCACTCTCCCTGCTGGATGGAATCCGTGTCGAGTATTATGGAACGCCGACACCCTTGAACCAGTTGGCCTCTCTCTCCATACCCGAAAGCCGGCTGATCGTCATCTCCCCTTGGGACAGCTCTGTTCTGGGGGCAATCGAAAAGGCGATCCAGAAATCCGATTTGGGAATGATGCCCAGCAATGACGGCAAGTTGATCCGCCTGTCGATCCCCATCCTCACGGAAGAGAGACGCCGGGAGTTGGTGAAGGTCGTGCGCAAAATGGCGGAGGAGTGCAAGGTCAAGGAGCGCAACGTTCGGAGGGATGCCAATGAGCAGTTCAAAACCCTGAAGAAGGACAATGAGATCTCGGAGGATGAGCTCTACAACCTTCAGGAGGAGGTCCAGAAACTGACCGATCGGTATATTGAGAAGGCGGATAAGTTGCTTTCTGCGAAGGAGACGGAGATCATGGAGATCTGATCGGATTGCCTGATTCGGCTTTTAACGGGGAGTCCGCGGGCTCCCCGTTTTGTTTCGATCCGTCTTGATAAGTTGCGTTCGATGTGTTAGTCGGTTTATACGATAGAGATAATCGGATTTCAGGTGGATGATGAAGGAGATCGATCCGGATAAACTACCCCGGCATATCGCGATCATCATGGACGGCAACGGTCGCTGGGCTGAGCGGCATGCCATGGGGAGGGTCCTGGGGCACAGAAAGGGCGCCGAATCCGTGCGGGTCGTAGTGAGGACCTGCCGCCGGATCGGGATCTCCTGCCTCACACTGTATGCCTTTTCGATGGAGAACTGGCTTCGTCCCAAGGCGGAGGTCCGCGCCCTTCTCCAACTGCTCAAAGATTATCTGGTGAATGAGGTTCAGGAGATGATGGATCAGGACATCCGTTTGACGGCCATAGGAAACCTGGATTCACTTGGAGCTCCCGTTCTGATGAAACTCCGGGAGACGATCGAGCGAACGGCCGGAAATCAGGGGATGGTCTTGAACCTGGCCCTGAGTTACGGAGGACGCGACGAAATTGCAACGGCTGCGGGCCGCATGGTAAGCGACAGTCTGGCCGGAAAGATCAAGCCGGCGGACGTCACCAAAGAACTCTGTCAACGCTATCTTTACACGAGCGCACTCCCGGATCCGGACCTGCTCATCCGGACGGGCGGAGAATATAGGATCAGCAATTTTCTTCTCTGGCAGATGGCCTACACGGAATTCTATTTTACCGATATCCTCTGGCCCGACTTCCGTGAACCCGATCTTATGGAGGCGATAGCCGAATATCAACAGCGGGAGCGCCGTTTCGGCCGAACGAGCGAGCAGCTCCGCAGAACATAATAGATGAGCGCCATGCGTCCGCCCAGACGGCCGATATGGGCGACCCCGGGGATCGATGATGTTGACGGCGTCCGCGTCTGAGAGAAAAGGTATGTCTCCTCACGTGAAAAGATGGATCACGGCTTTGATCGCCGTTCCGATCCTGTTTGGGATCATTGCTTACGGCGGAAGGGAATTCTTTGCCGTTCTGATCATGATGGTCTCGCTTGCAGGGATGTACGAATACAACCGGATGGCGTTCGGCAAAGGTCTCTCCGCAGAAAAAATAGTGACGATGGCGAGCGCGCTGCTGATCCTGCTGACGGCGGTCTCCGGGGATATGACGCTGCTTTTAGCCCTGCTCACCTTTTCCGTCATGGCGGTTATGATGCTCAACCTCCTTCGAATCCGGGAAAAGGGATTGGACATGGCGCCTGCCGGACGGGCGCTCCTCGGGATATTATACATCCCCGTTTTGATGTCCCACTTCATCCTGATCCGCCGGACGCAATCGGGCGTCCTGTGGATTTTTTTCATTCTGGTCCTGGCCTTTGCAGGGGATGTTGCCGCCTACTATGTGGGGCGGCGGCTGGGAAAACGAAAACTTCTCCCCGAGGTCAGTCCCGGAAAGACCGTCGAGGGGACGATCGGTCTGATTGCCGGCAGCGTTGTCGGGTGCCTGCTTTTCCGGCAATGGTTTTTCCCCGTGTTGACGGTGACGCATGCCGCCATTCTCGGACTGGTGGGAAGTGTGGTAGGGCAGCTTGGCGATCTTTCAGAGTCTGCCTTGAAGCGGGCGGCGGGGGTCAAGGATTCCGGCGTAATCCTTCCCGGTCATGGGGGTATCCTCGACCGGTTGGATTGCCTGATGTTCATTACGCCGTTTGTCTTCTATTATCAGGAATTTGTTATCCGATGAAAAGGATCTCCATCCTCGGCTCCACCGGTTCAATCGGGGTCAGCACACTGGACGTCGTCGGCGCCCATCCTGGGGAGTTTACCATCACCGCCCTTGCCGGAGGCCGAAACATCGCCCTGCTGAAGCAGCAGATCGAACGGTTTCGACCGCGTCTGGTTGCGGTGATCGATGAGGAGCATGCGAGCGACCTCCGGACTCTGTTGGGCGCGGCGACCACCGGGATTCTCTCCGGACCGGAAGGGTATCGGCAAACGGCTGCGGTTGAAGGTACGGATATGGTGGTCTCCGCCATGGTCGGAGCGGCCGGCCTGCTCCCGACCCTGGATGCGATTGCGGCGGGAAGGGACATCGCTCTGGCCAACAAAGAGACGCTCGTAATGGCGGGCGGCATTGTTCTTAACAACGCGGTCCAAAAAGGGGTGACCATCATCCCGGTCGACAGTGAGCACAGCGCGATCTTCCAATGCCTGCAGGGGCACAATCGGGAAGATCTCCGCCGGATCATTCTGACGGCCTCCGGCGGCCCTTTCCTCCATGCCTCTGCCGAAGAGCTGGCGGAGGTTACCCCGGAAAAGGCCCTGAGGCACCCCAACTGGGCCATGGGCAAGAAGATCACGATCGATTCGGCGACGATGATGAACAAGGGGCTGGAGGTGATCGAAGCCTCGTGGCTCTTCGGCTTGCCCATGTCGAAGATCGATGTCCTGATACACCCCCAGAGCATCATCCATTCGTTGGTCGAGTACCGGGACGGGAGCGTGATCGCCCAGTTAGGGATTCCGGACATGAGGGTTCCCATTGCCTACGCCCTCTCCTACCCGCGCCGCATGATCCGGGCTGAAGCCGGCCTCGATCTTGTGAACGTGGGCGCACTCACTTTTCTTAGACCCGATCCGGTTCGCTTTCCCGCCTTGAGGTTGGCGTATGCGGCGGCGGAAACCGGCGGAACGATGCCGGCCGTTTTGAATGCGGCGAATGAAGTCGCGGTGACGGCGTTCATCGATGAAGAGATCGGCTTTAACGAGATCAGCCATCTGGTTGACAAGGTCCTTTCCCGACATCGCGTTCGGGTGGAACCGCGGATCGAGGATATCCTCGCCGCGGACCGGCAGGCGAGGGAAGAGGCCCGGAATAGTATTAAAGGAATAATAAATTGATTAGTATTGCATCGGTAATTGTGTTGCTGGGTGTCCTGATCTTTGCCCATGAACTCGGCCATTTTCTGATGGCCAAACGGGCGGGTGTCGGAGTCCTGAAATTTTCCCTCGGTTTCGGTCCGCGGATCCTCGGCAGAAAGATCGGGGAAACGGAATATCTCCTCTCCCTGATCCCGCTCGGCGGATATGTAAAGCTCCTCGGGGAATCCCCCGGAGAAGAGTTGGCCGAGGTGGATCGAAAAAGGTCCTTTTTGACACAGACGGTCTGGAAAAGAATCGCCATTGTGGCGGCAGGACCGGTCTTCAATCTCCTGCTGGCGCTGACGATATTTACCCTCGTCAACATGATTGGACTTCCCGTAATGACGGCCGAAATCGGGATGGTGCATCCGGATTCCGCCGCGATGGAATCCGGGATTAGGGCAGGGGATCGAATCACGGTCATCGGCGGAAAGGCCGTGACGAAATGGGATGAGATCTCCGAAATCGTATCGAAAAGCAACGGGATGCCGCTTTTGATCACCGTGCAGAGAGACGGTTTGCCCCGGGAGATCACGGTGACACCCAAAGCGATGAAAACCCGCAATCTTTTTGGGGAAGAGGTGGAATCCTTCAAGATCGGCATTTCCCCATCGTCCCATACCGTCGTCCAGAGACGCAATCCGCTGTCGGCCTTCGGAGAAGGCATCCGCCAGACATGGATGATCAGCAAACTGACCGTGATCAGCATCGTCAAGATGTTTCAGGGGGTCATTTCGCTGAAGACGATGGGTGGACCGATCCTCATCGCTCAGATCGCGGGCGCACAGGTGAAAGAGGGGATCGTCCCATTTTTGCTGTTCATGGCCCTGTTGAGCATCAACCTGGCGATCCTGAACCTCCTGCCCATTCCGGTACTGGACGGCGGCCATCTCCTGTTCTACGGAATTGAAGCGCTAACCGGTCACGAAGTCAATCTCCGCTGGCGGGAAATGGCCCAGCAGGTCGGTTTTGCCCTGCTGATTCTGCTGATGATTTTTGTCTTCATGCTGGATATTGAGCGGTTGAATATCAAGTTTATTAACGATTTTATTCGCGCATTTACCGGATAGCGATGATCACCCTGGCGATTGAGTGTGCGACCAAAACGATGGGGATAGCCTTCCTCGATCAGCAGAAGATTCTCGCCGAGCTCTATCTGGATGCGGGAGTAGGCCACGCGGAGGTTCTGCTGCCGGCGCTGGAGAGGCTCTTTTTGTTGGCGGGGCTGACGACGGAACGGATCGATCTTCTGGCCTGCACGACCGGACCCGGTTCGTTCACCGGAGTGCGGATCGGGGTGAGCACCATCAAAGGCCTGGCACTCGCCACGGGGAAGCCGATCGTCGGGGTCTCCACGCTTGAGGCGCTGGCCATGAACGCCTTCCCCTCCCGGAGGCTGATCTGTCCACTCCTGGATGCCCGGAAGAATCAGGTTTATGCGGGTCTGTACCGGATGGGTCCGGATGGTCTTCCGGAAGCCGTTGCCCCGGACCGATTAACCGATATCGGGTTTCTGGTAAAGACACTGGCCGATGAAGAGGTCGATTTTGTCGGCGAAGCGGCCGTTCTCTATCAGAAGCAGATCTCTGAAGAGGGGGTGCGGGGATCCGTTCTCCATACCTGCCGTTGCTGCCGGCTCAACGCGTCGGCTGTGGGGCTGATCGGCTTTCACCGGTATCAACACGGGCGAACCGAGGATCCGCTGACCTTCTCCCCAAGATACCTTCGCCCGCTGGGGACACCTTGACGCAAGGTGTCCCCAGCGGAGAATAACGGCGTGAAATAGGCGAGGGGCAGCTCTCCCTTTCGATAGACAAGAGGTTGACATATGGATCAGACTACGGTAGCGTTTACCTCGGTTATAGGAACGGTCATTTTTTCGCCATACTGGACAAGTATCATCAGGGGTAGAGATACCGGCTGAAGGAAGGACCGGCTTGCAGCACATTTTACGGGAGGCGGGCATTTTGCCGAACGACAGCGATCACAGCAGCTACATTGTTGGCGAAGGTCTTCCATTCATCATCCCGCTGGCGGGGGCAACGGTTATCGCCTTCGTTTCCGGCTTCAATGGGGTTGGCCTTGTTCTTTTTGGTGTGACCGCTTTTGTCGTCTGGTTCTTTCGCAATCCGCAGAGGACGACACCGGAAAATGGGCGTCTGGCCATATCTCCGGCGGACGGGAGGGTCATCCGGATTGAGAAAGCGACCAGCGACGAACAGCCCGGCCGGACTTTTCAGAAAATCAGCATCTTCATGAATGTCTTCAATGTTCATGTCAACCGGATCCCCTGTTCGGGTGAGGTCCGGTTCATCCGCTACCGGGCGGGGAAATTTCTGTCGGCCAATCTCGATAAGGCCTCGGCGCTCAACGAAAGGAATATCGTCCTTCTGCGTACGGCGGATGGACGTGAAATGATGATTGTGCAGATCGCGGGATTGATCGCGAGAAGAATTGTCTGCTGGCTGAAGGAAGGGATGCAGGTGAGCAGAGGGGAACGATTCGGTCTGATCCGGTTCGGTTCACGGGTCGAACTGTTTCTGCCGATTGAATCGACGATTCTTGTCCGGACAGGGGATAAGGTTCGGGCAGGGGAGACGCCCATAGGAGAGCTGACATGAGAAACAGTGCGTCATTCAGGCGGGACCGCATGAAAAAGGGGATCTATGTCCTTCCGAATCTTTTTACTACGGCCAATCTGTTCTGCGGCTTTTATTCCGCGATTGCCTCCATGAAAGGGATGTATGAGATCGCGGCGGTCACGATCCTGATCGCGGTGGTTCTCGACAGTCTGGACGGCAGAATTGCACGCATTACCCATACGACGAGCAAGTTTGGCGGTGAGTATGATTCCCTCTGTGATCTGGTGACCTTCGGTGTGGCGCCGGCCATTCTGGCATACAACTGGTCGCTTCTCGCATACGGCAAGTTGGGATGGTTGGCGGCATTCCTCTTTGTCGTTTGCGGCGCCCTCCGCTTGGCCCGATTCAATGTCCAGATCGGCGTCATCGACAGCCGGTTCTTCAACGGACTTCCCATTCCGGGGGGCGCTGCCGTTCTGGCGACGGGGGTGATCCTTTTTTACTACCTGGGGGGTGAGGGACGTTTCCCAAGCTGGTCGATTATGATCGGTATGGTCGCGATAGCGCTGTTCATGGTCAGCAGCATCAAGTACTACAGTTTCAAGGACCTCAATTTCTTCTCCCGAAAACCGTTTATGTCCTTCGTCGTGATTGTGCTGGTTCTGGTGATTGTTGTGGCCAACCCTGAGATCATGTTGTTCACGTTCGCTTTCGGATACAGCCTTTCAGGACCGGCATGGGCCCTGTTCAAGCTTGGCCGCAGGTTGTTGGTTGAATTCCGGGCGAGAAAGTCGCAATGTCCGGATCATCCGCTGTAGAAAAGTAAGGGGCAAAAAGGGGAGTGTGGGGACATGATGAGGCATCATGTCCCCGATTGTTGGAGGAGTATGGTATGAAAAATTACAATGTTGCCGTTGTGGGCGCCACGGGGGCCGTGGGCAATGAAATGATCCGAATTCTTGAAGAGCGTAACTTTCCGGTAGAAAAATTGACGCTCCTCGCATCGGAGCGGTCGATCGGGAAGGAGCTCTCCTTCCGGGGGAGATCCGTGCCGGTGGAGATGCTGACGGAGAGCTCCTTTGCCGGGATCGAGATCGGCCTTTTCTCCGCTGGGGGCAGCCTCAGCGAAAAGTTTGCTCCCATCGCCGCACGGGCCGGATGCGTGGTTATCGACAATACCAACGCTTTCCGGATGACGCCAGAGATCCCGCTGGTTGTTCCGGAGGTGAATCCGGAGGCCATTGCCCTCTACAAGAACCGGGGAATCATCGCCAACCCGAACTGTTCCACGATTCAGATGGTCGTTGCGCTGAAACCGATCCATGATGCGGTTCGGATCAAACGGATCGTGGTCTCCACCTACCAGGCCGTTTCCGGTACGGGAAAAAAGGCGATTGAGGAACTTTCCCTCCAGACGCAGGCGCTGATGAACTGCAAGGAACCGGTCGTCAAGGTTTATCCGCACCGGATCGCCTTCAACTGCCTTCCGCATATTGATGTTTTCCTCGACAACGGTTATACGAAGGAAGAAATGAAGATGGTCAATGAGACCAAGAAGATCCTGAACGACCCTTCGATTGCAGTGACGGCGACGACGGTCCGGGTGCCTGTTTTCTACGCCCACTCCGAATCTGTCAACATCGAAACGGAGAAAAAAATTACCCCGGATGAGGTCCGGAGTCTCCTTTCGACGGCGCCGGGCGTCCGGGTGGTCGACAACCCGCAGTGGAATCAGTATCCGCTCGCGATTGACGCCGCCGGCCATGATGAGACGCTGGTCGGAAGAATCCGGGAAGATGAATCCATTCCGAACGGCATCAACATGTGGGTTGTCGCGGACAATATCCGGAAGGGCGCCGCGTTGAACGCCATTCAGATTGCTGAGATTTTGATCCGTAAATATTTATGAGAATCATCGGGGGAGAGCTTAGGGGAAGGGTGGTCCGTCTTCCCGCCGGAAGCCGCATCCGGCCTACCGCCGATCGGGTCAAGGAATCTCTTTTTAATATTCTTCATTCCGTCGAGGGAACTTCCTTCCTCGATCTCTTTGCCGGCAGCGGGAATGTCGGTCTGGAGGCGCTGAGCCGGGGGGCGCGTTTTGCGACATTCGTGGAAAAGGATATCCGCCTGGTCCGTGCGCTCCAGGAGAGCCTTGTTCAACTCGGTTTCGCGGCCAGGGCGGAGGTCATTGCCGCGGATGCCGAGAGGGGACTTGGGCGTCTCGTTCAAAGCGGGAATCGGTTCGATATCATTTTCACCGATCCGCCGTACGATCAGGGTCTGGCCCTGGAGACGCTGGCGTGGCCCGATATGAGAAAAGCTCTAACAGAGAATGGAATCATCGTGATCCAGCATTCGGCGAGAGAAAAACCGGAGGGGCTGCAGGCGCAGCCATGGGTGGTGGCGGATCAGAGACGGTACGGTGACACGGTATTGACATTTCTTAAGGGGACAGATTTCAAATCTTAAAAGGGGACAGATTTGAAATCTGTCCCCATAAGGGAATAAACTATGAAGAAGATAGCGGTATACCCCGGTTCGTTTGATCCGATCACCAACGGTCATGTGGACATCATCAAACGCGGTCTCGGGGTGTTTGATGAGCTCATCGTTTTGATCGCCCACAATGCGAACAAGAAGACGCTCTTTTCCGTGGAGGAGAGGGTGGGGATGATCCGGGAGGTGATTCGGGACTTCAAGAATGTACGTGTCGACAGTTTCGACGGACTTCTGGTGGAATATGTGAAAGTGGCAGGGGCGAACGTGATTCTCCGGGGGCTCCGAGCCCTTTCCGATTTTGAATATGAGTTTCAGCTTGCCCTCATCAACCGCCGGTTGAACCGTGACGTCGAGACCATTTTCCTGATGACCGGATACAAGTGGTTTTATATCAGTTCGACGATCATTAATGAAGCGGCCAGCTTGGGCGGTTCCGTGAAAGGGCTTGTGCCGGAGATCGTTTATCAGAAATTGCAGGAGAGATATTCATCAAAAAGGGGAATCGTATGAAATTGGCATCCAGAATTGCGCTCATCAAACCGTCGCCGACGCTGACCATCCAGGCCAAGGCCAACGCGTTGAAAGCGTCAGGAAGGGACATCATCGGCTTCGGGGCCGGAGAGCCTGACTTTGACACACCCCTGAACATCAAAGAGGCCGCCATCCGAGCCATCCATGCGGGCTTTACCAAGTACACCCCCGTGGGCGGTACGGACGAACTGAAGGATGCGGTCATCGCCAAACTCCAGCGGGACAATCAGCTGACCTACCGACGGTCGGAAATCGTGATCTCCTGCGGAGCCAAACACTCGCTTTTCAATGTCGCCCAAGTCCTGTTCGAGGAGGGGGATGAGGTACTGATTCCTTCGCCCTACTGGGTCTCCTATCCCGATATCGTCTACCTGACCGGCGCAAAGCCGGTGGTTATCCGAACGCGTGTCGGCGACGGCTTCAAGCTGCAGCCTTCGCAATTAGAGGCGGCCATCACGCCGAGGACCCGCGCGATTATCATCAGCTATCCTTCCAACCCGGCCGGCGTCTGCTACAGCCGAAGGGAATTGGAGGAACTGGCCGCGGTGATCCTCCGGAAGGGGATCATGATCATCTCCGACGATATCTACGAGAAGATCATCTATGACGATCAGCCGTTTTTCACGCTGGCATCGCTAAGCGATGAACTGAAGCGCGTTTCCATCGTGATCAACGGGGTCTCCAAGAGCTATTCCATGACGGGCTGGCGGATCGGTTATGCCGCCGGATCCGAGGAGATCGTCTCCGCTATGACGAAGTACCAGAGCCAGAACACCTCCAACCCGACCTCCATTGCCCAGAAGGCGGCTGTCGAGGCGCTGAACGGACCCCAGGAGGGCGTGGGGGTGATGGCGCGGGAGTTCCAGAAGAGAAGGGATCTCATTGTCGAGAGGCTGACGGCCATTCCCGGCGTAACCTGTCTCAAACCCCAGGGCGCTTTCTACGTCTTTCCCGATGTGGGATCCTATTACGAGCGTGGGGACAGATTTGAAATCTGTCCCCATAAGGTCATCCGAAATTCTGCCGAAATGGCGACTTACCTGCTGGATGAGGCGAACGTTGCCCTGGTTCCCGGAGGGGATTTTGGCCATGACGACCACATCCGCATCTCCTATGCGACCTCGATGGAACAGATCGAAAAAGGAGTCGAACGGATCAGGCTGGCCCTGCTGAAACTTAAGTACTGAGTGCGAAGTGCTGAGTGCTGAGTGCGAAGTGCTGGGCACTCAGTCCTCAGTCCTCAGTCCTAAAGAGAAAGGGAGAACCGGACTCCACAGGTTATCACTTGAATGTAGGCATCTTAAGAGGGTGGGAAACATGGGTGGGATCTTCGGCGTCGTATCGGAAGGGAATTGTGCAAAGACCTTGTTTTACGGAACGGATTACCACTCCCATCTCGGGACCGAAAATGCGGGGTTGGCCGTTTTGGGCGATGGGGGGTTCAGCCACACCATTCACAGCATAAGCCAGGCCCAGTTCAAGTCCCGTTTTGTAGAGGATTACAAGGGAATGGTCGGCCGGATGGGCATCGGGGCGATTGATGACGAATCCCCCCAGCCGTTGATCATCCGTTCGAAGTTCGGGTCCTATGCCCTTGCCGCAATCGGACTGATCACCAATAAGGAAGAACTGACCCACGATCTTCTCCGGGATGGCGCCTCCTTCAGCGAAATGGAGGACGGCGGCGTAAACAACGTCGAACTGGTCGCAAAACTGATCAACCGCGGCGAAAGCATCGTCGATGGAATCGGCCGGATGCAGCGGTCCATCGAGGGGTCGATCTGTGTTTTGTTGATGGCCCGGGAAGGGATTTATGCGGCACGGGACCGCTACGGCCGTTTTCCGCTGGTCATCGGGAGAGAGATCGGTGAATCGGGATCAACGCCGGGCTTTGCGGCCGCAACCGAATCGAGTTCCTTTGCGAACCTCGGCTATGAGCTGAGCCGCTCCCTCGGACCGGGGGAGATCGTGCGTCTTGATGCCAACGGGATTCACACGGAGCGGAAGCCCGGGGAAGAGAAGCATGTCTGCGCCTTCCTCTGGATCTACATCGGAGATCCGGCCTCGATCTATGAGGGAATCAGTGTTGAAAACGCCCGCGAGCGGTGCGGTCGGGCCATGGCCCGCGGCGATCAGGTTAATGCGGATTTTGTCGCGGGCGTCCCCGATTCCGGTGTCGGCCACGCCATCGGTTATGCGATGGAGTCTGGTCTTCCATACCGCCGTCCGCTGGTCAAATACACGCCGGGATACGGGAGAAGTTACACGCCCCCTTCACAGGACATCCGGGACCTTGTGGCCACGATGAAGCTCAGCGCCGTGCGGGATGTGATACGGGAAAGCCGGATGGTGGTGTGTGATGACTCGATCGTCCGGGGAACGCAACTGAAAAATTACACGATCCGGAAACTATGGGACAACGGTGCGAAGGAGATCCATGTCCGCCCTGCCTGTCCGCCTCTGATGTTTCCCTGCCGATACGCCTCTTCCACGAGAACGATCGCCGAACTGGCTTCCCACCGGGCGATCCGCGCCCTTGACGGCGAGAATATGGAACATATCGACGAATATCTGGACCACGCCTCCGAACGATACCGGAGAATGATTGAGTGGATCCGGCAGGATCTAAATGTGACCTCTCTTAAATACATTCATATCGAAGATATGATCGCAGCGATCGGTCTTCCGGAGAAGGATCTTTGCCTCTACTGCTGGCGCGGTCGATAGAGGGCTGGTCCAACTGGTGGTTTTTCATAAAGTAGGACCTTGAATTTCCGCCCTCGCTGTCGTTGCGAGGCGCGCAGCGCCGCGTCAATCTCAGGGATTATTGAATGCGGATGGGATTGCTTCGCTTCTCTCGCAATGACGGATAACGCGTTTCCGGGTCTCGAAATGGGGCCAGACGAGATAAGTGAAATCGGTGGAGTGCGTCAGTGAGTCCGGCCAGCAGAAGAAAAACGAAATCCATTGACCTCGGAGGTGTCCGGATCGGCGGCAATGCGCCGGTCGTCGTTCAGTCCATGACCTCATCCGATACGCGCGATGTCAAAGCCACGGTCGAGCAGGTCCGGAGGTTGGAGGAGGCGGGCTGCGAAATTGTCCGCGTTGCCGTTCCCGATGAAGCGGCCGCGGTTGCCATCCATGAGATCCGCTCCCGGATTCATATTCCACTGATCGCGGATATCCATTTCCGCCATCAACTCGCCCTGCTCGCGATGAATCACGGTGCGGACGGCATCCGGATCAATCCCGGCAATGTCTCGCCGGAAGGAATCCGCAAGATCGTGAGGGTCGCCAGGACCAGCCGGAAGGTCATCCGGATCGGGATCAATGCCGGTTCCCTGGAGAAGGAGATTGCCGCCCGCCACGGCGGACCGACGGCAGCCGCGCTGGTGGAGAGCGCCTTGAAGAACATCCGTATCCTGGAAGAGATGGGCTTTGACGCGATCAAACTCTCTCTGAAATCTTCCGATGTGGCGACCACGATCGAGGCTTACCAAACCGTCTCCGCTAAGACCGACTATCCGCTTCATCTCGGCGTCACGGAAGCGGGAACCCTCATTCAGTCGGCAATCAAATCCGCCATCGGCATCGGGACCCTGCTCTATGACGGCATCGGCGACACGATCCGGGTCTCCGTCACCGGCGATCCCGTGCCGGAGATCGGCCTGGCATACGGTATTTTGCGCGCGCTGAATATCCGGCGGGTCGGACCGGACATCATCTCCTGCCCGACCTGCGGTCGCTGCGAGATCGACCTTGCCGGTCTGGCGGTGCGGGTCGAAGAGGAGCTCCGGGGGATGAAGAAACCGATCAAGATCGCCCTAATGGGCTGCGTCGTCAACGGCCCCGGGGAGGCTGCCGAAGCGGATATCGGCATCGCGGGAGGAAAGGGCGCCGGAATGCTGTTTAAGAAGGGGAAGGTTGTCCGGAAGATCAGCGAAGAGGAGTTTCTTCCCGTACTGCTCGAAGAGATCCGGAGAATGGAACAGATGTAAAGGGTGCGGTCTAAAAGGAGGCGTCATGCGTTATTCGGAGATGTTCCTGCCCACGGGAAGGGAGGTCCCTTCCGACGCGGAACTGATCAGCCACCAGTTGATGATCCGGGCGGGTCTGATGAGAAAACTGACCAGCGGGGTCTATTCGTATCTGCCGCTGGGTTACCGTGTGATCCGCAAGTTTGAGCAGATCGTCCGGGAAGAGATGAACCGGGCGGGCGCTCAGGAGCTCTTTCTGCCGATGGTGCAGCCGGCAGAGCTCTGGCAGGAGTCCGGACGGTGGGTCCATTACGGCAAGGAACTGCTCCGCTTTCGGGATCGACACGACCGGGAGTGCTGTCTCGGCCCGACCCATGAAGAGGTGATCACCGATCTGGTTCGTAACGAAATCAAATCGTACCGGCAACTTCCCCGGAATCTCTATCAGATTCAGACGAAATTCCGCGATGAGATCCGCCCCCGGTTTGGGGTGATGCGCTGTCGGGAATTCGGCATGAAAGACGCGTACAGTTTCGATATGGACGAGGCGGGAAGCGAGATCAGCTATCGGAAGATGTTTGATGCCTATCAACGGATTTTCACCCGCTGCGGCCTGAACTTCCGTCCGGTCGAGGCGGACTCGGGAAGCATCGGCGGAAAGTATTCGCACGAATTCATGGTGATGGCCGATTCCGGGGAAGATGCCATCTGCTACTGCGGCGCCTGCAACTATGCGGCAAACCTGGATAAGGCCGAGATCTCCCGGCCGGCGGAGAATGGGCCTGCGTGCGTGACGCCCCCCATCGAGGAGGTGAACACCCCCGGGGTAAGGACCATCGATGAGGTCTGCGGCTTTTTGGGGGTCGTTCCGGAAGCGGTCGTCAAGACCCTGATCTTCTCTGCGGACGGTACGCCTGTCGCGGTCCTGATCCGCGGGGATCAAGAGGTCAACGAGATCAAGGTGAAGAATTTCCTCGGTTGCGATTTGCTGGAGCTTGCCGATGATGCGATGATCCGGAAAGTTACCGGCTCACCCCGGGGGTTTGCGGGCGCCGTTGGAATCAAGGCCCGGATCATTGCCGATTATTCACTTCTGGTGATGGCCGATTGCGTCATGGGCGCCAACCGTGAGGATTTTCACCTTCTCCATGTCAAGCCCGGAAGGGACTTTTTGATTGCAGACCATGCCGATCTGCGCGTGGTCCGGGAATCCGATCCCTGTCCCCGCTGTGGCGCAGAGATCCGCTTTGCACGCGGTATCGAAGTCGGCCATGTCTTCAAATTGGGGACCAAGTACAGCAAGGCCATGCGGGCCGCCTATCTCGACCGCGAGGGTCATGAGCGAACCATGGTTATGGGATGCTACGGCATCGGCATCGGCCGCACGGTCGCCGCGGCCGTCGAGCAGAATCACGATGCGGACGGGATCATCTGGCCGCTGCCGCTTGCCCCCTATCCGGTGATCATCACGCCGGTGAATGTGAATGAAAAAGCGCTTTTCTCCGCCGCGGAGGATCTTTACAACGCCCTTGAGGCCAATGGCATGGAAGTGATCCTGGATGATCGCGACGAGAGGGCCGGCGTCAAGTTCAAGGACGCCGACCTGATCGGGATCCCCTATCGTGTCACGGTCGGTCCCAGGAGGCTGGCCGAAGGGAAAATGGAGATCAAAACCCGGCGGTCCGGAGAAGTCATCGCATTGCCGGTTTCCGAGGTCGCCGCGTTTTTAAAAGACTTAGTGCTGAGGACTTAGCACTCAGCACTTGGCACTTGGCACTTAGCACTAAGATTTGCACTCAGCACTTAGCACTTAGGAATTCCATGCTTCGTATCAACGACATCCTCGATAAGGTTCAGTCTTATCTCTCCCCATCCGAACTCGGGATGATCGAAAAGGCATACATTTTTTCCGCATCCGTTCATCAGGGGCAGATCCGTCTCTCCGGCGAAACCTACCTGACCCATCCCATGGAGGTCTGCGGCATCCTGGCAGACATGAAACTCGATGCGGCGACGCTGGTAACGGGCCTTCTGCACGATACCGTCGAGGATACCCTCGCCACGCAGGAGCAGATCGAAGAGGCCTTCGGCAAGGAGGTGGCGTTTCTCGTCGACGGACTGACCAAGATCAGCAAGATCACGCTCGGCAATCAGGAGGAGAGGCAGGCGGAAAATTTCCGCAAGATGATTCTGGCGATGTCGTCCGACATCCGTATCCTTCTCGTCAGGCTGGCGGACCGGATCCACAACATGCGGACCCTGGAGTTTCAGACGCCGGACCGGCAGCTCTACATCTCGAGAGAGTCCCTGGATCTGTATGCGCCGCTGGCCAACCGGCTGGGGATCAACTGGATGAAAATAGAGTTAGAGGACCTTTCCTTCCGGTATCTCGACTTTGAGGCCTACAACGAACTTGCAAAACGGGTCGTAAAGAAGCAGAAGAAACGGGAAGAGTATACCGAGGAGGTCAAGGGAATCATCCGCCGCGAGATGGAGAGTTTCGGCATCCGGGGCGAAGTCGAGGGAAGGGCCAAACATTTCTACAGCATCTACATGAAGATGAAGGAGCAGCACATCGATTTCGATGAGGTTTACGACCTTACGGCATTCCGGATCATTCTCGATTCGGACAAGGACAAGGATTGTTATGAGGCCTTGAGCATGGTGCATGCCCTTTGGACGCCGGTCCCCGGAAGGTTCAAGGATTATATTGCAATGCCGAAGGCCAACCACTACCAATCCCTCCATACGACCGTGATCGGACCTTACGGGGAGAGGGTTGAGATCCAGATCCGGACCCGGCCGATGCATGACTGGGCGGAGGAGGGAATTGCCGCCCATTGGCGATACAAGGAAGGGGGGTCCTTTTCCCCCGATGATAATCAGATCAAGAAGCTCCGGGATCTGCTGGATGCCCAGCAGGAGATCGAGAATCCCCGCGAGTTCATGTCCAATCTGAAAGTGGCTTTGTTCCCCGAGGAAGTTTACGTCTTTACCCCGAACGGGGATGTGAGATCCTTTCCGAAGGGGGCGACCCCCATCGATTTTGCCTACAGCATCCATACGGATGTCGGCAATCAGTGCATCGGCGCCAAGGTGAACCGGAGCATCGTTCCGCTGAAATATCAACTGCGGAATGGGGACAGGGTCGAAATCATTACCCAGACGGGCCACCATCCCAGCAAGGATTGGCTGAAATATGTGGTGACCTCCCGCGCCATGGCGAAGATCCGGAACTGGGTCAAGACCGAGGAGCGCAAGAAGAGCGTAGCCCTCGGCCGCGATCTTCTGGAGAAGGAGTTCAAGAAACACCACCTGAAATTCGGCCAAATTTCGAAATCATCTGAAATGCAGGAGATATTTAAAGAACTGCATACCGAATCCCTGGAGGATCTGCTGGCCTTCGTCGGTTACGGAAGGGTGTCGCCCAAGCATGTCGTTCATCATTTTCTTCCGGAAGAAGAGGTCAAGAAAGAGGAACCGCTTGACAAGACGCGAAAAAAAGGTCCGGAGACGGAGCCGATCGGCGTGTCGCTGACCGGGATCGATGACATCATGGTCCGGTTTGGAAAGTGTTGCGATCCGATCCCCGGAGATGAGATCATCGGTTATATTTCCCGGGGGAGAGGAATCACCGTTCATACAGCCAATTGCATCCATGTGCGTGATATGGATCCCGAGCGGCTGGTGAATGTACAGTGGGATGTTCGCGAGAAACGTGAATATCCGGTGCAGATGAAAATCGTCTGCCACGACAGCAAGGGCATTCTGGCCGATATCAGCACTGCGATTTCCTCTCTGGACGTCAACATATACCACGCGGAGATCAATACCGCACCGGACGGTCAGGCTACCTGTCATTTCGGTGTCAATGTAACCAATCTCAAGCAGTTTAATAAAATTTCCGCTGCGATCCGAAAGTTGCGCGGGGTCATCTCGGTGGAGAGGATCTGGCGGTCCTGATCGGGCGGCTAACAGGCTGTTCAAAAATGTCCGGACGCAAGGCCCCCGAAATCCTGAGCCGTGAGGCGTACTTTATGGTACGTTGAACGGCGAAGGATGAGGGAAACGCAGCAGACGGGCGTTTTTCAACAGCCTGCTGAAGGCCGGGCATGATGATTCCATTGACACCCGGCGTTAGTTTGCTGTATGAAGCACAAGCCTTTGAACAATAAGGCTGGAAGGGAAACGATGGAACTGATGAATGGATGGCGCATGAAATATGGAGTTTTCACACTGGCCGTGTTCCTGTTTTGCCTGATTCCGATGGCCGGCTCCGGGGCGCCCCAACAGGATTCCTATACCGTTTTACTCGATCCCGCCCATGGGGGAGATGATCCGGGTGTGACGTCGGACAAGCTCCGCGAGAAAGAGCTGACGCTGAATCTGGCCCTGCTGGTCCGCGAGGAGGCGCAGAAAATACCGGGCCTTCAGGTCAAATTGACCCGTTCGACGGACCGGACCCTGTCGATCGCGGAGAGGGTAAAGGCAGCCGGGACAATGAAAGCAGACGCCCTGCTGAGCCTTCATGTCAATGCCGGTTTCGGAAAGAAGGCGAGCGGGTACGAGGTCTATTTCCCGGGCTTTCGGCAGTCCGTACCCAGCGGAGGAGATTCATCGCCTATTATCAAGGATATGGCCCGCAATACCTCCCTGAACGATTCCGTGAGGCTCGCACAGCGGATCCAGTCCGCTCTTGAAACGGTCTTCCCGAGGAAAGGACGGGGTCTCCGGGATGCGCCCATCCCGATTTTAGACGGACTGACCATTCCCGGGCTGGTTGTGGAGATCGGTTTTGCGACCGACCCGGATGACCGGAAACGGCTGACCGCGGAGCAGACGCAGAGGGCCGTCGCCCGGGCTCTGGTGACGGGACTCAGGGATTATTTCCGGAAGGCGCCGTAGCGGGATCCGACGGGCTTTATATCGAGGTGCGGGGTACGGCTGAAGCCAGGCCGTTTGTCCGGAAACGCATTCAACCATCACATGGATCGCGCCTGAAGGTATTGTCGCGCGGACGCGCAGGCCGGGAGATATCCCAAAGAGGTCTGACCTGAAAACGATCGTGCTGGCCTCCAGGAACAGGGGAAAGATCAGAGAAATTCAGGCGATGCTTGCGGATCTCGGCATCAGCCTTTTTTCGTTGAACGATTATCCGGAGATCCCCGAGATCGTTGAAGACGGAAAGAGTTTTCTGGAGAACGCCCTCAAAAAGGGCAGAACGGTCGCGGAAGCGACCGGAGAAATCGTGCTTGCCGACGATTCCG
Source organism: Syntrophales bacterium (assembly GCA_030654195.1). Taxonomy (GTDB): domain Bacteria; phylum Desulfobacterota; class Syntrophia; order Syntrophales; family UBA5619; genus UBA5619. The sequence continues at coordinate 49,311 of JAURXV010000053.1, read as the reverse complement.
GATTGGAGGTGGACGCGCTGGGAGGCGCGCCCGGCATCCACTCGGCACGGTATGCCGGCGCCGATGCGGATGATCTGCGGAACAACCGGAAGCTGCTGCATGACCTGAAGGGTGTTCACGCGGCAAATCGAGGAGCGGCATTCCGGTGCGTTCTGGTCCTCTATCCTCCCGACGGTCGTTATGAGGCCTTTGAGGGGCGCTTGGAAGGAAGGATTGCGGAAGCGCCTGTCGGGAAGGGCGGATTCGGATATGACCCGGTTTTTTTTCTCCCCGGAGAGGGAATGACCGTGGCCCAGCTCTCCCCCGAGGCCAAAAACAGGGTCAGCCATCGGGCCCAGGCCTTTGCAAAACTGAAAGAGAGGCTCCGGAACGGATCATAAACGGGGCGTAGCGCAGCCCGGTAGCGCGCCTGCTTTGGGAGCAGGATGTCGAGTGTTCAAATCACTCCGCCCCGACCAATAATATCATGTGTTTACGTAATGTTCGTAAGCCCTCTTTATGCCATATCTGCGTGGGGTACAAAAAGGGGTACAAGAGAGGTGATGAAGAACAGTCAGGTTATTTTTCAACCCTCCGGCAGACGAGGGGAGATCCCGGAAGGTAAGACCGTCCTGGAGGCTTCCCGCTCCCTGGGCGTAGGCATCGAATCGGTCTGCGGCGGGAAGAAGAGCTGCGGAAAGTGCCGGATCCGAATCGAGTCGGGAATCTTTGATCGGTTCGGAATCACTTCGCTACCCGACCATCTCTCGCCGTTCACCGAAGAGGAGGGCAAACTCATCGGAGAAAAAGAGCGGGCGGAGGGATTCCGTCTGGCCTGCGCGGCAGTCATCCGGGGAGATGTCCTGATCTTTGTGCCGGAGGAAAGTCGAACGGGCAGGCAGGTGGTGAGAAAAGAGGCGTCTGAAAGGGCCATCTCCCTGAACCCGGCCGTCCGCCTCTTTTCGGTAACCCTTCCCCCCCCCACGCTGAACGATCCCCTGGGAGACTACGAACGCCTGGTTGCGGCCCTCGCGGAGCGGTTCGGCCTGCAACGGCCGGAGATCGACTATTCCGCCCTTATCGGGCTCCCCGCCGCCCTCCGGCAGGGAAACTGGACGGTCACCGCAGCGATCCGGATGGAACGGGAGATCCTTGCCGTATTTCCAAGAGAGGTGGAGGAGGCCTACGGCCTCGCCATCGACGTGGGTTCGACCACCGTGGCCGGATACCTTTGCAGCCTGAAGACCGGAAAGCTCATCGGAACCGAGTCGCTGATGAATCCCCAGGTCACCTACGGCGATGACGTGATTGCGCGGATCACCTACGTGATCGACCACCCGGACGGCATGAAAAAGATGCGGGGGGCGATCATCGAAGGTCTGAATCACCTCATCCGGACCGTCACCGGGGATGCCGGCCTCTCTCCCGCCGACATCCTCGAAATCACGCTGGTCGGAAACACGGCGATGCACCACCTGTTCCTCGGCATCGATCCGCGCCCGCTCGGCGTCTCTCCTTTCACCCCCGCCGTACACCGCAGCCTGGACATCAAGGCTCGCGACCTCGGCCTTGCGACCCACCCCGCGGCCAATGTCCACATCCTCCCGATCGAGGCGGGCTTCGTCGGGGCGGACAACGTGGGGGTCCTGATTGCGGAGGAACCCTACCGCCGGGAGGAGATGGTCCTCATCATCGACGTGGGCACGAACGGGGAGATGGTCATGGGAAACCGGGAGAGGCTCCTCTCCGCCTCCTGCGCCACCGGCCCCGCGCTGGAGGGGGCGCATATCCGCTTCGGCATGAGGGCCGCCCCCGGGGCGATCGAGCGGATTCGAATCGATCCCGAGACGTTGGAGGTCTCTTTCAAAATCATCGGCGAAGAGCGCTGGCGGCCGGAGGTCCGGCTCACCGGCGCGAAGGGGATCTGCGGCTCCGGGATCATCGACGGGGTGGCCGAACTTTACCGGGCGGGGATCATCAATAGAAGCGGCCGCTTCCGTACCGATCTCGCCACGCCTCGGCTCCGCTTGACCGATGGGAAACCGGAATTCATCATCGCCTGGCCGGAAGAGACCTCTCTGGAGGGGGCGATCACGATCAACCAAAAGGATGTCCGGAGCGTCCAACTCGCCAAAGGCGCCCTGTATGCAGGAGCGAAACTGATGATGAAAAGGCTGGGGATCGTGAAATTGGACCGGGTGATCCTTGCAGGCGCCTTCGGGAGCTATATCGACAAAACGGAGGCGATGATCCTCGGGATGTTTCCCGACTGCGACCTCGATTGCGTCTCGTCGGTCGGCAACGCGGCGGGCGACGGGGCAAGGATCGCCCTCCTGAACCGCGACAAACGGCTGGAGGCCGATGTTGTTGCAAGGCAGGTCGAATACCTCGAACTGACCCTTGTGAAAGAGTTCCAGGAGGAGTTCATGGCCGCCATGTTCATCCCCCACATGTCGGACGCCTTCCCCCATCTGCCGACTCAAAAAACATCTCCTGGGTGAACGCCTCGCCCAGGCGGAGGCGCAGGAACTTTTCCTCCGTGTAGGGACCGCGGATGAGCTCGCGGAAGTAGTCGAGGCTGCCCGGAATCTCCTCATACGCTTTCTTCAGCATGGCCGCATTCTCCATCGCCCGCGCCCGGAGGGGCGCCATCTCTTCAACTCCCGTATTGATGAGGGAGATATGGGTGTAGTGCTTCAATTCCTCTTCGATGACCCACTGCGCCGTCTCCCGGCCGTAACGGGGCACATACTCCTCCAGGACTCCGAGGGGGTCCTTCTTTTCCGCGATCCAGCCCGGCGTCAGGTAGTAGGTGCCCGGTTTTTCCTGGAACACATCCTGATAGCGGGAAGGGGAACCCAGAAAGAGGGCGATGCAGTCGTGGCAGCGGGGCATGAGCAGCCCCTGCTGACGCGCCGTGACGCCGACCACGCCGTTGGAACAGAGGCCGTAGCCCAGGACGATCCGCGAGGCCGTCCGCGCGACCTGATCGATCTTTTCCTGGAGCTGACTGAGTAGCTTGGTCGGCGTTCGGTGTAGGGCCTGGTCAAGGTAGAGGATCTCGACCTGCTCCTTCCCCTCCGCCAGAACCTGTGTCAGCTCCGGTTCCATCACGCGACAGGCGATCACCACCCGCCGCCCCCTGCGGATGGTCGATTCCGCAATTCGGGGACAATCCATTGCATCTCCTTCGGAAACCAGGGAGTCATATCGAATATTGCCGAAACGCCTCCCCGCCGGATCTAACGAGGGACATTCCCTTTCAGCAACTGTCTGACCAAATCCACGCCAGACCCCGCATCGCTCCCGTATCCGTCCGCCCCGATATCCCGGGCAAATTTCTCGTTGAGCGGCGCACCGCCCACCACAACCTTGACCTGGCCCCGCAACCCGCGGGCTATGAGGGCATCGATGGTTTTCTTCATCTCGGGCATGGTGGTGGTCAGCAGGGCAGACATCCCCAGAATGTCCGGCCGTTGTCTTTCAACCTCCGCAACGAAACCCTCCGCCGTGATGTTGACGCCGAGGTCCACCACCTCGAAACCGACGCCGCGCAGCATGGTGGCCACCATGTTCTTGCCGATGTCGTGCAGGTCGCCGCGCACCGTACCGAGCAGAATTTTGCCGCTCACATCCTTCTTTTCCTGTGCCAGATAGGGTTCGAGCACGACGAGGGCCTCCTTCATGGCACGGGCGGACAGCAATACCTCGGGAATAAACACCGTGCCTTCGCGGAAGCGCCCGCTGATCACCTCCATGGCGCTGAGCATGCCGCGGTTGAGAATCTCCTTGGCGTTCACCCCCTGGTCGAGCAGCGCCTGGATGTGAACCTTGATGTCCGCATCGTTGCCGGCGAGCACGTCCGCGTGGACGGTCTGGAAGGTCTCGTCGGGCACCTTTTGCGCCATGAGGCCGGCGACCGGCTTCAACTGCGCTTCGGTCAGGGGGCGGAAGGCGCCGGCCTCGAGGGGCAGGCGGCCTTCCCTTTCCACGCGCTCGGCGATCATGGCCAGGCGGTCAAAATCCGCGTTGGGCGGGGTGGTGTCGGCCACGGACAGGATGATGCGGCTGCCCGGCGTCACGGCCTTGAAGAAATGGTCAAGGTAGGCATTGAGGTCCTCGATGCTAGACGTGGCCGGTGAAAGCATGGACTGGATCAGGCCTCCCATGAGGGTCAGTTTCCCGGATTTGCACCAGCGCTCGCAGTAGGTCTCGATCGGCAGCTTTGTCATGGGTGCACAGCAGACCGCTTCGGCCACGTGCATGCCCGAATCGGCAATCAGGTCGATGAGGCCCTGGTTCTCACCGTCGCAGTGGCAGATCACCAGTTTGCCCTTCGCAGCCAGGTAATCGGAGGCTTTCCGTATCCAGGGAGTCAGTTCCTTCTGAAAGTAAGGCGGGTAGGTGATCATGTCGTCGTAGTTGGCGCCCCACAGGACCACTTCAGCCGGCGAATCGCCCACCACCCTGAGGGTTTGCTCGTACACCAGGCCGATGGCCTCGGCCAGTCGGCGCATCTCCCTTGCGTGATCTTTGTAATGAAAAAAGAACTCGGTGGCATCCAGAAAATCACGCTGGATGTGGTGAGTGGGCGAGGCGGAGAAGGTGCCCATCATCACTGCCACGCCGTCGTCGCCGATGCGGTTCTGCCAGGCCCGGTAACGGTCATAGTCCGGGGTCACCGTGATGTTCTCAAAGATGTATGCCCAGATCTCGTAATCCTCGGGCCGCTTGATGGCATGCTCCTGCACCCAGGTGATGGAAACACCCGCATTGCGCATCTCCTCGTTGATCACTTCCTTGGTGCTGACCACACCCTTGGGGGTATGGTACTCCACCCGCGTGGATTCCTCGTCGCCCTGGCGGCTCTTCCGGACCTCCAGATGGACGTTGGGCGAAAAGTTGATCTTGTAACCGTTTTCCTTGAGGCTGTAGAGTCCGATGCCCCGCGTCACGTTCTCCCAGGGATCGACCACTTCCAGGAGTTCCGGGATGACCTTGTGCAGAGCCCACCCTTCCGCACGGGCGATTTCATCGTGGCTGCGCCCCTGGTGGCGCTTGGGCAGGGTGCCCCGGTAGGAGTTGGAATTGTACCAGAGGTCGAAGCGCGGCGTATAGGGCAGCATGTCCGGGGTCTCGCCCCGCATGGCCATGAGGATGCGTTCTTTTTTGGTCATCATGTTTCTCTCCTTTCTAATTCCAACCGATCAGTTTTTCCGGCAGCCAGAGGGCGATCTGCGGGAAAAACACCACAACGGCGATGGCGAGAAGCTGGAGCATCATATAGGGGACAATACCCCGAAACATCTCCCGGGTCGTCAGCTCGGGCGGGGCAATCCCCTTCAGATAAAAGATCCCCGGCGCCATCGGCGGCGTCAGATAGGATGTCTGGATCATCATGATGAGGAGTGCGCCGAACCAGATCGGGTCAAAACCCAGTTTGTCGATGATCGGCGAAAAGATGGGGACGAAGATGAGCAGGATACTGGCCCAGTCGAGGAGGAACCCGGCAAGGTAGACGATAAATAGAAAGAAAACAAGAACCGCCCATGGCCCCATGTTGAAGGCCGACAGCATCCTCTCCGTGGCGTCGCTGCCCCCGAGCCCGAGGAAGACGCCGCTGAACATGAACCCTCCGAGCAGGATCATCATCATCATGCTGGAGATCTTGAGCGTCTGGATGGTCGCCTCCTGCAACACCTTCAAGGTAAAGTTTCTGTAGCCGATCGTCAGCAGGACGCTTCCGAAGGCGCCGAGGGCGGCGGCTTCCGTGGGTGCGGCAAAGCCGAGAATGATGGTGCCCATCACGGTGAAGATCAGGACAACGGACGGCAGCATTCCGGTAACCGTAGCCTTGAGTTTCCGCGACAGGGGAATATCCCGATCCTCGGAAAAGATCGGCGGGGCAAACCCCTTTTGGCCGTAGGAACGGATAACAATGTACAAGACATAGACCGACGAGATCAGAAGGCCGGGGAAGATCGTGGCGATCAGCAGACGGCCGACGGATATCCCCGCGGCGGGACCGTAGACGACGGTGACGACGCTCGGCGGGATGATGGTGCCGAGCGCCCCGCCGGCGATGACCGTGCCGGCGATCAGGGCGTGGTTGTAGCCCCGTTTCATCATCGGCGGTATGGCCATCACCCCGACCATCACCTCGGCCGCTCCGATAATCCCCGTGCAGGCGGCGATGATCGTGCACATCAGGATGGTCGTCACCGCCAGGCCGTTTTTAATGCGTCCCATCCACATGCTGATCGTCTCAAAAAGGATTTTGGCGATGCCCGATCTCTCCAGCATCGTTCCCATGAAAATGAACAGCGGCACGGCGGCGAGGACATAGTTGTCGGCCACGCCGTAGACGCGGCGGATGATCATCGGGATGATCTCCGGTCCGAAACAGACGATGCCGAAATAAAGAGAAATGCCCATCAGGCTGAAAGTAACGGGAAATCCTGCAAATACGACCAGGATCATCACCGGAAACATGAAAAGGGAGATGTTCTCCATCATGGCTTTTCTCCTCTCGCCAAAAAATTGATATTGCGGATAAAACAAGCTATCCCCTGCAGAAAGAGAAGAATGAAGCTGATGGTTATCACGGCCTTGTATGGATAGAGGTAGGGCCTCCACGGGCTGAGACCCGATTTTTCGCCCATCTCGAAGGACTGCATGACATACTGTCCTCCCGCATAGACGAGGGCGATGACCACCGGGAAGAACAGCAGCAGATAGCCGACCAGATCGATGACGGCCCTCGTCCGCGGAGAGAGGTGCGAGGTGAAGATGTCGATCCGGATGTGGGCATCGACGGAAAGGACATAGGCCGCCCCCAGCAGGAAATGGCTCCCGTAGAGGAAGTAGGTCACTTCATAGGACCAGATGGTGGGGCTGTTCAGAATATAGCGTGCAATGACCTCATAGACGAGCGCCAGCACGTTGGGGATGATGAACCAGGCAACCCATTTCCCCGTCCATCCGCTCAGGCCATCGATAAACTTTACAAAAGATGCCATCATGGAAATCACTCCCTTCTCTCATACAGGGCAAAGCGAGATCGAGTTAAATCCGCCGGGCGTCCGTTCATCCGGTACGCCCGGCGGATTTTCATCAATATTTGAGTGACCTCGTGTTTTCAACGATCTCCCATCTCTTGTGAAAGTCGATCTGGGATTCGAAGAGTTTCTTTGTCCATGGATCCTTGGCTGCAGCTTCCCGTCCCCATTCAAGCCCCAGCTTGTAGGCAGCCTTCTGTACATCCACATCCAGTTCGATGATCGTGTTTCCCTTCTTTTTGAAGACATCCATCGCCCCCATGTCGAGGGCGCCGAGATAGGTCCAGGAGTCCAGCGTTGCAATCTTCGCCGCTCCCTCCACGATCGCCTTGAGGTCCGCCGGCAACTCCTCCCAGGCCTTTACATTCACGACATATTCAAAGGGGGCGCTTGGCTGATGAATCCCGGGAATGATGACATACCTGGCCACCTCATGGAATCCCATCGACAGATTCTCCCCTGCGCAGGCCCATTCCGTGGCGTCGATCACCTTCTGCTGCAGGGCCGGCAGGACCTCGCCGCCGGGAAGGGTGATCACGGAACCTCCCAGTTTGGGAAGGATGTCCGCCCACGCCCCGACGGTTCTCATTTTGAATCCCTTGAAATCCGCAAGGGAGCGCACCGGTTTGTGCGAATGGGCAAATACTTCGGTGGGACGCATCCCCCCCGGAAAGGCGATCACATTGAATACTTCCCGGCGGTAATCCTGCCAGAGCTTATATCCCCCGCCGCTGTAGATCCAATGCATCATCACCTCGGAGTTCGGGCTCCCGGCGAATCCCCCGATGATCGCCGACCCCTTTGAGATGCCGATGTCGTAGCCGGGCCAGGTATGGGCAATCTGGCAGACCCCTCTTCTCGTAGCGTCCACCCCTTCCAGGGCCGGCACGATGGCCCCCGCCGGGAAAATGTCGATGATCAGTCTTCCGTTGCTCATCTTTTTGACCACATCCGGCAGGACCCTGGCCATATGGGTGTAAAGGGGCATTCCGGTCGTCCACGACGTTGCCATTTTCCATTTGAACACCTTGTCCTGGGCGTACAATCTCCTGTTCCCCGTCAGGACAACCCCCGCCCCTGCCGCTGCGGCGACCCCAGCCTTCTTTAAAAACTCACGCCTTGTCTTCCCCATGATTTTTCCCTCCTGATTTAAAAAGCTTGTGCTTCCCCGCCTTTGCAGCCCCATGCTGCTTTGGACCGGTGAAACAGATCCCCGTACCTATCGCAGCAGTTCCTTGCAGAGCTTGGCCGCGCCCGGGGCATCATATGCGGTGCCGTCCGCCCCGATCTGCTCTGCAAACGCCGGCGTCACCGGCGCTCCACCCACGATCACCTTCACCTGCTGCCTAAGACCGGCCACCTTAAGGCCCTCAATCGTGTTCTTCATCTCGGTCATCGTCGTTGTCAAAAGGGCGCTCATCGCCAGGATTTCCGGTTTCTTATCATTGACCGCCTGGACGAACTTCGCCGTGCTCACGGAGACGCCGAGGTCCTCCACCTGGAAGCCCTGACCCTTCAGGATCATCGTCACCAGGTTCTTTCCGATGTCATGGAGATCCCCTTGAACCGTCCCAATCACGACCGTTCCCAGCTTTTTTGTCGCACCCTTGCCGGCCAGCTTTTCCTTAAAATGGTCCAGCGTCGTCGACATCGCACGCGCCGCAATCATCATCTCCGGAATGTAGATCTGACCATTCTGGAATTTCTCTCCCACAATCGTGATCGCCGGGATCAACCCCCGGGAAACGACCTCCTGTGGAGCTGTTCCACCGTCGATATCCTTCTGCATCATGGAAATCGCCTTCGGGATATCGTTTGCAATCAGGGTCTCCGCGTATGTCTCCACGTCGAGACCCGTTTCCATCTTCGTCGTCTCGGTCTTGCGGACCTTCGTCTGGGAGGTCCAGAACTTTCCCTGGACGCCTCCCTCCTCGAGCCGGATCGGATATTGACCAAATTCATAGGTCGCATCCAGCAGGGCCTTCATGTTCTCGGCCGGAACGTAATCGGTGATCGAGTTCGACGAGGAGACCATATAGCCGCCGCCCGGGGCGATCGTCCGGATCCTCTCGTACACCTCCGCCCGGACATCCTCGGGCGTCCCCAGGGTCAATGTGGAGTCGAGATTTATGTTCCCGATGAGGCAGAGCGTCTTCCCCCACTTTTTCTTCACCTCGACGATGTTCATCGCGTTGGGCTGGATGGGGTGGAAGGCGTGGAAGCCGCAGTCGATCAAGTCTTCCATCACTTCGGTACAGTCGCCGTCGCTGTGGAAGATGAAACCGATTCCCTTCTCCCGGCAGATCTTACCCATTTTCTTGTACCAGGGGAAGATGTATTTCCTCAGATACTTCGGGTTGACCAGAAGCCCCGTATTGAAGGCGATATCGTCCGGATTGATCACTGCCCCCACGCAAGGGTGCTCGGTGACCCGCAGGAAGGTCTGGTACTGGATTTCGCCGATCTTGTTGATGATCGCTGCCACGAGTTCCTCGTCCTCCTCCAGCGCGTTGAAAAAGGTCTCCGCCCCCATGTACATCCACGCCGTGGTGTAGATCTTCCCCAAAAGCAGGATCGCCTTCATCCCCTTGGGAAGGATCCTGTCGAAGGCGTCCCATTTGGAGAGATCAAAATCATCGATCGCTGGCCACCGGTACTTTTCGAACTTCTCCCAGTTCGTCAGAACTCCCTCGTGCGTGTTGGCCCATTCGCGGGACACCTTGTCCCCGTATTCCGTATGCACGCCCTCGCCTTTCGTCATCATCCCCTCGGGCGCCCGAACCGGTTCAAGAATGCCTGAGGAAGCGGTCACGTAGTCGTAACCGGCGGTATACCAAAAATCGACATGGTCCTGCAGGGTTTTAATGGGCTTCCCCATGAAGGACTCCTTGGGCCGCTGGTCTACATGCCAGTCCCCCTGGGGAACCCGGTCCGGTTCCTCGCAGTGGAGGGCCTTCAGATACCTTTCAAAATCCGGCTTCAGCTCTCGATTCATCTCTTTTCTTCAGCTCCTTTCTCTTGATAACCTATGCGGTTAATCAATTATTTCAAAATAATCTCCCGTTATTCGACACGCCCTTCCCGGAAGGCGCAGATGTAATCCATGCAGAAGTCGTCCTTGCCGACGACCAGGGTAACGGCCTTGAGCATCGCATAGAGGTGCTTGTCCGTCGGATCGATGATAGCCGAATCCAGCCCCATGGTGATCGCCGCCGCGAGAAACGCCCGGTTGATCAGTTTTCTCGCGGGAAGACCATAGGAGACATTCGTCAGGCCGCAGACCGTATGGACTCCCGGGAATCTTTTCATGATCCCGCCGATGGCCTCGAGCGTGGCGCCGGCCGATTGCGGGTTGGTCGAAAGCGGATAGACCAGCGGATCGATGTAGATGTCGTCCAGCGGAACGCCGGCGGCGGTCAGCGTCTCGATAAGCCGGCCCGCAATCCTCACCTTATCGTCCGCGGTTTCGGCCATCTCGTGCTCCGCCTGACACAGTGCGATCACCTTGGTTCTATACTCCGTCACGAGCGGCAGGATACCTTCGATCCGGGAGGGTTCCAGCGTGATGGAGTTGATGACCGGCGCCTTTTTCATCAGCGGCAGCATCGCCCGGATCACCTCAGGGTCCGGGCTGTCGATGGAGAGTGGAAGATCCGTCACCTCCTGCACCGCTTCCACGATCCATTTGAGTTTTTCGGCCTCCTCCCCGATAAAGGTGCCGGCATTCACATCGATGTAATGCGCCCCCGCCAGGGTCTGCGCCTTCGCCTCGCCCTGGATGAAGGTCCGATCGGCGGCGGAGATGGCCTGGGCGATCGTCTTTCGCGACGCATTGATCCTCTCGGCGATAATCAGCATATGTTTTCCCCTCTCTTTTTGACCTCCGGGATTCCCAGCTTTTGGCAGTGTGATCCCTTCCTCTTTTTAGACTGACCCTGTCGTCGAAACCTCACGTTAACATGGCTGAATCAAGAGATGTGAAAGGACGAGCGGTCCCCCTCCTTCCGGACTTCCCGGCCCACGCCGACAAGTTCCGGCCGGTACACCATTCCCCGGAGGCGGTAGACGCCGAGCCCCCGGTCGATGTTGTCTTCGGGGGAGCGGATGTTGAGAAATTCGGGAACGATCTTGTGGTAGCCCCATCCGATATCATCGGCAATCTCGTCCAGCGTCGCCCCTTTCCCATATTTTGCAGGCAGGGTTCCCTGGAGGCTGTTGGCGTTGTACCAGCGATCGATCCGGGGAACCCAGGGGAGCCGGTCAGCCCATTCTCCCCGGGCAGCCTTCAACATACGCTCCTTGTCGGACATTATGATTGTTGCTCCTTGGAATCGCGATGGTCGGACGGGATGAGATCGGCCAGATACGGCAGTTCTCCCGTCGGACGGAAAGGGAGGGTGAAGAGGCCGCCGTGGATCGCCAGCCCCTGGAGATGTCGTGATTCTTCATAGAGAGCGCTGGAGACGGCAAGCCACCCCAGATCGCGGGTATTGGCAATCCATGCCGCACGGACCTTATCCGGCGTCCAGAGGCCGATATTGGCGAAGGCCGCATCGAGAGCTTCCCGATCGCTGGGAAGCGCGATCGGCAGGCGCCCCTTTTCCGGCGCTACGGCCGTGATGCAATTCAGGGCCGTGGCGTCCGAATCGACCTTGCTCAACGCGCGGCGAGTGATAAAATCGGCGAGGCCGATGCCCGTGGCGTTGCCATCCGATTCGCTGGAGAGATCCCGGACAACGATCCTCGTGATGAAAGGCGACGTGCATTCCTGTTCGTAAATGTTCATGATCCGGCCGATGACCTTCGTGTCCATCCCGGATCCGGAGATGTCCTTGCCGATCTTATCCACCAGCAAAACATCCAACCGATCAAAAGGGAGTTTTGGCTTGTAGATCTTCGATTCTTCGAGAAGTTCCGGCTCGCGTTGGAAAATATTTCCCGCCGGAACGCATTCCAGACGCCGCAGGCGATTCCGGTGATCCTCCAGGATCGCGATTCCTCCCAGGATGGGGAGGCGGTCCAGGATGACCCGGGCGATGGACGCGATCGCCTCGGCATAAGAGATGTTGACGGCCAGTTGGTGCATGATCCGGGCGCCCGCCGCTCTTCCCAAGCCCACGACGGCCATCTTCAGGAGGCCGGATTCGGTGGGGCCGATGTATTCCGAGTGTTCCTTGACGCGGTTGACGATGATGACGTGGTCCGCTTCGGCGGCGGCGCGCTCCACGAGGACCGGCACGCCTTCCCCGACCTCGCCGATCCGGACCATGTCCAGCGAATCGTGGATCCTTGCGCCGGTCGTTTCCTCGGTCAATCCCATCGAGGTCAGCGCATGCACCTGTCCCTGGGCGGTGCCCCCGCCGTGGCTGCCCATGGCCGGCAGCAGGATTGGCAGGGCCTTGCGGGCGATGATGGCGCCCACCAAGGTTGCGAGGATCTCAGGCATTGACGAAATGCCGCGGCTCCCGGCCGTGATCAGGACGGACTGTCCGACGCGGACAGGGTCAAGCAGCCCGCTCCTCTCCAGTTCGGCAAGCACGGCCTGCCTGGGTGAGGGGGCCGGGTCGTCGGGAAAAATCTGCCGGATCAGGCCAAAACGGGGATAATCCATTGTATCTCCTGATGTCGGATTAATGACCGACGAAGCTGCGGACCAGAGCCACGGCTTGCACCGCATCACTTCCGTAGCCGTCGGCGCCGATCTTTTCGGCGAAGGCGGCGTCCACGGGGGCGCCCCCCACCATAACCTTGACCCGGTCCCGCAGACCGCGCGCCCGGAGTTCTTCGATAACGCGTTTCATCTCCGGCATGGTGGTGGTAAGCAGCGCTGAAAGGCCCAGCACCTGGGGGCGGACTTCGGCCACCGCTGCCACGACTTTCTCCACATCGATATCGACGCCCAGGTCGATCACCTGGAAACCGGCCCCTTCCAGCATCATGACCACGATATTCTTGCCGATGTCGTGAAGATCGCCTTTGACAGTTCCCATCAGAACGGTTCCTTTGGGTGCGCCGGCCTTGCCGGTCATGAGGGGTTTGACGATGTTGAGGCCGAGTTTCATCGTCATGGCGGAAACCATCATTTCGGGGACAAAGATCTCCCCGTCGCTGAATTTCTGACCGACCACATTCATAGCGGCAATCAATCCCTCTTGAATCACCTTGTCCGGGGATATCCCCGTTTTACAGATCTCGCGGACCAGGGATTCGATTTCCTTGTGACGGCCCTCAATGACGCCTTCTTTGATCTTTTGGATGGATTCATTCATTCTTCCTTCTCCTTGATCCGGATCAGTAACCTTCCCGCACTGCGGCCGGGATGGCCCGGAGATTGGCCAGGGGCGTCGTGAGGGGAACGGCGCACTCCGGCCCGATGATATCGACGCCTGCCTCAATTGAATAACGGGCCTGCTTGTAGACGTCCTCCGGCGTGCCCTGATACAGGGTCTTGGCGTTGTTCAGATTGCCGATCAGAGAAATCCGTTTGCCGATTTTCTCGACCGCCGTCCTGGCGTCCACCTGCCATTCGAAGTGGTAGGCGTCGACGCCGGATTCGGCGAAGAACTCCAGACGGTCGAGGCAGTTGCCGCAAATGTGGAGGATCATGGGCCCACCCACCCGTGCGGTGATCTCCTGATGGATGGGAAGCAGATAGTCCCGGTAATGGTAAGGTCCGACCAGGTTTCCGGTGGCGTGGTCGGCCAGGACCACCGCATCGGCGCCGGCCCTGAACTGTGCGTTGGCGAAGGCGATGGTGACCGGCATGAGCTGTCTCAGCATGCGGTTGATTTTATCCTTCTCGCCGAGACCGAGTTGCAGCAGAAAATTCTGCGTGCCCGCCATATGGTAGGAGAGCGTCCAGGGACCCATGACCTTGCCGATGATCGCCGCCTGCCCCCCGACCTCCCGGCGTAGCATGGACAGGGCGTCGAGAACGACCCGAAAGGAAGGTTTTTCGAGGATGTTTTCCGGGACAATCACATCCGAAAAATCCGCGTGCGGCGCCGTCTTGGCATCGGGCATCCGCGTTTCGTTTCCCCAGTCCATCTCGCAGCCCAGCGCGGCCGATTCCTGATGAACACTGTATTCCGGCATGACCGTGTCAAAACCCGCCAGCTCATGGCCGGCCAGGGCCAGGTCGGCCATCGCGCGGGGGTTCAGATGGGCCTCCGGGAAAAAGGCCCCGCAGGCCTTCATCAATTCCACGCAGGCGATCGACGTGGGATTCCCCGCTGGAGGGCGGATCCCTTTCCGGCCGCCGTAGAGGGCCGACATGAAGAGATTGTATGGTGTCGCTTTCATCGTTCACCTTCCTTTTAGGGGTCGCTTTTCCATGTCAAAGAGGGGCTGCAACCCCAGGTCTTTCCCTGTTGTCTTCCGGATCGCCTGCGCCACATCGTCAAGGTGTTCGAGCATCTTCATCTTGGCGGCCCCGATGTTGCGGGTGGTGATGGCCGCGACGATCTGCCGGTGGAACCGGATGGCCCTGTCGACGGCGCCGGGAAACACGGCGACCTCGGCGATGAACTGATACAGGAGGTCCCGGAGTGTCGCCAGAATTTTGGCCAGAACCATGTTGCCGCTGATGTTGGCCAGCTCCGCGTGAAAACAGGTGTCCTCAGTGCTGAAGGTCTCCAGGTCACCCTCCCGGAAGGCATTCTCCTGCCGGTCGATCGCGGCCGAGAGGGCATCCAGGTCGGCCTGACTTGCCCGCATGACCGCAAGCTGAACCGTGGCCATCTCGATGAAAAACCGGGCCTCGAAGAACTCGCCGGCCGTGGCGGAGGTGATCAGCAGATGGTCCTTCAGGGAGGAGACGTAACTGGCCGGGCTGCCCATCTCCACGATCGTGCCGACGCCGGCTTTGGTCTTCAACAGACCCATGGCCGCCAGCTTGTGGATCGCCTCCCGCAGCGTATTGCGACTAACCGAAAACTGCCGGGCCAGTTGGTCCTGGGGCGGCAGGATATCGCCGGGCGCCAGTTCGCCGTTGAGGATCCGGTCATGGATGATTTTGAACACCTCATCGGCAACGGACATTTTTTTGATTCCTATAAAATCCATCTGAACTCCCCTTATCCTCTCATCATCAGTCTGGGCAACCAAAGCGACAGGCCGGGCCAGGCGGTGACGATGACCGTGGCCAAAATGGTGAGCCAGAGATAGGGCATTATCGCCATGTAGATCTGCCCCATCGTGATCTCCAGCGGTGCGATGCTCTTCAGGTAGAAGGCCGAAGGGGCGAAGGGGGGCGACAGATAGGCAATGTGCATGTTCATGCAGAACACCACGCCGAACCAGACGTTGTCAAACCCCATGTCCAGGACGATCGGGAGAAAAATGGGAAGCGTCAGGAAGAGGATGCCGATCCAGTCGAGAAAACAGCCCAGAAAGACCCAGATGAGCTGCATGAAGATGATTGTGCCCCAAGGTCCGAGGTCCATCGCCTTGAGGGCGTTGGTGACGAAGGTGGTGCCCCCGGACAGCGTATAGGCGCCGATGATGGTCTGCGCCCCGAAAAAAAGCCAGGCCAGCATGCTGCTGATTTTGAGGGTTTCAAAGAGGCTTTCCCGCATTATCGAGATACTGAAGCGGCGGTTGATCACGGCGGCGATGATGGCGAAAATCACGCCGACGCCGGCCGCCTCGGAGGGCGTCGCGATTCCGGCGTAGATGGAACCCAGGACGCCGCCGGCGATGAGGACCGGGAGTACCAGCCCCCGGAGCGTCGCCAGCTTCTCGCGGAGGGTCAGCGTCTCTTCATCCGCCGCCGTCACCGGCGCCGATTCCGGGTGCCGCCAGCAGTGGACGATGACGTAGAGGATGAAGATGAGCCCCAGTCCGATGCCCGGAAGGATGCCCGCCAGGAAGAGCTCGCCGACCGAACATCCCGCAGTCATTCCATAGACGATGAAGACCACGCTGGGCGGGATCAGGGTGGCGAGACCGCCCCCCGCGGCCACGCTGCCCAAGGCCAGTTTGTAATTATATTTCTTTTTCAGCATCTCCGGCAGGGCAAGCAGTCCGAAGGTGACGATCTCCGCCCCGATGACGCCGACCATCGTGGCCATGATGGCGTTGGCGATGATCGTGCCCACGGCCAGCCCTCCCCGGAGCCTCCCCGTCCAGATATGAACGGCGCGGAAGAGATGTTCCGCCACGCCGGAGCGCTGGAGGATGCCGGCCATCAGCACGAAGAGGGGCACGGACATGAGGGTGTAATTCATGCTCATGTCGAAAACCCGAGAAACCAGCATGACCATGACGTTCAAGTCGAACTTGGTCAGGGTCAGCACCACCGCCACCGATCCGATCGACCAGGCCAGGGGCAACCCCAGGACCATCATTGACAGCATACCGACGACAATCAGAATACTGATCCATTCAATGCTCATAAAGGCCTCCCCTTGACGACGAGATGGAGATCCCGGATGAATTTGGCCGTGCCCTGGAGAAAAATCATCGTCAGGGCGATGAACATCGCCGCCTTGAACGGATAGATGGGCGGATTCCAGGGCGACTGGGTCGTCTCCCGCAGACCGATGGACTGCGCCGCATAGCGGAAGGTGGCTATCGCCATCACCACGATATAGAGGGAAAAGGCGAAATAGGTCAGACAGTCGACCAAGGCCCGGACACGGGGCTTGAATCGGACATAGAGGACATCCACGCGAACATGGTTGTCGGTCAGCATGGTCCAGGGCCCCCCCAGAAGGTAGAGAAGGGAGCAGCCGAAGATCGTCGCCTCCGCCACCCAGGTGGTGGGACGGGTCAGAAAGTCGCGCATCATGACTTCATAACCGATACTGAAGGCAATCAATAAGGACAGGATGCTGACCGCTTTGCCGATCTTTGTACTGAAAGCATCAATAATAGAAAGTGCCGTTTTCAAAACAACCCTCCGGATCGTATGAAAAGGGGAGGAAGAGAATAACAATCTCTTCCTCCCGGGATGAAATCAGGTTCAACCGTTATTTGATGCGTCCCAATTCCCTGAGCCAGGCCTCCTGGGCCTCGATTACGAGTTTGGTCTGCTCGTTTTTCTTCTTCCAGTCCTGCCAGATTCCCTGGGCGATCTTACGGGCCTTGGCCTTCTCTTCCGTGCTCCAGGCCACAGCCGTCATTTTCTTGGATTTGGCTTCACCCACCACCTTCAGGTCATCCATCGCGATCCTTTCGACGGAATCCCAGCACCACTCGCGGGTGGCCGTTGTGAGGATCTGCTTGATATCTGGGGGAAGCTTATCCCATTCACCCTTGTTGACCGTGAAGTCTCCGATGGGCATGGAGTGGAAACCGGGGTAGGTGAAGAAAGGCGCAATTTGGTGAAACCCGGTTTTGTCGTTGATGGAAGGGGTCGCCCAGTTGGTGGCCTGGACAACGCCCTTGTCCAGAGCGGAAAAGATTTCCGTGCCCGGCATGACAACCACGGCGGCGCCGGCCTTGACCATGAATTCAGCCTCCATGCCCTGCGGTTCGCGGATCTTGATGCCCTTGAGGTCCGCCAGTTTGGCAATGGGCTTTTTGGACGGCCAAGACTCGACGCCCCAGAACATCACGCCTACGGTATAGGCGTTGAACGGTTTGTAGAGATCGCGCAGCATGTCCAGCCCCCCGCGGTAGTGCATGAAGGTGTCCAGTTCCCATGGATGCTCATAGGCGAAGATCAGGTCGGTCAGGGCGGCAAAGGCGGGGTTCTTGCCGCTGGCGTATCCCGGCCAGACATGGATAGCCTGAAGAACATTGTTCTGAACTGCGGTGAGGGTTTCGTTGGTCGGAACGATGGAGCCTGCCGGATAGGGTTCGATCTCCAGCCGGCCGTTGGTCATAATCTTGACTTTCTTGCAGAAGTCTTCAAAAGTTCTCTGGGGGGTTTCCTGGGGATTCCAAAGAGTTTGGGCTTTCCATTTGATGGGACCCTCGGCTGCCGCCGCCGGTGCGGCCACCCAGAGCAAAACCGAAACAACACAAACGATTACAAACCATCTTTTCTTCATAGACTCCTCCTTCATGATTTTTTGCTGGATTTCCCTTGTTGTCTTGCCGGAGAGCGAAATCCGTCCTCAATCATTCAATCGAACGACCTGAGGAATCGACCTCCGGATTCTCTTGCCTTGTTTTTCCCTGAGAAAGAACACCCTGCCAGGATTGTTTTCGTTGATTTCGTTTGCTTTTGCGGGCAGAGCCATGATCCGATGGGATAATAGGATTATTCTACTAAGTTGTCAAGTTATTTTTTTAATACAGCGCAAATTAGCCGGTGTTTACAATAAATCATCTAATGTTTTAGGTAATTGCAAAAGTCTAAATTAAGCTGGATTTGCAGTTGCCGATTAATGAAGCACGGGAATGACCAGAACCTGATTTCAATCCCAAGCAGAGGGTGAAAATAATCAAAAATAAATTGCATAAATAGGAGGTTGTTGCAAAAGAGGTCGAATACCTCGAACTGACCCTTGCGAAAGAGTTCCAGGAGGAGTTCATGGCCGCCATGTTCATCCCCCACATGTCGGACGCCTTCCCCCATCTGCCGACCCTGGGGAATAAAAACTAAAAGACCATCTCCTGGGTGAACTTCTCTCCAGGTTGGAGGCGCAGGAATTTTTCCTCCGCGTAGGGGCCGCGGAGGAGTTCGCGGAAATAAGCGAGGCTGCCCGGGATCTCCTCATACTGTTTCTTCAGGACGGCGGCGTTTTCCATCGCCCGCGCCCGGAGCGGCGCCATCTCCTCCACCCCCGTATCGATCAGGGCGATATGGGTATAGTGTTTCAGCTCCTCCTCGATCACCCACTGCGCCGTCTCCCGGCCATACCGGGGGACGTGCTCCTCTATAAGTCCGAGTGGATCCTGATTATCCGCAACCCAGCCCGGCGTCAGGTAGTAGGTCCCCGGTTTTTCCCGGAAGATCTCCAGATGACGGTTCGGTGAACCGAGAAACAGGGCGATGCAGTCGTGGCAGCGGGGTACGATCAGCTCCGGCTCACCTGCCGTGACTCCCACAACCCCTTTGGCGCAGAGGCCGTAACCGAGGACGATCCGCGAGGCTGTCCGCGCGACTTGATCGATCTTCTCCTGTAACTGACCGAGCAGTTTGGCCGGCGTCCGATGAAGAGCCTGTTCGAGATAGAGGATATCCGTCCGATCATCCTCTCCGTTCTTCTCCGAAAGGAGATGGGCCAGCTCCGGCTCCATGACGCGGCAGGCGATGATCATACTTCGTCCATTCCGCTCCGCTTCAGCCACCGACACGACATTCCTCCTCTTCCGCTATTCGACGCGACCATCGCGGAAGGCGCGAATGTAATCCATGCAGAAGTCATCCTTGCCGACGATGAGGGTCACGGCCTTCAGCATCGCATAGAGGAGCTTGTCCGTCGGATCGATGATGGCCGAATCCAGCCCTTTGGTGATCGCGGCAGCAAGAAAAGCCCGGTTGACCAGCTTTCTCGCGGGAAGACCGTAGGAAACATTTGTGAGACCGCAAATAGTATGGGAGCCGGGGAATTTCTTCATGATCTCACCGATCGCATTCAAGGTCGCATTGGCCGACTGCGGATTGGTGGACAGCGGAAATACCAGGGGATCGATGTAGATGTCGTCGAGGGGGACGCCTGCCCCCGTGAGCTTTTCCACAAGTTGTCCCGCCAGCGCCACCTTACGCTCGGTCGTCTCAGCCGACCCGTGCCCCGACTGGCAGAGGGCGATCACCTTGGTCTTGTGCGCAACGATGATCGGCAGAATTCCCTCGATCCGCGACGGCTCCAGCGTTATGGAATTGATGAGCGGGGTCTTCTTCAGCAGCGGCATCACCGCTTTGATCACCTCGGCATCCGGGCTGTCGATCGAGAGCGGCAGTTCCGTAACCTCCTGGACGGCCTCCACGATCCATTTCAGCTTGTCGGCCTCCTCGCCGACGAAGGTGCCGGCATTGACGTCGATGTAATGCGCCCCCGCCTGGGTCTGCGCCTTCGCCTCCCCCTGGATGAAGGCGCGGTCCCCGGCGCTGATGGCTTGTGCAATCTGTTTTCGCGACGCATTGATCCTCTCGGCAATGATCAGCATGAAATCATCCTTTCTTAATCGGATTGGTTACACTCGGCTTAGAAAAGGCGCAGATTCAAGTTATATACTTCCGTTCACCTGATATGGGAACCCATTCTCCCGCAGCTCTCCTGCACGGGCGTCACTTCGGCGGCAAACTCCCGCGCCGACGGGTCGGGCAGCACGGCCTTATACAGACGCTGCATTTCAAGTAACTTATAGCACAGCCTTTCCTTCGATGCGTTTCCCGACGATCCGGCGAATCTCCTCTTCCTGCTGTTCGCAGAGGTTCACCATCCCGGTCCCCCTCTCCAGGAGCTTGACGGCGAAGACCTTGTCCCGGATGGCCGCCGCGTTGATCCGGATGTTCATAAAGGCGCCGATGACGGCCGTGCGGGCGCAGAGGGCCCCTACGCCGGCGTCCGTCACGGAAGCGGGGTTGCCCTCCTCAGCCATTGCCCGCAGGAGGTCCATGGCGGCCAGCGATTTTTCCATGACTTGGAGGGGAACCTCCATTGCGTACCTTGTCGCCCCCTCGACGGCCATGGCCCTACCGGTTTTTTCCTCATCCGTCTTCTTTGGCATGGCCAGGGTATCCATGACCCGCTTGAAGGCCCGGGTATCCTCATCCACCAGTACCAGCAGCGCCTCTTTCAACTGCTGGCCCTTTTCCGCCCAATCGGAAAATTCCCGCCACCGGCCTTCCCCGCCGGCCTTTTGGGAAGAGATTGCGGCCACCATTGATCCCAGGGCGCTGCCCAGAGCGCCGACGAGCGCTGCGACGGAACCCCCGCCGGGCGCCGGCGACTCGGAAGCGACCTCATTGGCGAAAGCCCAGCTGGTCAGGTTTGTGAGCGCCCGTTCTCCAGGGCCGGCGATGCGGTATTCGATGAGCTTCTCTTTTGAGACAAAGGGTTTCAGGTCATTCAGGCCGAGGGAACGGATCGCGAGCCGGATCAGTTCCTCTTCAGAGACACCGGCGGAGCGATGCTGTTTATGAAGGAAATACCTGCCTGCCTCGGTCAAGGCCCTTCTGGGAACAAGCCCCACTATCTCCGAGCCTGTGACCCGGAGCCCCAGAGCTTCCGCCCTGCGGCACACCTCCTCAAAGGCCCTGTGAATCGGCGTCACGGAGATATCGGTCAGATTCATGGAGACTTGGGCGATCCCGTATTCCCGGATATACCAGCCGATCGCCTTGCAGGCCTTCAGAGTCCCCGGGATGCACAAGAGGGTCCCTTCCGTATCCGGCACAACGTTTATGCCTTCCTTGCTGGGGCGGCCTTTCTCACGGATCTCAGCGGCTATGACGCTGGCCGGGTGTGCAGAGGTCGCGTTCAGGTTCACGTTGTAGGCCACGAGGAAATCCCGTGCGCCGATCACGGTGGCGCCCGTTCTGGCGTTGAACCGGGCCGGCCCGAAATCCGGTTTCCAGCGCGGGTCCCGGAGGCGCTCTGCCAGTCCTTCGTATTCACCGGTCCGGCAGAAGGCGAGATCTCGTCTCTCCTCGGTGAAGGCGGCATTTTCATAGCAGTAGACGGGGATTTGCAGTTCCCGGCCGACGCGCTCCGCCAGGGAACGGGCCAGGGCGGCCGCCTCTTCCATAGAGATGTCGGAGACGGGGACAAGAGGACAGACATCGGTGGCTCCGATCCTTGGGTGTTTCCCGGAATGCCTCCTCATATCGATGAGCTCTGCCGCCTTTTCGATGGCGGCAAAGGCAGCCTCTACCACTGCATCGGGCGGTCCCACAAAGGTGACCACGGTGCGATTGGCGGCCCTCCCCGGATCTACATCCAGGAGCCTGATTCCTTCCACCGCCTCAATCCGGTCGGTGATCCGGCGGATCACCTCCGTGTCGTTGCCCTCGCTGAAGTTGGGGACGCATTCCAATAAAACAGGCATGGCATTTCCGTCCTATGTTGGTAATGGAATATCCTACGTGTGATTTATATCATGATTCCTTCAGGAGCAGAAATGGTTTTTAGGCCTCCTTGGATAGCCGAAATAATAGCTTGACAATATACATAATTTAGCATTATGAGCTTTCCCATCTACACCGATTCAGTCTTTTGTTTTTTTTCGGATACTGGATTCTACCTTTCAAGCGATTATCTCTGTGGAAGGATCTGTTGAAAAGTGTCTCATGTGATAATCAAGTTTGACGGGGTGAGCAAGGTGTTTCCGGAAGGGACCCGGGCCGTCGATGATGTGAGCTTTGAGATATTCGACGGCGAATGTATCACCTTTGTGGGGCCATCCGGATGTGGAAAAACGACCACGGTGAAGCTGCTTAACCGGCTGGTGGAACCCACCGGGGGGCACATCTATCTAAACGATCAGGACACGGCACAGACGGACGTGATCGCCCTGCGTCGCAGCATCGGTTATGTGATCCAGGATGTCGGTCTTTTCCCGCACATGACGGTGTCCCAGAACATCGCCCTTGTCCCCCGTCTCCAGGGATGGCCCGAAAGGAAACGGAACGAGAGGACCGAGGAGCTTCTCCATCTCGTGGGGCTTGAACCTGCCGCATTCAGAAACCGCTATCCCAATCAGCTCTCAGGGGGACAGAAACAACGGGTCGGCGTGGCGAGAGGACTGGCCGCCGATCCGCCGGTGATCCTGATGGATGAACCCTTCGGCGCACTGGATCCCATCACCCGGGCTCAGTTGCAGGATGAGTTTCTGCGGCTCCGGAGGCGGCTCAAGAAGGTGATCCTTTTCGTGACCCATGATATGGACGAGGCGATCAAGCTGGGGGACCGCATCGCCGTCATGCGCAACGGCAAGATCGTCCAGTTCGATACGCCCAGAAAGATCCTCCGGGAACCGGCCGATCCCTTTGTGCGGGACATGGTCGGCCGGGAAGGCGGCATTAAGCTGATGAAACTGCTGCGGATCGCCGACATCATGGATCCGGCGGACGGCATGACGATCCCGGCGGATCGTCTTTCCGAAGCGGAACGCAGGATGGCGGAATCCGGGAAGGACATCCTGCTTGTCGTTGACAAAGAGGGGCGGTTTCAGGGCACGATCTCTTATGAGCAAGTGATGCGGGGCGGCCGTTCCGGCGATGTGGCGCTGCTCGACCGCGCCCTTCCTCCGGCGGAGACAACGGACGAGGTCGGTCACACCCTTGAGGCCATGCTGAGAAACAAAAGGGTCTGGCTGCCGGTTGTCGGTGAAGATCAGAAGCTCCGGGGCGTCGTGACGATGACCAATTTTGCCTGTTTTTTTACCGCCGGAGACGCCCCTTCTGGAGGAACGTCTTGAGTGTAATCGAGTATTTCATCAAGAATATCGGACTCATTCTGAAGCTCACCATCGAGCATATCGAGATTACGCTGATCGCCGTCGCCATTTCGACGGTCATCGGCGTGGCCATCGGCATTTTCATCACCCGCCATCAGCGGGCGGCGGGCGCCATTATCGGCATCGCCGGCATTCTCTACACGATTCCCAGCCTGGCCCTCTTCGGGATACTGATCCCTTTCATCGGCATCGGGCTCAAACCCACGCTGATCGCCCTGATCCTATACAGCCAACTGGCACTGATCAGGAACACCTTCGTGGGCATCATTCATATTGATCCGTCCATCCGCGAGGCGGGGAAGGGGATGGGGATGAGCAACTGGCAGTTTCTGCGGATGGTGGAAATCCCCGTCGCCCTGCCCGTAATCATGGCGGGCATCCGGACGGCCGCCGTCATGAATATCGGCACGGCCACCATTGCGGCCTACATCGGCGCCGGCGGCCTGGGTTGGCTCATCTTTCGGGGGATCGCCAGCGTCAATTCGGACCAGATCATTGCGGGGGCTGTCCCGGTGATTCTCTTGGCGGTGGGGGTCGATTATCTATTCATTCTTCTGGAACGGGCGCTGACGCCGGCCGGTCTGCGCAACTGAACTGATTATGGATTTTATAATGTTCTGCCTGGAAAAACGGGAAGTGCTTCTCTTCGCGACGCTGAGGCATATCGAGGTGAGCGCCATCGCCGTGGTCATTTCCGTGGTCGTGGCCGTACCCCTCGGGATTCTCATCACCCGATACCGCAAACTGGCCCACGTGGTCGTAAATTCGGCCAATATCGGGCAGACGATCCCCAGCCTCGCCATCCTGGGGCTCGTGATTCCCGTACTCGGGATCGGCCTGAAACCAGCCGTCTTCGCGATCGTCATCCGGGGGGTGCTTCCCATCCTCAACAACACCTATTCCGGCATCGTCAACGTCGACCGTTTCCTCATCGAGGCCGGCCGGGGAATGGGCATGAAGAACCGGGAAATCCTGACGCTGGTGGAGATTCCCCTTTCCTTTCCCGTCATCATGGCGGGGATCAGGACGGCGGCGGTCCTGAGCATCAGCGTGGCCGCCCTGGCGGCGCTGATCGGCGCCGGCGGTCTGGGGGATCTGATATTTCAGGGGATTGTCATGGCAGACCGTAACCTGCTGCTTGCAGGGTCCATCCCAACGGCGCTTCTGGCCGTTGGAACGGACGCCGGTCTGGGGTGGATGGAAAAAAGGGTGAAAAGGTTGGCAGCCAAAACAGTTATTTAAAAGGAGGGGGAATATGAAAGGGAAGAGAGGTCTTTTTTTTGTACTGGTTCTGTCGTTGGTTTTCATCATGGGCGCGCTGACGCCGGCGGCGACGGCGCAGGAAAAGATCCTGGTGGGATCGAAGGGGTTCACGGAACAGGTGATCCTAGGGAATATGGTGAGTCTGTTGCTGGAAAGCAACGGCTTCAAAGTGGACCGTAAGATCGGGCTCGGCGGCACGGTCATCTGTCATGAGGCCCTTGTTCGGGGCGATATCAGTGTCTACGTGGAATATACGGGTACGGGCCTCACGACTATTTTAAAAAGGGCAGTCCTGAAGGATCCCGAAGAGGTCTATCAGGTTGTCAAGAAGGATTACGAGGACAAGTTCAAGCTCACCTGGCTCAAACCCTGGGGTTTCAACAACACCTACTGCATCGTCATGCGGAAGGCCGACGCGGAACGCCTCAAGGTCAAGAAGATCTCCGACCTGAAACTTCTGGCCGGTGACCTCGTCTTCGGCGGCACCATCGAATTTCTGGCGAGACCGGACGGGGTTCCCGGTCTGGTGAAGCACTATGGGCTCAAGTTCAAGGATCAGAAGGGGATGGATCCGGGTCTTGTTTACAAGGCCATTGCCGAGAATCAGGTGAATGTGATCTCCGGCTTTGCCACGGACGGCCGTATTCCCGCCTTTAACCTGGTGGTCCTCGATGACGATCTGAAATTCTTCCCGCCCTATTTCGCCGCGCCGGTGGTGAGGATGGATCTGCTGACCAAGGCGCCGAAAGCGGCCGACGCTCTCAATGTCCTGGCCGGAAAGATCAGCGACGACGCCATGGCGGCGCTCAACTACACGGTTGATGGGAAAAAACAGGAGGCCGAAGAGGTTGCGAAGAACTTCCTGAAGAGCCAGGGTCTTGTAAAATAGCCTTATCCACTGTAAAAGGGACCGACAGGCGGTTTCGACGACAGAAGACGATAGAATAGGGTGTGAGCCGCGGCAGCAGTTGCGCGGTGTCTGAAGTTCGGAGGTTGCAACGGGGCGACGGGACGACCCTGTAGCGAAAACGATTCTGCATCCCCGCCGGGGATGACATAAAAAGGGGGAGAAAACATGAAAAAGAAACACATCATATGTTTGGCAATGGCTGTATTTCTAATGGTCTGCTGGTCTGCCGCCGACGCCGCTCAGCCGAAGCTGGCCAAGGAACAGATCCTCAATATCGCCTTTGATGCGGGCGATCTCAAGACGCTCGATCCCCATCAGGCGGCCTCGACGAACGACCGCAGCGCCGTAGATCCCATTTATAATGGTCTCGTGCGTTACCCGCCGGGGGATCAGGTCAAGGTGGAACCGGATCTGGCGACGTCCTGGAAGCTCTCCAGCGATAAGAAGGTCTGGACCTTCTCACTTAGAAAGGGGGTCTTTTTTCACCCTTTCCCCGGCTTTCCCAAAGGGTATGAGCTGACCGCCGAAGATGTGGTCTATTCTCTTACGCGGGCCGCCGATCCGAAGCGGTCATCCTACGCGGGCGAATATACCGGCATCAGCTTCGAGGCGGTGAACCCCTACACGGTAAAGATCACCATCGACAAACCGGTATCGGAAACGCTTTTCCTGGCGAAATTCGCCAGCTATGCCGGCGGTTTCATCGTCAGCAAGAAGGCGATCGAGGCGAAGGGCGATGAGTGGATCAAGATCAATCCCGTGGGGACGGGACCTTTTATGTTCGACTCCTATGAGCCCCGCCAGAAGATCGTCCTCAAAGCCAATCCGAAGTACTTCCGGGGCGCGCCGATCCTGAAGCAGGTCGTGATCCTGTTCATGCCGGCGGTGGCTTCCCGGGAATTCGGTCTCCGCACCGGCGAATTGCAGATCATCGAAGGGCTCAAGGAGGACAAATGGGCGGAAACAGTGGCCTCCTTTCCCGACGTGGTCGTGAAGACCTTCGGTCCCTGTGAAAGCCAGGTACTCCATTTCAATATGGCCAAGCCGCCTTTTAACGACGTCCGTGTGCGCAAGGCCTTCTCCTATGCCGTCTCCCGCGAGGAAGTCGCCGCGTTCATGGGCAAAGGACTTGCGGTGCCCATCTATTCGCCGGCCCAGGCTCCGCCCGCACCAGGCGCCTTGACGAAGGAAGAGGCGCAGAAGGCCGGCGTCATCTACGAAAACAATATTGCCGAGGCAAAGAAACTCCTGGCCGAAGCGGGCTATCCCGACGGCCTGAAGATCGAGGTGATCATCAGTGAGATGGCGAGCAGTTATCAGAAGCCGATGATCGCCATCCAGGCTCAGGTGAAGAAGGCGGGGATCGACATGGCGCTCAAGGTAGTGGACCACTCATCGTTCCACAGCCTGATCCGAGATGATGCCAGCCCCATTGTTTATTACGCCTCCTGGCGTCCCAACGTGGATGTCTTCCTGACCCGTTTCTACCATTCCGACTCCGTAGTCAAGACAGGGAAGAAGCCGGATACCAACTTTACCCACTACGGCGCCGTGGATGCCGACGGCGACGGCAAGGTGGACAGCATCGACGAACTGATCACTAAGGCCCGCTGGGAGCTCGATGCGGCCAAGCAGGCGGCCCTCTGGCGTGAGGCGCAGATCCAGATGCTCAAGAACGTGGCGGTTGTGCCGATCATCCGGCTGAAGTACAACTTTCCCATGAAATCCTACGTGGATCTGGGACATCCGCTCGAATTCAGTTGGGCAACCTATTCGCCGCAGATCACGGAAAAAACAAGAATCCTGGCAAAATAAAACGGCCGGGGGTCAAACAGCCGGGGGTCAGGTCTTGCAATTTGGCATTTTGCTGAAAACCGCTTAATTGCAAGATCTGGCCCCCATATTTATCAACCGGGGGTTATTTATTCATGTTCAGCTATGTCGTACGCAGGATGCTCCAGAGCATTCCGATCCTGCTGATCGTACTAACCCTGGTCTTTATCGTCGTCCGGGTGCTTCCCGGGGATCCCGCCGTGGCTGCCCTCGGTGATTACGCGAGCAAGGACGCGGTGAACGCACTCCGGGAGAAAATGGGACTCAATGCGCCCCTATGGCTCCAGTATATGCGATTCATAGGCGATCTCGGCCGGGGCGATCTGGGTATTTCGATCATTACCGGCTACCCGGTGGCGAAGCAGGTGGCGACGGTCCTTCCCCACACACTGCTCCTGACGATGAGCGCCATCATTCTGGGATATCTCTTCGGCGTTCCCCTGGGGATCTCGGCGGCCGTACGGAGAAACAGTTTCGTCGACTATTTCAACCGGGTTTTTTCGCTGCTTGGTCTTTCCGTACCTGCTTTTTATCTCGGAATCCTGCTCATTCTTCTTTTTTCGATCAAGATCCCCCTCTTTCCGGTCGTGGGGGCTGGTGAGTTTCACAATCTGAAGGATTTGCTCCGCCATCTTTTTCTCCCGGCCCTGACCCTCGGATTGCTGATGACGGCCTATATTACCCGCATGTCCCGGTCGTCCATTCTCAATATCCTCGCCGAGGATTATGTCCGGACGGCCCATGCCAAGGGAGTCGCGGAAAACCGCGTGCTCTACAAACATGTCCTGAGGAACGCGCTCATCCCCATTGTGGCCCTGGGGGGGCTCTATGCCGTGGTCCTGATCGGCTCTTCGGTGATGGTGGAGATCGTCTTTTCCCGACCGGGAC
Source organism: Syntrophales bacterium (assembly GCA_030654195.1). Taxonomy (GTDB): domain Bacteria; phylum Desulfobacterota; class Syntrophia; order Syntrophales; family UBA5619; genus UBA5619. Next base: position 21,024 of record JAURXV010000053.1, on the reverse strand, counting down.
TGGGCACCCTGATGGTGGGGGCCATCAAGCAGCGGGACTATACAACCCTCCAGTCGGTCATGGTGATCTACACGGTGATCGTGGTCCTCATCAACCTCCTGACGGATCTGATCTACGGGCTCATCGATCCCCGGATCAAGTATCATTGATGCGGCCCCCTTTACGGCATAGCCGTGCCCGAGGGGGCAGGGCGCCGGCGGATCAGGCGGGGGTCTCTCCGGAAACGGAAATTTTATGTCTGAATTGATGGAAAACGTAAAGTCGCGGGAAATCTCGGAAGGACAGCGGATGTGGACCGCCTTTCTGCGCAACCGGACCGCCCTTGTCGGCGGCGTGATCGCCGTCCTCATTGTGTTTGTGGGGGTATTCGCTCCCTGGATCGCGCCCTATGACCCTCTGGCCCAGGATTCCTTCTACCGTCTGGCCGATCGCAGCGTGAAGCACTGGCTGGGAACGGACGATTTCGGCCGGGACGTGCTTTCCCGGATCATCTGGGGGACGCGGATATCGCTTATCATCGGCGTCGCTTCGGTCGTCGCGGGTCTGATTGTCGGAACGCTCATGGGGATGATGGCAGGCTTCCTCCGGGGCAAGACGGAAACGGTCATCATGCGCTTTACCGATGTGATCATGTGTTTCCCCGATCTGATCCTGGCCATCGCAGTCACGGCCGCCCTGGGATCGAATCTGATCAATCTGATCCTGACGATTGCGCTCGTCATGACGCCCCGGTTTGCCCGCCTCTCCCACGGCCTTATTCTGTCCCTGCGGGAGCGGGACTACGTTGTGGCGGCGCAGGCCATCGGCGCGGGCGTGCCGAGGATCCTCATCCGGCACATCTTTCCCAACATCTTCGGCGAGCTGCTCGTGGCGGGGACCCTCTGGATCGGGGTGGCCATCCGCCTGGAGGCGAACCTCGCATTCATCGGCATGGGCGTCCAGCCGCCCACGCCGACCTGGGGGAACATGATCCGGGAGGGGGTCGATGTCCTGATCAACGCCCCTTGGATCTCGGTTTTCGCCGGCATGAGCATTCTGATCACGATCCTCTCCTTCAACATGCTGGGGGACGGGGTGCGGGACATGGTCGACCCTCGTCTCCGGGGAGAGTAACGTGAAAAGAGAAGGAATCATGGCGCAAGACGGCAATGCCCGTGCGATAAGCTTTATTCATGGCCTGAATCTGGCCGCTGTTCCGCCGGAGGTGGTGCAGAGGGCCCGGATCTGTCTTCTGGATCTCACAGGCGCCTGTCTGGCCGGGGCCGGGGCGAAGGGCGCCCGGATTCTCCTCGATTTCGCAATGGGTCAGATGAACGGCGCCGGGGAGGCCACCGTAATTCGCGCCGGGCGGAAACTCCCCTGTGCGGCGGCATCCTTGGTGAACGGTTTCATCGTCAATGCCCTCGATATCGACGACGGATATCGACTCGTGAAGGGGCATCCCGGAGCGGCAGTCTTCCCCGCCCTCCTGGCCGCAGCGGAGCAAGCGGGCGCCACGGGGAAGGAATTCCTGGAGGCGCTTATTATCGGTTACGAGGTTGCCATCCGAGCCGGTGTGATCCTCCACGCACATTACGGCTTCTATCACGGCTCGGGCTCCTGGGGGGCCGTCGGCGCGGCGGCAGGCGTTGCCCGACTGCTCGGGTTGTCGCCGGCTCAGACCGGCCACGCCCTCGGCATTGCCGAATCCTATGCGCCGCTCATCCCGGAGATCCGCGCCGTGGAAACTCCCAGCATGGCGCCCAAGGACGGCATCGCCTGGGGTGCGATGGTGGGGATGAGCGCCGCCCTGCTCGCCGGGAAGGGCTACACGGGCATTCCCAGCCTGCTGGGAGACAGGGAGAGAAATCATGACGTCTTCACCCTGGGGGAAGAGTACCGGATGATGGACCTCTATTTCAAACCCTATCCCTGCTGCCGGTGGGCACATCCCGCCATCGACGGTCTCAAGAAGATCATGACCGAAGCCGGCCTGACGCGGGAGCAGATCGCCGGGATCCGCATCCGGGGCTTTTCCGAAGCGGTCAAATTGTGTAGAATGGTCCCGACGACGATGGAAGATGCCGAGTATAATGTCTTGTATCCCGTGGCCGTGACCGCCCTCTATGGGGAATTCACGCCGCAGCACCTCCGGGAGGAATATTTCCGGAATCCCGAGGTCGGGGCCCTGATGGCGGTGATGGAGATTGTCGCCTGTCCCGAAATTCAGGAGCGGTTCCCGCGCCAGTGCCTCGCGGAAGTCGAGATCACAACCCGGGACGGCAGGACTTTGAGCTCCGGCCTCGTGGCAGCGAAGGGCGACAGCGAAAATCCCCTCACCGACGAGGAACTGCAGAACAAGTTCCGTCTCATCACCCGGGGGATCATCGATGAAGGGCAGGTCCGGGAGATCCTGGAACTGGTGGAGAGTTTCGAGGTTCACAAAGTCAGCGATATAGTGCTCCACCTGGCTTGAAGAAGAGGAGACGCAGCATTCTGATGCTTTCGTAAAAGTCGACAAGTCGTCAATTCCGCATATTTGGAAAGGAATGCACCCTCTTTGGAGGGCGGCAGGAACGAAGAAGGGGCGGTGCGCCCCCTGCAAGGAAGAGAACGGGAGAAGAAACGGTGTCGCGTGAGATACTGCTGGAAATCAATAACTTAAAGACCTATTTCTACACCGACGGCGGCGTGGCCCGGGCCGTCGACGGTATGGACCTGGTTCTCTATCGGGGAGAAACCCTGGGCGTCATCGGCGAGTCGGGGTGCGGGAAGAGCGTCACGGCGCTTTCAGTCATGCGGCTCATCGCCGAGCCGGCGGGGCGGATCGTGGAGGGTGAGATCCTCTTCGAGGGACAGGACATGCTGAAGAAGAGCCGGGAGGAGATGCGCGCGATCCGGGGGAACGAGATTGCCATGATATTTCAGGAACCCATGACATCGCTCAACCCCGTCTTCACGATCGGCAATCAGATCATGGAGTCGATCATCCTCCACCAGAAACTCAACAAGAGAGACGCCCGCGAGAAGGCGATCGAGATGATCAATCTTGTGGGCATTCCCTCTCCGGAGAAGCGGATTGATGAGTATCCCCACCATATGAGCGGTGGGATGCGGCAAAGGGCCATGATCGCCATGGCTCTCTCCTGCCGGCCGAAGCTGTTGATTGCCGATGAACCTACAACGGCGCTCGATGTGACCATCCAGGCGCAGATCCTGCGGCTGATCCGGAAGATCAGGGAAGAGACCGGCATGGCCGTCATGATGATCACCCACGATCTGGGCGTCATTGCCGAGGTGGCCGAGGATGTGGCGGTGGCCTATGCGGGGAAGGCGGTGGAGTATGCCGACGTGAGAACGATCTTCCAGAATCCTCTCCATCCCTATACACGCGCCCTTTACAACTCGATTCCCCGGTTGACGGACAGCCGGAAGAAGCGCCTGGATGTCATCTCCGGATCGGTTCCCAATCCGCTCGATTTTCCGCCGGGGTGCCGGTTTCATCCTCGCTGCGGCTACGCCCGTGACTTCTGCCGGGTGGAGGAACCGGCCCTGGAGGATGCCGGGGCCGGACATCGGGTTCGGTGTTTCATGTACAATGACGAGAAAAAGGTTTTTTTTGCCTGAGAGGACAGCAGGAGAGGGGTCAAAAGTGCTGGACGTAAGAGACCTGAAAAAATATTTCCCCATCCGGGGCGGCGTTTTTTCCCGTATCCGGGGGTATGTTCAGGCCGTGGACGGCGTCAGCTTCCACATCAACCGGGGCGAGATCCTGGGGCTCGTCGGGGAATCGGGCTGCGGTAAGACGACGGTGGGCAGGCTGGTCCTGGGGCTCCTGGAGCCGACGGCCGGAGAGATCACCTTTGAAGGGGTCAAGCTGGCGGGGCTTACGAAAGAGGAACTGCGCCGGATCAAGCGGGATATGCAGATCATTTTCCAGGATCCCTATTCCTCCTTGAATCCCCGGATGACGGCGGGGGATATTATCGGCGAGCCGCTCCAGATCCACGGCGTCGCCAGGGGGAGAGAGAAAAAGGACCGTGTGGCCGCCCTGCTGGAGACGGTGGGGATGGATCCCCGTTATGCCCGGAAGTACCCCCATGAGTTCAGCGGCGGGCAGCGGCAGCGGATCGGGGTGGCCCGTGCGCTGGCACTGAATCCCAAGCTCATTGTCTGCGACGAGCCCCTGTCGGCCCTTGATGTGTCGATTCAGGCCCAGGTGATCAATCTTCTGGAGGATCTGCAGGCCCGCTTCGGCCTCACCTATCTGTTCATTGCCCATGACCTGAGCGTCATCAAGCACCTCTCCCACCGGGTTGCCGTCATGTACCTGGGAAAGATCGTGGAAACTGCCGGGACGGACGAGCTCTACGGCCACCCCCTCCATCCCTATACGGAGGCCCTCCTTTCAGCCGTACCGGTGCCGGACCCGACGCTGGAGCGCGAGCAGATCATCCTGACGGGGGACGTCCCCAGCCCGATTAACCCTCCATCCGGCTGCCGCTTCCGTACCCGTTGCCCGTATACCCGGCCGGTCTGCGCCGAGCGCGAACCGCCTCTCGTGGAGCTGGCAGCGGGACATGAGGCGGCCTGTCACAAGCTCGATCCGACCCTGGCGGCCCACTGGGGGGAGTAGCCCCGGGAAAAAGGCGGTGATCGGACAGGAGGCAGGCTTCCCCGGCTGTTGTACCCCCGGAGGGGCTCAGGAGAAGAGAAGTAAGACGAGCGGAAGGGATTTTTTGCGGATGTAACCGGAGAATCCCGGGAGGAGAAGGACCATGCAGGCTTTAAGCGGAGGGCAATATCAGCCCCTGAGTGAAAAGGAGATCGCCCGCATCCATGAAGCGGCGCTTCGGATCCTCGAAGAAACCGGCGTCAGGGTCGACCTCGAGGAGGCCCGGGAGATCTTCCGCAGACATGGGGCGCGGGTCGACGGGGAGATTGTGCGGATTTCCCCCGCCGTGGTTGAGAAGGCTCTCAGCGTCGCGCCCCGGCAGTTTCTCATGGCGGGGCGCGAAGAGAAGCATGACCTGATCCTCGGCGACAAACGGGTCTACATGGGCACGGGCGGGGCGGCCCTGACCGTTCTTGATCCGGATACGGGTCGAGCGAGACCGGGAACGCTCCTGGATGTGGCTAAAATCGCCCGGCTTTGCGACGCCCTGGAGAATGTGCATTTTTATCTGCGGCCCTGCATCCCTCAGGATATCCCCAAGGAGGCCCTGGATATCAACCAGTTCTATGCCGCCCTCGCCAACACGACGAAGCACGTCATGGCCGCCGCCCAGTCCCCGGCGAACGCCCGCGAGGTCATCGCGATGGCCGCCATGATCGCCGGAGGTCGCGAGGCCCTGATCCAAAGACCCCTCATCTCCTTCGTGACGAGCTGGATGATCAGTCCGCTGCACTTTGCCGACGAGACCACCCGCGTCCTCCTGGAGGTGACCGCCAATAAGATCCCCGTGGCCCTCTCCGCGGCGCCCATGGCGGGCTCCACATCGCCGGTGACCTTGGCGGGAACGCTCGTTCAGGCGCATGCCGAGCAGCTCTCCGGGATCTGCCTGACCCAGTTCGCCCATCCGGGCGCGCCCGTCCTGTACGGGGCCATCCCCTCCATGGCCGACATGAAGTGGATGACGTACCTCGGCGGCGGCGTGGAATTCGGTCTGATGAATGCGGCCATCTCCCAGATGGCCCAGTATATAGGGGTTCCGAACTACAATTCGGCCGGTCTCACCGACGCCAAGATCCCCGACATCCAGTCCGGCTACGAGAAGGCCTTTTCGCTCTGCCTCTGCGCCCTGGCCGGGTCCAACTTCATCCACCACGCGGCGGGAATGCTCGAGTCGATGAAGGCCGTCGCCTATGAGCAATATGTCATCGACAACGAAATCATCGGCATGGCGCTCCGTCTGCTGAAGGGCATCCGGATCGATGAAGAGACGCTCGGGCTGGACGCCATCCGCGAGGCGGGGCCGGGGGGAAACTACCTCTCCTCCCCGCATACGGTCCGGTTCATGCGCCAGGAGTATTTCCGACCCTCCGTGGCCGACCGTCAGAACCGGGAAGCCTGGGAGGCCGCCGGTGCGCCGGACGGCCGGGAAAGGGCGCGCAGGCTGGCGAAAAGGATCCTGGAGACCCACCGGCCGGTGGCGATCGACCCGGCTGTTGACGGGGAGATCCGGAAGCGTTTCAATATTTTGTTTGTCAAATAGAAAGATAAAAAGGAATTTATATAAAGATAAATCATCATATTTGACGAACCCGTAAAAAGTCAAAATTTGCCAAACGCCGCTTTGTAACCTACTGTAATTATTAGGCGCGAATTTTCAAAAAGGGCCATTTTTCGACTTTTTACGAGACCATCATATTTCGCTCCTGCGAAAATTGTTTCAAATATCCCCTAAAAATTATCTTGACAAGCGAATCTATCGTAATATATATTGAAATATATTTCAAGATATATTACCAATATATTGATCATTTATAGACTGAAGGAAGAATCCAAAATGTCTGATCAAATTAGTAAGATATCTCTTCGAGAGCAGTCCTACCATAAACTTCGCGATCAAATTATCACTTTAGAGTTAAAACCCGGCACTCAGATTAATGAAAATCGCTTGGAACGGGAATTGTCAATCGGCCGAACTCCTGTACGAGAAGCTTTGTTGCGTTTAGTTCATGAAGGCTATCTTACTTCTGTTCCTGGGCGTGGTTTTTATGTGTGTGAGATAACTATCGAAAGCATTCGGGCGCTTTTCGAGGCTGTAATGATTATAGAACGTGGTGGAATCGCATTATCGGTACAACGAATTTCCGCGGAAGAGATTCTTGAGTTGGAAGAAATTCACGATTCACTTCAAAAGGCAATGTCTCAAGAAGTTTACTTACAGGTTACTCTCCTTAACAGCAAATTCCATCGTATCATTCATCAAGCAACACGCAATAATTTCCTGATTGCAGCTAACTATAACTTAGAGCCCCCATATCATCGCCTTTCATATTTATGTTTCAGTGAAAACACTGGATTGAGTACTCTTAGTGCTCACTTCGATAAGGTTATTGCGGATCATGATAGCCTAATTAAATGTTTCAAAATGCGAGATGAAAGAGCGTCCGTAGATTTAATTACCAACCACGTTCGCCTTTTTCACACACGCGTGACTCAATATCTTTTGCCGTCGATAACGATAATAGAGGGTGCGAGAAACTCCATATGATGGCGCCCAAATGTATAAGCAAAAAGGAGCTACGATGAAATCCAGTTATAGAGTGGGAGTGGACACAGGGGGAACTTTTACAGATTTATGTTTGTTTGATGATGTAAATGGCAAGGTGTCTGTAGCCAAAGTCTCCTCAACTCCTTCTGATCCTTCCAAAGCAGTCATAAATGGAATTAAGAAATTGATGGCTAAAGCTTCTCTTCTACCACAGGAGATAAGCTTTTTTCTGCACGGAACAACTGTGGCTACCAATGCTTTGCTTGAGGGCAAGGGTGCGCAAACGAGTCTTATTACTACTGAAGGGTTTGAAGATGTATTATTAATTGGACGGCAAAACCGCCCAAAACTTTATGATTTTTGGGCAAAAAGGCCACGTCCGATAGTGCCCAGAAACCAATGTTACGGAGCACCGGAGCGCATCCTTTATACCGGAGAAGTTTCTCGCTCTTTGGATGAGCAAAAAATAAAGAAAATTGTAGAAGAAATAAAAGGCAAGGGAATTAAATCTATTGCTGTCTGCCTAATTCATTCCTATGCAAACCCAGTCCACGAACAGCGCATAAAGGCTATCATACAAGATGCCTATCCAGATGCGTTTGTGACCGTTTCTTCCGATATTCTTCCTGAATATCGGGAATATGAACGGATGAGTACTGTCTGCATCAACGCCTATGTTATGCCCAAGGTAAATTCTTATATAAAGGATCTTGAAACACAGCTTCATGAGATGGGAGTAGCTTCAGAGCTTTATATTATGCAATCGAATGGCGGCGTAATTACAGCCAAAATGGCTCGTGAATCAAGTGCTAGAACTGTGCTCTCTGGTCCTGCAGGAGGAGCTCTGACCGGTGTGTATCTGTCAAAGAGTTTGAAATGCCCTAATGTCATTACGATTGACATCGGAGGAACGAGCTCTGACATCTGCCTAATAAAGGATGGCAGAGCCAACCTAACTACTGAATCCGACATCGAGGGGTATCCGATAAAACTACCGATGATCGACATCAACACTATCGGTGCAGGAGGAGGCTCTATTGCTTGGATTGATAAAGGAGGAGCTCTACGGGTAGGACCTCAGAGTGCAGGCGCTGACCCGGGTCCGGTCTGTTATGGACTTGGAGGTAATGAGCCAACCGTTACAGATGCAAATGTGGTGTTAGGTCGGATTAACCCTTCCTTTCTATTAGGAGGGGAAATGCCCGTCTATTTGGAAAAAGCAAAGCAAATAATAGAGGATAGAATCGCAAGGCCATTAGGTATTGATCTGATTGAAGCTGCCGAAGGAATTATAACTGTCGTGAATGCCAATATGATAAGGGGCATTCGACGGGTGTCAGTCGAGAAAGGCTATGATCCACGGGATTTTGCACTAATTCCATTTGGAGGCGCAGGCCCCCTCCATGGTGTTGAGCTTGCAAAAGCATTAAACATGAACCGCGTTATCGTTCCTCTGTATCCGGGTATCGCTTCTGCTTTCGGTATGCTGTCGGCGGATGTCCGACATGACTATGTGCAAACTAAAATTTGTGTTTCCGAAAATCTAAAATTACAAGAAATTCAGGTTATTTATGACGAAATGGAATCGCATGCTACCCGCCAATTGGAAATAGAGGGGTTCAAAGGCCCAACATTGCAACTTTCAAGATTTGTGGACATGCGATACTTGGGCCAATCCTACGAGCTGTCCTTACCATTCCCCTCGGGGACAATAAGCCCGGAGATGATATCATGCCTGAGCAACGAATTTCATTTGAGTCATGAACGCGCCTATGGTTATGCAAGGATAGGCGAAAAAGTAGAATTTGTAAATTTGCGATTGGTTGCATTGGGTAAGCTCCCTCGGTCTGAAATAGCAGGGGACTGGCCTTCTGAAGGAGCTCCAGCAATACCATCGGACCACCGGCAAGTCCTATTTGATGGCCAACAATTTAAAACCCCAATATATAAACGAGAACACCTTCTCCAAGGGCAGTCGCTGTTTGGGCCTGTCATCATAGAGCAACTAGATTCCACAACTGTTGTTCCTCCTGGTTACCGGGTATCAGTAGAACATGGCGGCAACATCATAATCGAGCTTGAGGAGGTATAGTTTATGGTAAAAATCGACCCTATCACGCTGGAAGTTATGAGAAACGCATTCCAGTCAGTAGCTGAAGAGATGGGGGCCGCGTTAATTCGGACAGCTCTGTCACCAAATATTAAAGACCGTCGAGACTGCTCAACAGGTGTCTATTCAGCTGCAGGAGAATTGATTGCTCAAGCTGAACATATTCCGCTGCATTTAGGACTAATGCCATCAGTCGTAAAGAGTACGTTACAGATTTTCCCTGTTAAGTCGCTTAAGCCCGGAGACGCTATAATTACAAACGACCCTTACATCAGTGGTTCCCACCTTCCAGATATTTGCATAATCTCACCGCTTTTCCATAATGGTGTTTGCATTGGGATCTTGGCTAATCTAGCCCATCATATTGATATTGGAGGTATAGCCCCTGGAGGTATGCCCACGAACTCTACTGAAATATTTCAAGAAGGGATTCGCATCCCGCCGATCAGAATCAAGAAAGCTGGCGTGATAGATGATGATATTATGGCACTCATAACCAACAACGTCCGCACGAGCCGTGAAGCGAAGGGCGACTTACAAGCTCAGTTAGCTGCAAATAATGTTGGGGAGCGTCGACTGACGGAGATTATACAAAAATATGGGCCTGAAGAAACCACATTCTATATGGAAGAATTAATAAAATACTCCGAACGCAGGATGAGAGCCCATTTGAAGGAGTTGCCTCAAGGCGTGTTTACCTTTGAGGATTATTTGGAAGGTGACGGCCTTCATGAAGATTTGCTGAAAATAATGGTGACGCTTACAATTGAGCCGACAAGAATAATTGCGGATTTTACCGGATCATCCCCCCAGACCAAAGGGTCTGTCAACTGCACAAGAGCAGTCACTTTAGCCTGCACTTTCTATGCGTTAAAGGCTACAATCGATCCGGAATTACCTTCAACTGGAGGGGCGTTCAAGCCAGTAGAGGTCATTACTCCTCCTGGATCAATTGTTAACCCAAGCTTTCCAGCTCCGGTTTCCAATGCGAATATCAACACTTCCCAACGGATCGCTGATGTCGTACTTGGGGCGCTTGCCAAAGCCATGCCCGAGCGAGTTCCAGCGGCTTCGAGTGGCAGCATGTGTTTATTCACTATTGGCGGAATAAATCCCAGAAACGGCGCCTATTATTCTTATGTGGAAACTTATGGCGGAGGGCAAGGCGCCCTTTTCAACCAAGATGGGATGGACGGTGTTCATACGAACATGACAAACACACGCAATACTCCTGTTGAGGTTATAGAGATCTCCTATCCATTGATAGTGGATCGGTACGGTCTTGTTCCAGATACAGACGGACCGGGACGTTTTCGAGGCGGTTTAGGCCTTACAAGAGAGTTAAAAGTGGTCGATCATGAAGCAACTATAACTCTGAGCAGCGACCGTCTTAAAATTAGTCCATGGGGCCTTTCAGGCGGGCATCCTGGGGGAACCGTTGGCTCTTATCTACAGACTCCGAATGGAATGAAAATTGCGCTGCCCAGCAAAACGACTCGCAGAGTCGACCCAGGAACAAAAATTGTCCTAAAAACGGCTGGAGGTGGTGGGTACGGATCTCCGTTTTTGCGAGAACCAGATCTTGTAAAGAATGATGTTATTAGTGGTCACATAAGTGCTGATAGGGCCAAGAGGGAGTATGGTGTTTTTATCAATAAAATTACTAATGAAATCGATCAAAAGAAAACCGAAAACCTAAGGAGGAAAAAACGATGAAGATCCTGGTACTGGCTCCCTTTGGGAAGTGCGAACCGTATGGTGAGGAGAACCTGATGAAGGTGAAGCGTCCGGACACGGAGTTCAGCTTTGAGTGTCTGTTTGATGTCTTTCCCCTTCCTTACAACACTTACATTTACAATACCCTGAAATGCATCAATGCAGCCGTGGAGCGCTGCATCAAGGCCGAGAAGCAAGGGTACGATGCCGTTGTTTTATCCTGTATGCTCGACCCCGGACTCTTAGAGGCACGGGCCGTCGTAGATATCCCTGTCACTGCCACGTTTGAGTCCGCTGCGCATCTCGCCTGCATGATGGCAAAACGGTACTCGGTTGTCACCACAGACGCCATGACCGGTTCCGGGATCGACATGCGATTGGTCGATCTTTATGGGGTGAGGCAGAAGCTTGCTTCGATCCGCTGGATCAACATTACGGCCGACCAGCTCTACCCGGAGATCACACCCACAGAGGAAGTGGCGCGGCGGGTCGTTGAGGTCAGCAAGAAATGCGTCGAAGAGGACGGGGCTGAATTGATCATCCCGGGTTGCACCATCATCGGAGCTCTCTGTACAAAGTTGTTTGAAAAGGACTCTGTGAAAGCGATTGGCGTTCCAGTCATTGACCCTCAGATTGTGGCCTTCAAACAGGCCGAAATGATGGTGGATCTCTGTAAATTGGCAGGCTATCCTGCAGTGAGCCGCTACGGGCTCTGGCGGAAACAACCTCAGGAGGAGTTTGAAGAATTCAGGAAGTGGATGAAAGAGCACCCGTCCCCGGAACAGTACTACCAGAAATAAGGGAGAATAGGATGAACTCGTTGATCGTCTTGGCTGTCTTCTTGGGTCTCTTTTTCTTCAGGATGCCAGTCTGCATGTCCATGGGAATCGCATCTCTTGTATACATCCTTTTTATCGCTGAGGTACCAATCAAACTCTTGCCCCAGATGATGGGTCACGGAATTGAGAATTTTACGCTTTTGGCTGTTCCCTTCTTTCTTCTGGCCGGGAATCTCATGAACGCGGGTGGGATGTCCGGCCGAATCTTTCGATTTGCATCGAGCATCGTCGGCTCCCTCAAGGGAGGGCTTGCCCAGGTGGTCGTCATAGCGAGCATTATCTTCGGCGGCATCTCCGGGTCTGCCCTTGCAGATTGTGCCGGCTTAGGAGTGATTCAGACAAAGGCGATGACAGAGGCCGGATATTCCCGTAACTTTTCAGCAGCAATCACTGTGGCAGCCTCAACGATTGCCCCCATCATTCCACCGAGCATCGTCATGGTGATCTACGCTGTTGCAGCCGACACCTCCATCGCACGGATGTTCATCGGGGGCATCATTCCAGGCTTGATCATGGGGGGAACGCTCATGGTCATGAACTACTGGTACGCGACGACGGGAAGGAAGGTTTGTCCCACAGAACCCTTCCAGGGAGTTTCTCATGTGTTAAAAGTTTTCAAAGGGAGTTTTTGGGCGGTCCTTTCCCCCGTGGTGATCATCGCGGGAATGGTGGGAGGGATGGTAACGCCAACAGAGGCGAGTGTTCTGGCTGTTTTTTACTGCTTAGTCGTTGGATTGATGTACAGGGAACTGAAATTGAAAGATATTCCTAAGATCCTCGTCGATACGATGAAACAAACAGTGGTTATTATGTTCATTATCGGAATCGCCACTGTTATCTCCTGGATTATCACAAAGGAGAGGGTCCCCGCCATCGTAGCCGATTCCATCCTCTCCCTGACTCGAGATAAGTACCTCATCTTGCTCTTGATCAATGTTTTTCTTTTTATTGTAGGCTGTATCATCGAGACGATTCCGGCCATGCTTCTCGTCATTCCTGTGTTGCTTCCAATTATCGATGCCGTGGGGATCGACCGTGTCCATTTTGGCGTAGTTCTTTGCGTCAACATGATGATTGGAATTATAACGCCGCCCATGGGGATAGGGTTATACGTGATGACGGCGGTCGCCAATGTCAAACTGGAAGAGATCACGAAGGAGGCAATTCCCTTTATTATCCCCCTGACAGTGGCATTAATCATGATTACCTATATCCCACAAATTGTTCTATTTCTCCCGAATCTCATCATGGGAAAAGGATAGAGAAGCGCTATGTTTCCAAAATTTATGAATGGCTACAAATGGTTGATCGACTGGATTGAAAAAGTGGAGATCTTCATTGCTTCTTTTCTATTGGGCATCATGGCATGCATCATCATGATGGAGGTGGTTTCGAGATACTTTCTGAACCATCCCTTCCCATGGGTCTCCGAACTGACGACGTTGCTGTTTCTCTACCTTGTCTTCGTGGGAATACCCGTCATGTATAAACAGAAATTGTTGATCATCCTGGAATTCCTTTTCAGGCGATTGCCCCTGAGGGCGCAACAATACATCAACCTGCTCTGGGAGGTTCTGATCGGGGTTTTTATAGTCTTTCTGATCGTTTCATCTTATGAACTCCAGGAGCTGCAGGCGCATTATCTGTTGCCCACGTTGAACATATCTTTTCGATTCTTTACCATCCCGATTCTTATCTGTGGCGTCTCTATCCTTCTTTTTAATGTTTACGTCGTCCTCACGCAGGTCAAAAAAATAAGCGGAAAAGAAGAGGAAGTCTTGGTCGAAGGTAAACTGGAGGGAAAGGGGGGATCTGAGAGTTGAAAGAAGAAAAATGGAGTGAGCGGATGATGGGAAAAACTAAGGCATTCTACTCATAAAAAGGAGGGAGGGAACAATGAAAAAGATCCTTATAGCGGTATTCATTCTTGTGATACTCAATTTTCTCACGGGGCAGGCTTTCGCTCAGAAAGCCATCACCTTAAGCCTCGGGCACATTATGGCACCGGAGACCCACCAGGGGGTTGCCTTAAATTCCTTTGCCAAATTGGTCAAGGAGAAGACAAAGGGGAAGATTGAAGTCAATATCTATCCCTCACAGCAGTTGGGAAATGCGATGAAGATGATGGAAGGGGTCAGCATGGGGACTCAGGATATGGTGGCCGAGTCAACCACATTCTGGGAAATCTATGCGGACGATCTGAAGATTGCAGAAACGCCCTTTACTTTCCGAGACCGGGACCATTTTGCGAAATTTTTGAAAAGCCCGATCTTCAGAAAGATAGAACAGGATGTGATCAAAAACGGAAAGCAGCGGTTCATCACCACCCAGTATACCTGGGGGAGGGGACCCTACCGGGTCCTTATTTCAAAGAATAAGCCCATCAATACACCCGACGACCTCAAAGGGTTCAAGCTTCGTCTTTGGGAAGCCAGGACCATCCATCGGTATTGGCAATGGCTGGGTGCCACAACCGTCACCATCAGCTTTGGCGAGGCCTATTTAGCGATGAAGCAGGGGATTGTGGATGGAGTGACCTCTCCTTTCGATGCTGTCTGGGGAATGAAATTTACGGAAGTTGCTCAATATGTGAACAATCTTGATGAATACTGGCAAACCATGGTTATCTCAATGAACGAGCAAAAGTTCCAAAGCTTAGGGGTCGAGAACCAGAAGGCCCTGATCGATGCTGCCAATGAAGCAGGGGTCTGGTACACAAAGCGGGCCGGAGATGCCGTCAACAGCGATATTCAACGTATGAAGACGGAGCATGGTGCAGTCTTCAACACGCCTGATCGCAAACCCTGGGTCGAAAAGATCAAAGGCCTGGCCGAAAAACTGGAGGAAGAGGGATATTGGCGGAAGGGGCTGAATGCTGAAGTCCAGGCTCTGAAATAAGATTGGTGCAGTCGGGCCTTCTTGGCAAAGGCCAGGAAGGCCTTTTCTTTTTTAAGATCAATATTTTAAAATAAGAATTATAAATTTATGATGAACATCACTTAGCCAAATGTCCATATGTCACCTTAAAATATATCCGATAGAAATATTTAAAATCTGTCGTTTTCACCATAGGAAGGCTGATCGAAAAATCCATACAGTTTTATGAGAAAGGAGAAAGAATGAAACCAACGGCTGGTGGTCAGTACCGACCCCTGACGGATGAGGGCATCCGCAAAATTCATGATTCTGCCATGACCCTTCTCTCAGAGATCGGCGTGGAGGTTCATAGCAAGCTCGCCTTCGAGACCTTTCAGAAACATAAGGCCGTCTGCGACCCTTCCAAGAATCTTGTCAAGGTTTCGAGGTCGATGGTGGAAGATGCGATTGCAAGGGCGCCGAAGAAAGTTGTTCTCTGCGGCCGCGAAGAGAAACATGATCTTTACTGCGAGGGAAAGAACGTCCATATGGGTACGGGGGGTACGGTCCTCAACGTGATCGATCTGGAGACCGGCGTCAAGCGCCCCACGACGCTCAAGGATGTACGGGACATCGCCAGGCTTTGCGACGCTCTGGAAAATGTCCATTTCATGGTCCTGCCCGTCTACCCCAACGACCTTCCCCCGGAGGATGTGGATCTCAACCGGTTCCACTCCTCCATCCTGAACTGCTCCAAGCACCTCATGGGCGGCATCTATACGCTCCAGGGGACCCTCGACATCATCCGAATGGCGGAACGGATTGCGGGGAGTCCCCAGGCGCTCCGGGAGAGACCTTTTGTGTCGTTCATCACCTGCGTGGTTTCTCCCCTCAAGATGGACGACATCTACGGCGACATCCTCTATCATATCGCAAAGGCCGGAATGCCGGTTGCGATTCCCGCTGAGCCCCTCACCGGGGCCACGGCGCCGGTCACGATCGCGGGGCTGCTCGCCGGTCTCCATGCGGAGACGCTCTCCGGCGTCGTCCTGACCCAGCTCGTCAATCCGGGAACCCCGGTTCTCTACGCCTGTACAGCCACCTCGACGGATTTGAGGACGATGGGCTATGTGAGCGGGTCCGTGGAGATGGGTCTCATCAACGCGGGCGCGGCGGCCATGGCGCAGTATCTCAACCTGCCCAACTACACCACCGCCGGCATGTCCGATGCGAAGGTCGTCGATGCCCAGAACGGATATGAGAAAGCCGTCACCGATGTCCTCGTTGCCCTTTCGGGCTCGAACTTTATTCATGATGCCGCCGGTCTGGTGGAATTCGCCAGCACGGCCAGCTACAAACAGTATGTGATTGACAATGAGATCATCGGCATGGCGATGCGGGCGGTCCGGGGGATCGAGGTGACGGATGATACGATCGCCCTGGATGCTTATCGGCGCGTGGGTCCGGGAGGAAATTTTCTGGCGGATCCGCATACGATTTTGTGGATGCGCCGGGAACATTATCTGCCCAAATTGAGCGACCGGCAATTGAGAATCAACTGGGAAAAGGCGGGAAGCCCAACGGTGGAAGAAAAAGCCGTTGCCGCAGCGAAGCGGATCCTGAAGGAGCACAAGCCCTTGGGGCTTTCCGGGGAGCTCAAGGATTCGTTGCGGGCGCAGTTTCCCGGGATCCGTCCGTGATGGGCATGGTTCCGCGGTCGCAGCGGCGGTCTGGACCGGCGATGGCCGTAACGGCGCGACGGCTGTGAAAATAATTCCCCTTTACGCACGGCGAAAATAACGGGAGAGTGGATACGTAATCAAGAAAAGGAGATGAACCGATGGAGCTATTGGAGAAAATTTCGGAGGAGCTGCAAAATGGCAACTTTATCGATGTGCCTAAACTGACACAGGAAGCCCTGGTTCAGGGCATTTCGCCGGCGGTGATCCTCAGCGACGCCCTGGTTGCCGGCATGGACGTGGTGGGGGAGAAGTTCCGCCGGGATGAGCTCTTCATGCCCGAGGTCCTCATCGCTGCCAAGGCCATGCAGGCGGCCATGACGGTCCTGAGACCCAAGCTCATTGAAACGGGGGTGGAGACGGCTGGGACGATTGTCATCGGCACGGTCCAGGAGGACCTCCATGATATCGGCAAAAACCTCGTGGGGATGCTGTTCGAGGGTGCGGGCTATCAAGTGATCGATCTGGGCGTGGGTGTGGCGTCAGGACGTTTTGTCGAGGCGGTGAGGACTCACAAGCCCGATATCGTCGGCCTTTCATCGCTGCTCACCACGACAATGCCCCGGATGAGGGAGGTTATCGAATCCCTCGTGGAGGCGGGCCTGCGGGGTTCTGTGAAGGTGATGGTGGGGGGGGCGCCGGTGACGGAGAAGTTCGCCCGGGATATCGGGGCGGACGGCTATTCCCCCGATGCGGCCAGCGCCGTCGAAAAAGCTCGTACCCTGAAACCTTGAACGAGCCGGAAGCGGCGTTTACGTAATAAACCATGAGCGACACCATCGGCCTGGGGATCGATGTCGGGGGAACCAATACGGACTCCGTCCTCATCGACCTGGAGAACAAAAAGATCCTCTCTTTTGCGAAGGCGTCCACCACAAGGGCGGATCTTGCCCTCGGCATTGCAGAAAGCCTCCGGGGACTCGAGAAGCGCCATTTCCCCGGCATTGCCCTCATCGGCCTTTCAACGACCCTGGCTACGAACGCCATCGTGGAGGGGGCCAGAAGGCGAGTTTTAGGCCTCCTGATCGGTTACGGTCCCGATGATTTTCCTCACGCCCTGAGGGAGGATGCCGTGCTGATCCGGGGCGGCCATGACGTGCGGGGGGAGGAGAGGGAACCCCTCGATACGGAAACCCTGCGGGAGATCGTTGAAAGAAAAAAGGACGGGATCGAGGCCTACGCCGTCTGCGGTTACTTCAGCGTCCGCAACCCCGATCACGAGCTCCGGGCCGCGGAGATCATCCGGCAGATGACGGGCGGACCGGTGGTCTGCGGGCATGAGCTCTCCCCGCGGCTCGATGCGGTCAAGCGGGCCGCTACGACGATTCTCAATGCCCACCTGATCCCCGTCATTCATCATCTGATCGATTCGGTCAAAAGGGTATTCCTCCGGAATCGGATAACGGCGCCGCTTATGATCGTTCGAGGCGACGGCAGCCTGATGGGGGCGCCGGCCATAATGAACCGGCCTATCGAGACGATTCTTTCGGGACCGGCGGCGAGCGTGATCGGCGCCAGATTTCTGCTGGGGCAGGAGGGGGCGGTAGAAGATGCCGTGATCGTGGACATCGGGGGGACCACCACCGACATGGCCCTTCTCAGGAACGGCCATCCCTGTCTGAACCTGGAAGGCGCACGGATCGGTTCGTGGCAGACGAACGTCCAGGCGATCGATATCCGGACGATCGGTCTGGGCGGCGACAGCCAAGTCAGTCTCGATTATGACGGGAATCTCCGGGTGGGACCGAAACGGATCGTCCCGATGGCCTTTCTTGGGGCCGAACATCCGGAGATTGAAGCGGAACTGGAAAGAATCCGGGGGCGGTGCGATCACCTTCCCCTCCATAGCGCTCCCGATTTCTGGGTTGCCTGGGGAAAGAATCCGGAGGGGCATGAGGAGAAGACCGGGCGGCGGATCCTGGACTCGCTCGGCAAAGGTCCCCGATCGCTCCTGCAACTTTCCGAAGCGTCGGATCTTGGGATGACCGATGTCCAGAGAGAGCTGGCTCGTCTGGAGAAAAAGGGTCTGGTTCAGCATTGCGGTATCACGCCCACCGATTTTCTCCATGCAAACGGGACCTTTGCCGCCTGGAATCGGGGAACGTCCCTGCTGGCCCTGCAGATCCTCTGCAACCGCCACCGGATTTCCCTCCCGGCGCTCCGTGAAAAACTGTCCGAGGCGATGGAGCGGAAGATCGGCCTCCAGATTCTGGATCTGGTCCTGGCGGAACAGGTCCACCTGCACCGGGACCAAGCCGGTTGCGATGTCTGCAGTCTCTTCTGGGATCATTGTTTTTCCCCGGAGAAGAGAAGCGATCATGTCCGGTTTCAGATTTCCCTGAAGAACCGCCTTGTGGGGATCGGAGCGCCGGCCTATGCCTTTCTCCCCCCCGTGGCGCAGAAGCTTGGAACATCCGCGGTTGTGCCGTTTCATGCCGGCGTCGCCAATGCCATCGGGGCGATCACCGGCGCAGTCGCCATGACCGACGAAGCGCTCATCAGGCCTGTTCAGGGTCGGTTCAGGCTCCATTCCTCTATCGGGGTTGAGGTCTTTGCCGGCTTGGAGGAGGCGACGGTCCGCGGAAGGGATCTCCTTGCAAAGATCATCAGGGAAAAGGCGAGAGCGGCGGGCGCCGGGGATGTGGAGGTGACCCTGGAGGAGAAGGAGCACTGGGCGACTTCTCGGGGTGGAGAATCGCTTTTCATGGAGAAACGGCTGATCGCCAGGGCCGTGGGGAGTCCCCGGTTCGCTCCACCACGAAGTGGCAGCATTCGGCGCCTCGGGGAATCAGTTCCTCCACCCAGGCGGTGATCCGTCCCATCCCAGAATCATCGATGGCGTGGAACATCCCCTCCACGGCCTTCCGGAGGCTCTCCACCGCCTCGGGGTATGGGGTTCCCAGGCGGACCGCGCCGTAACCGGCCTCCCCCCGCCTTCCTCTCGACCAGAGACCTTCCGAGGTGGGGTACTGGGGTCTGGGCATGGGGCTCCTCCTTTCCTTTAGAATTATCCCGGCGGCAGTCATTTCAAGGGTAATCAGGTTCTCGATGAATGTTAAAGCATAGATTTCAATACATTGTTCAGTACGGATTCCATCTCTCTGCGGATGGCCGCCAATCGTTCCTGCGTAGCCGCCTCGAAGCGCAGAACCAGAACAGGCTGGGTGTTGGAGGCCCTGAGAAGACCCCAACCGTCGTCAAAAGGGACCCGCACACCGTCGATCTCAATGATCTCATGGCTCTTCCGGTAGTGTTCACGGACGGCCTCCACCACGCCGAACTTGAGCCGGTCGGGGCAATCGACGCGGATCTCCGGGGTTGCAAAGGTTCGTGGAACATCGGCGAGAAGATCGCTCAAGGGCTTGCCGGAGTCCGAAAGGATCTCCAGAAGGCGGACCGAGGCGTAAATCGCGTCATCAAAGCCGAAATAACGGTCCGCGAAGAAGATGTGACCGCTCATCTCTCCGGCCAGGAGGGCATTTTCCTCTTTCATTTTTCCCTTGATCAGGGAATGGCCCGCCTTCCACATGATGGCCCGTCCGCCGTTCTTGGTGATATCGTCAAAGAGTTTCTGCGAACACTTGACCTCCCCGATGATGGCCGCGCCGGGATTCCGCTTCAGGATGAATCGGGAGAAGAGCAGAAGCAACTCATCGCCCCAGAGGATCTCTCCGCGGTCCGTGATGACGCCGATCCGGTCGGCGTCTCCGTCATAGGCGATGCCGGCTTCGGCCCCGGTTTCCAGGACCAGCCGTGTCAATTCGCGCAGGTTTTCAGGGATCGTGGGATCCGGAAAGTGGTTGGGGAAACGGCCGTCCGGGTCGCAATAGATATCGGTTACTTGACAGCCGTAGCGCTTCAGCAGCGGGAGGGCGAATAATCCGCCCACGCCGTTGCCGCCGTCAACCACGACACGATGACCGGGCCGCACTTTCAGATGATCGAAGATATAGTCCTGATAGATTTCGGCGATTTTCCGGCGAGAGGATTTCCCCGAACCTTCGATGTAGGCGCCGCTTTCCATGATCTTCCGCAGCTCCTGTATCTGCTCCCCGTAGATCGTATCGGGACCGATACAGATCTTGAATCCGTTGAAATCAGGTGGATTGTGGCTTCCTGTGACCATCACGCCGCCGTCCGACCGGAAATGGCGGATCGCGAAATAGAGCATGGGGGTCGCGCAGAGGCCGATATCGGTCACATCGATTCCGGCGGACCGGATCCCCCGGCAGACGGCATCCTGGTAGTTCTCCGAACTGAGGCGGCAATCCCGGCCCAGGATCATTGTCCTTACGCCATGACGGATCGCATAGGCGCCGATTGCCCGGCCCAGCAGATAGACAAAATCCGGAGTCAGATCCCTGTCCACAACCCCCCTGACGTCATACTCGCGAAACACATCCGGATTCATGTTTACCTCATTACTTGAGAGTACCGAGTTCTTGATATCTTTTGTGGTTCAAAAGCGAGCTGATTGCGTCCGGATTACTTCGCCTTCTTTCACCCACGCATTGATATGAGATTCAAACATTTCCATCTGCTCATCGTCAAGCCCCTCCGGCACA
>JAURXV010000047.1 GCA_030654195.1 Syntrophales bacterium | reverse complement strand
GGGGGAACATATTTGGAAGAGTTTTGCATTTACCTTGGTTTATGGGGACAGATTTAAAATCTGTCCCCATAAACCAAGCCCGGAATGACAAAAGAGAAAGTGCAACATGTCTGATTATGAACTGGATGAAAAGGAACATATCAGCCTTTGCGAGACCCTGGACCGGGTGCTCAAC
The DNA here is from genome assembly GCA_030654195.1 of Syntrophales bacterium. Classification (GTDB taxonomy): domain Bacteria; phylum Desulfobacterota; class Syntrophia; order Syntrophales; family UBA5619; genus UBA5619. Next base: position 5,037 of record JAURXV010000047.1, on the reverse strand, counting down.
AAGGGCGCCGTGATTGTCGGCGACGTCATGATCTCCGTCGCCGACATCGATCTCATTTACCTGGGCCTGCAGGTCATCCTGACCTCCGTGGAAACCGCCCGGCGCGAGGAGGGTCTGGTGCTATGAACATGAACGCGGGGTTTATGGGGACAGATTTGGGGTTTATGGGGACAGATTTCAAATCTGTCCCCATAAACCAAATCACTGCTGGGGACAGATTTGAAATCTGTCCCCAAAGGGTGCAAAGGGTGGCGTCGCCGGTCATAAGCGATTTTGCGAAAACCATGGCGCCACGGCCTAAGCGGGCCTCGTCCCGGCGCATGAACCTCGATGCGGATAAGAAAAAAAACGGTCTGGCCCAGCTTGTTCTGACCGTGGTCAAGCTCCTCCATGAACTTCTGGAGAAACAGGCGATCCGCAGGATTGACGGGGGAGGCCTTACAGATGAAGAGATTGAGCGTCTCGGTTTCACCCTGATGCGTCAGTCCGAGGAGATCGCGAAGATCGCCCGCGAATTCGGTCTCGAAAGCGATGATTTGAATCTGGATTTGGGACCTTTGGGGAAACTGTTATAGCAGCTTAGTGAAATGGGGGAAAAGAAAATGGCAATCCAACAACGCGCTCGACATTCTGTGGAAAGTACGACTCTGGCGGATCTTCTCGAAAGGATCCTGGACAAGGGGATTGTGATCGCCGGCGATATCCGGATCAACCTGGTCGACGTCGAGTTGCTGACGATCCAGATCCGTCTCGTCATCTGCTCCGTTGACAAGGCCAAGGAGATGGGCATGGACTGGTGGGTGAACAACCCCGCCTTCTGTTCCCGGGCCAAGAACCAGCAGGCCCTCCCGGAGGCGATGGACAGGCTCGAAAAACGCCTCGCCCGGATCGAAACTTCCCTGGCCGCCGGGGCATAATAGCGAAGGCGAGAAGAATCCAAAACAAGGATCATATCTCGTAAATCTCTCCAGGTCATATTCCCCGCAGCTTGCTGCGGGGTAGTTCATTTATCACAGGAGGGAGGATAAAATCCATGCCGACGGGAAAAATTAAATGGTTCAATCAGCAGATAGGCGCCGGGTTCATTAGAAGTGACGAAGGCGAAAATGTATTTTTTCGCTTCAGCGCCATTTACAGTAACGAACCGAAGACTATACGAAGAGGCCAGTGCGTGAGCTTCGATATCGCGAAGAATCTCAAGAGCATTTCCCCGACAGCAGCCAATGTTAAAACCTTGATAACAATGCCTGTCTGAATCATTGAGTGCTGAAGCGGCGGGAGCGTCATGATCGGAAAAAAGAAAAACGAAGAAAACGGGAATCACGGCGGGGCATGATTTGGTAGGAAGAAAAGAGGATTGCCATGAATACAAGCCACACGGGCGGTGAATCCGAAACTCCGGCTGTTGCTCTGCGCCGGCGGGCGGAGGGGATCGCCCGGGGAAAAACCTTCCGGATACCGGAAAACATGGAATCGCTGTCCATCGAGGCAACGCGGCAGATGCTCCACGAGCTGCGGGTGCATCAGATCGAGCTGGAGATGCAGAACGAGGAGCTACGCCGGGCGCAGGAGGAACTGAACGCCGCGCGGGCGCGCTATTTCGACCTTTACGACCTGGCGGCGGTGGGCTATTTCACCCTCAGCGAAAAGGGGCTGATCCTCGAAGCCAATCTCACCGCCGCGACGCTGTTGGGCGTGGCCCGGGGCGCGCTGGTCAAGCAGCCGATCTTCCGCTTCCTCCTCCCCGAGGATCAGGACATCTACTACCGGCACCGCACACAGCTCTTTGAGACGCATTTGGCAAGCTCAGGGCAAGCCGGTGAACCGCAGGCGTGCGAGCTGCGGCTTGTGAAAACGGACGGAACGGCATTCTGGGGGCATCTGGCGGCGACCGCCGCGCAGGACGCCGACGGCGCGCCCGTGTGCCGCGTCGTGCTGAGCGACATCACCGACCGCAAGCAGGCCGAAGAGGCGCTCAGGGAAAGCGAAGAGAAGTATCGTTGGGTGGTGGATAATATGGCAGACGTCATAATGGTCATCGACATGAATCTGCGTTTTACCTATGTCAGCCCCTCCATCATGCGTATACGGGGATACACTGCTGAAGAGGCCACGGCGCAGACCTTTGAACAGGTCATGACGCCTGAATCCCTGCAGATCATAGCTAAGGTCTTTGAAGAAGAGATGAAATTGGAAGCCAGTGGTACGGCAGATCCCGGCAGAAGCCGCATCTTGGAATTGGAGCTATACAGAAAGGACGGTTCCATCGTTTGGATGGAGAACAACCTGTCATTTATACGGGACGAGGCACAGAAGCCCGTGAGCATAATCTCATTGAGCCGCGACATCACCGACCGCAAGCGGGCGGAGGAGGGGCTGCGTGCAAGCGAAGAGAATTATCGCCGGTCCCTGGATGAGTCGCCGCTGGGCATTCGTACTGTATCAAAGGAAGGGGCGACCCTCTATACCAACCGGGCGACTCTGGATATCTTCGGGTACGACAGTATTAAGGAATGGCAGACGACCCATGCCGTGAAGCGTTATACGGAACAGAGCTATGCCGAGTTTAAGGTTCGGAGAGAGAAAAGACGTCTTGGTGAGGATGATTCATCCGAGTATGGGATCGACATTGTCAGAAAAGATGGAGAGGTTCGCCACCTTCAGGTCTGGCGCAAGAGGGTCCTCTGGAATGGCAAGGAACATTATCAGGTCATCTACCGCGACATCACCGACCGCAAGCGGGCGGATGAGGAACTTCAGCAGACCCTCGAAAGTCTCAGGAAGGCCGTTGGCACAACCATCCAGGTCATGGTATCGGCTGTGGAGACCAGAGATCCCTATACGGCCGGCCACCAGGTCCGGTCCGCGAACCTTGCCCGTACCATAGCCGCCGAGATGGGATTGCCGCAGGAGAAAATCGACGGCATCCGCATTGCAGGTTCGATCCATGACATCGGGAAACTGTCGATCCCTGCTGAGATATTGTCCAAGCCGACAAAACTGTCTGAAATCGAATTCTCCCTGATTAAAGAACACGCCCGACAAGGGTACGAGATTCTCAGGAATGTAGAATCTCCCTGGTCCCTGGCGGAGATGGTCTACCAGCATCATGAGCGGATGGATGGTTCCGGTTACCCCCGGGGGCTCAAGGGGGAAGAAATCCTTATCGAAGCCCGCATTCTGGCCGTTTCTGACGTAGTCGAATCCATGGCCTCTCACCGGCCTTATCGCGCCGGCCTGGGAATTAACGCCGCCCTGGAGGAGATCGAGAAGAATCGAGGAACCCTTTACGACGAAGCTGTCGCGGATGCCTGCCTACGGCTCTTCCGGGAAAAGGGATACCGGTTCGCCGAAAGATAAGCCTCATACCAAACCCTGTCCCAATGCCCCTGATCAGAACGAAACGACGGGACAGGGTTACATTCATTGACAACCCCATGAGGTACATGCATGAATTGTGACAGCTCAGTACAGGCGCATTGGCCGCCGTTGGCGAGCTCGTGGGTGTAGAGGCGAGGGTAGGAGGGACAAAATGAGAGAGAAAAGATCCACGAGACGGAATGAAAAGTACAGAGTTCCAGCAGTGGCGGTCCTGGTGGGTATCTGCTGCCTGCTCTCCTACTATTTCCACTGGGCGCTTGGAATCGAAGTCGTCTTCAGCCACTTTTTCTACCTTCCCATCATCCTGGCCGCTGTGTGGTGGAAGAGAAAGGGCCTGGTGGTGGCTGTATTTTTGGCTCTATTACTGCTTGCCAGCTACTCCCTTTCACACCTTGGATTGGATTGGAACTTTGTCAATAACCTGGCGCGGGCCGCTTTGTTCATCGTCGTCGGCACGACGGTCAGTATCCTGAGCGAGAGGACAGCGAGGGCAGAGGACAGGTTGAAGAAGCACTCCGAAAACCTCGAGCAGATAGTTGACGAGCGCACAAAAGACCTGAGGATGGAGCGCGATTACACCCGCCACCTGATTGAGAGCAGTCCGGATTTCCAGATGACGCTGGACGTGGCGGGCAGAATTATGGACGTGAACGAGGCATTTGAAAAGATCGTGGGTCAGAGCCGTGAGGAGTTGATTGGCGCATCAATCTACACATACCTGCCGCAGGAGGAAACCGAGAAGGTGATAGCCGAGGTGCTGGAGAAAGGAAAGGTCAGGGATATTGAACTCACAGGCGACGTGCCGGGAAGAGGAATTTTAATCTGTGACATCTCCGGCACGGTGTTTACCACGCCGGAGGGGGAGGTGGGGGTTTACGCCAGCGGCCGGGACGTGACCGAGCAGAAAAGACGCCAGCAGGAGATGAGAGAGAGGGAGATGCAAATCGCCCACGCCTCCAGACTCTCCTCCCTGGGAGAGATGGCGGCCGGCATGGCCCACGAGATCAACCAGCCGTTAACCATCATCTCCACCGCCGCCGAAGGCATACTGCGCGATATTCGCAAAGATCGCTTTGATCTGAGCCTCCTGCCCCAGGACCTGCAGGACGTACTCGACAACGTGAAGCGCATTGATCGGTTGATCACTCACGTGCGGGCATTTGCCCGGCGGCCCGAGGAATGGGAATACGTCGAACCCGAAGGGGTGCTGGATAACGCCTTCGTCGTCATAGGCGGGCAGTTCCAGTTGCACAACGTTTCAGTCTCACGTAGAATAGAGAAAGGGTTACCCGCCATTTACGTAAATCCAAACCAACTGGAGCAGGTATTGATAAACGTCCTGACCAATGCGCGCCAGGTGTTAGACGAGAGGACCGAGGCAGCAGAAAGCCGCGGCGAGCGTTTTCAAAAACAAGTGGTGTGCTGCATTTCGAGAGAAAATGACCAGGTGATCTTTGAAGTGGCAGACAATGCCGGCGGCGTGCCGGACGAAATCAAGACGAGGCTATTCGAGCCGTTCTATACCACCAAAGAGGTGGGGCAGGGCACCGGTTTGGGGCTTTCGATTGCCCATACCCTGGTCACTCGTTCACTGGGTGGCAAAATCTGGGTTGAGGATAACGAGATGGGAGGCGCAAGCTTCAAGGTCGCGCTGCC
>JAURXV010000046.1 GCA_030654195.1 Syntrophales bacterium | reverse complement strand
AATATTTTCTGCATCTGACAAAGCCGGAAACCATGAATGATTTGCCCATTTCCGTACTGTACAGCTCTATAACAATTACAGAAAAAAAGAAAGTCCTCCGTATAAAACCCCCGTTCCAATCCCCTTTGCATGCGTGCAAGGCTTGTGCTAATATACTTAAAAGTCGTCGAAGCCGTCTCCATCTTTCAGCACATAGGGAAGCGATAAGGCATTTACTACATACCCGGCATGCCGGCTCCGCGGAGATTGACGCCGTTTGGATCTATTGTTACCGGTTGCTGCCGAGTCATACCATCTGCGTGCAGTTTTTTGCTATTTATGGGACGATGGGTGCCATGATCACGACCATCGAAAATATTGGAAAAGTCTCCCTGAGCAAGATCCTCCCGCTACGGGGCACACTTCAATTTGCCACCCGGGTCTTTCTGAATCTCTTCGACCGGCGGACGTACAACAGCGCGTCGCGCATGGTTTTCATCCATCAGTTCTACTTCACCTCGGTCCAGATCCTGCCGCTGTTTCTCTTCGTGGCGGTGATCTTTGGTTTCCTGATCAACGGCATGGCCTTTCAAGTGGTCAAGAACTTGGGACTGAGCGAATACTTTGGAAGGCTGCTGATGGGTTTCGTCGTCACGGAACTGTCGCCCTTCGTGACGGTGCTGCTGATCGCGCTCCGCTCCAGCTCGGCGATCAACGCCGAGATCGCCGTGATGAAGGTCAACCGGGAGCTGAATACCCTGGAAAGTTTCCGGATCGATCTTATCCACTATCTTTTTATCCCGCGGATCCTCAACGGGATGCTTTCCATGGTCCTCCTTACCAGCCTTTTTGCGCTGGTGGTTCTCTTCATCGGGCTACTCGTCTCCAGCCTGGTCTTCGGAACGAGCGTGGACGCCTATATTGATACCCTGCTTCATTCCGCCGATGTCCTGGATATCGTCATCCTGCTGATCAAGTGCGCGACCTTCGGATTTTTCATCACGATGATCCCGATCCGCCTCGGCTTGAATGCCTCGCAGGATCTGACGAGCATTCCTGTTGCGGTGTTAAACGGCATGGTCAAGGTCTTTCTGGCCATCGTAACCATCGAGGTGCTGTCATCGATCGTAAGATTCATCTGAGGCTCTTCGAAAATGAAGAGGCCCTGGAAAAGGCACTGGAGGGTTTCCTGGCGGATCACAAATCGCATCTGGGAATGGTTTCCCTGGAGGTCCCCCTGATATCCAATCTGCCCGGGTGGAGCAACATCGCCCTGATCCGGCAATACCACGAGAACATGCCCTGGGAAGAGGCGAAGACGCAGGCGCTGGATCTTCTGCAACGTTTCGGCATGGCCGCAGCCGCCGAGAAACGGAATCCGTCCCTCACCGCGGAGGAGCGCTTCTGCATCATGCTCATCCGGGCGGCGCTGGTCCGCGACGCCGTTGTCGTTCTGGACAGGCCCTTCCGGATCCTTCCGGACCTGCCGGATGGGCGATTTTTCACGGATTCCCTCCGAAAGGTCGATGATTTGATTGCAGAAGCCCATATTTTTGATTATAATTGGGAAAAAGAACGCTACGGGGAAACGGATGATGCTGAAGATTGAATTCAAGGTAGGTCTCTTCATCACGATCACGTCCATGCTGATCATGGCCTCGATCGGGTATGTGGCCTACAAAAAGGGGATGTTCTCCAAAGTCTATACCTACACCCTCTCCTCGCAGACAGGCGAAAACCTGACGGAGGGGATGCCGGTCGCCGTCTGGGGCTTCACGATCGGCCGGGTCAGTTCGCTGGAATTGACCGATCAGGGGACCGTCCTCGTCCGGATCAAGATCCCGGAGCGCCATAACCGAATGATCCGGGCGGACAGCAAGTTCATCCTCGACAAGCCGCTGATCGGTTCATCGCGGATTATCGTCAAGACGACCAACCTCAACGGTCTCCCCCTCTCGCCGCTAACAATTCCGGAGATCACGGAATCGAATGACATCAATGAGCTGATCAAGCGGGCGCAGCCGATTATCGACAAGGCGGACCGGATCATGGCCAACATTGAAGGCATTACCGCGAATCTCGCCGATCCGAAAGGCAACGTGAACCAAATTCTGCGGGACGCGGAGACGGTGGTTACCCGTTTCTCCAAGAGAGATTCCCTTCTGGAGATGGCCGTCGGCGATCCGGAAAGCGTCAAATCGGTCCACGAGGCCCTGAAGAAGCTCCGGGACATCACTGCCAAGGCAGACGGGATCCTCCAGCGGGTCGATGGGATGGCCGGTAAGGCGGACGGGATCCTCCAACGGGTCGATGGGATGGCCGGTAAGACCGATGAGGAGCTCTACGGCAGGGACGGCGTCCTGCCGCAGTTTCGGAACATTCTCCGCGACCTGCTTTCAAAACTGGTGAAGATCGATGCCACGTTCGACAACATCAACAAGATCAGTACCGAGGCGGCCGATTCGACGAAAGATCTGAAGGCGCTCCGGAACGAGCTGGATGCAACGGTCACGGCGATCGGCGAGCTGGCCGGCGAGATCGATCGAATGATCCCCTTCAAGACCAGACCGGAGATCAAACTGCCATGAAGAAGTTATTCTGTTTGCTGTTTCCCGTCCTTCTGCTGGCAGGTTGCGGCGCCAAGCCCGCACCGGTGTGGATCGCCGCAGGTCATAAGCAGTTGGAGACGTTCAAGCAGGACTTTCTGACCGGCCGCGAGCCGCCCATCACGGAGATCCATTTTCGGAAGGCCGTCGCGGAGATCAAGAAAGGCGGCGATGCGGATCTTCTGGGGAAAGCCTGGCTTACAAGGATGGCGCTGCAGGTTGCCGTTCGGGAGGAGTTGGAGGAAGGCGAGTACCTGAAGACCGAGGCCGTGGAGGCGGTTCCCGCGAATCGGAATTTTTATCGTTTCCTCAAGGGGGATGCGGCGACGGTGGACGTTTCGCTGCTGTCGGAACCCTACCGCCCTTTTTGGAT
>JAURXV010000042.1 GCA_030654195.1 Syntrophales bacterium | reverse complement strand
ACGCGATCCTGCCTGGATACACGGAAACGAAGTTCTCCGCCGCGCTCACGCAGAACCCGGAGATCCTGAAGATGGTCCTCCCCACGATCCCGATGGGACGGATCGCGAAGCCGGAGGAGATGGCGGGTGCGGTCCTCTATCTCGTCTCTGACGCCGCCTCCTACACGACGGGGATCTGCCTCGCCGTGGACGGCGGGCTGCTGGCCTGACGGGCCGGGGGCAGCTTTTTTGTCATTGAAGCGGGGTTTCGCGACAGGCGCATTGGAGATTTTTCGGGTCACCGTGCCGCCACAGCGAAGCGAGGATGTGCATGGTCGAAAAATGTCCAGCGCCCCAGCGAAGGCCCGCTTCCGAAACGTATAAAATGGCGGCGCTGTACCCTCTTAAATCACCAGTTCGTGTTTCGATAAGCGGTTAGAAAAGAGATTCGGTCCAGCCGCTTTTCCGGTCCTCCTCAGCCTGGGTTTCCCGCATCCTTTTTTCGATCTCCAGGCGGAGGGTTTCGAAGGCATCCGTTTCCAGCTCTCCCGGGATAGGGATTGGCCTGCCCCACCGGACGACAACCCTGCTGAAGGGCTTCGGAATGAGGAAGCGGTCCCAGCTTCTGAGGACCCAGGCCCGGTCTACGGAGATGTAGACCGGTACGATCGGGGTGCCGGAGAGCTGTGCCATGCGGATCAGCCCCGCCTTGATGACGCCCCGGGGGCCCTGCGGGCCGTCTACGGCATGGATGGCGAAGTGATGCTCCGCGAGGTCCTCCACCATGGCCGCCAGGGCCTCCCGCCCGCCGCGGGAGCTGGACCCGCGCACGGGGCGGAAGTTGAGGCGGCGGCAGACGTCCGCGATCAGTTCCCCATCCCGGCTCCGGCTGACCATCGCCGCCGGGGCGAATTCGCCGAAACGCCGGGCGTAGGTAACGACGAGGATGATCCGCTGATGCCAGAAGGCGGCGATCGCCCCGCTGCCCTGCCGAAGATGGCGGAAGATCTCTTCATCGTTAACGGGACGGATCCGGATCATAAGAAAATAGAGGCGCAGGATCCCGTAGGCGATCGGGATCAGGCCATATTTGATGGCGAATCTGGACAGGGCTTTGATCATGAACGTCCACCCCTCTCTCAAAGGGAATTATCCTGCCATTCCCTTGGGAAAGCCCTATATCACCTTTGATATCCCCTGAAAAGCCGGATTTCTGATGGCGTCGGGCGAGAGATGTCCACAAAAAGACTGAGGCGTAACCGTAAGTACGCCTCAGCCCATTAGGAGGCTGTTGAAAAAGCCGCTGATCCAGGCTGTTCAAAAATGTCCGGATGCAAGGCCCTCGAAATCCTGAGCCGTGAGGCGTACTTGCTGGTACGTTGAACGGCGAAGGATGAGGGAAACGCAGCAGACGGGCGTTTTTCAACAGCCTGCTCATGCGCTGAAAACGACCCGCTTGACCGCTCACGTCACTCGGAGATGCGGTTCCGGCCGCCGCTCTTGGCACGGGAGAGAGCCCGATCCGCCTCGGCAAGCAGGTCTTTCCCCGTCTGTCCCGCTTTCAGCTCCGCCAGGCCGATGGAAATCGTCGGGTGGGGAATGGAACTCCCGTTCGGCGTAACGGGTATCGCATCCATGACCCCCCGGTGGAGACGCCCGCCGATTTTCATCGCCGTCCCAATCGCCACGTCGGGCAGAATGACCACAAACTCGTCGCCACCGTAGCGGGCGATGATCTCGGTCGGACGCAGGTGATCCGAGAGCGTATGCGCCACCGAATAGAGCACGTGTTCCCCATAGGCGCGTCCGTAACGGTCATTGAAGGACTTGAAGTGATCGATGTCGATTATAATCAGGGAAAGGGGCAGGCCGCCGGTGATCGATCGCTGAACCTGCCGTTCGAGGACCATGTCCATCCAATAGCGATTGTGCAGACCGGTGAGGGCATCGACCGTACCGTAATGCCGGCAATCCTCTTCCATCTCGTTGCTTCCGGAGATCACGGCATCGGCGTGTCGGAGGCGTGTGGAAAGACCGATCAGCAGATTGCAGGCGGCGGAGTGGGAAGAGTGAACCAGGGACCAGAGGATCTCCTCATCCATGGCGAGCAGCCGGACCGGTTCCGCAGCCACGACGAAGGCCGATGTCGGCTGATGGTCGATCACCGACATTTCTCCGACGCTCTCGCCGGGACCGAGGGTCGCTGTTGGTTCGCTCTGGAGCGAAGTGAGATGGATTCGGACATGGCCTTCGAGCAGAAAGTAAACGGCCCTGTTCTGCTGTCCCGCGGCGATGAGAACCTCCCCCGCGGTCAGAGACTGAAAGGTACAGGCATCGAGAATTCCCTGGATCGATTCAAGGTCAACAAACCGGAAAAGCTTTATCTTATTCAGTTCTTCTCTGCTGAACGTCTCCATCATCCCCCTCCTCTTGTCCCGACCCGCCGGCCTCCCGGCAGGGAAACGGATACAATGCGCCGCTTCCTTGACTGAAATCAGGTGTGGAGCTTCTTCAGGAGCCAGGCCATGTTCTGCCCCAGAACCTTCATCGTCTGAACCCCCTCGATGTCCTTCTCCACCTCGCCCGCCTCCCTGCCGATGCCGATGTTCCAGTAGTTGGATCCCACGACGATCATCTGGCCGATCAGGAAGAAAAAGTTGAGAGAGCCGAAGGCGTGCATCGCTCCGGCCCTCCTGACAGCCACGACCCCCGCCCCGACCTTCCGCTTCAGCAAGTCCTGGTTCGCGCGCGACGTCATGCCCGCCCGCTCGATCAGGGCCTTCATCCCGGCGGTGACGTTGGAAAAGTAGGTTGGGGAGCCGAGGAGAATGCCGTCGGCCGCCCGCATCTTGTCGATGCACTCATTGACGATATCGCCGGTCACCGCGCAGTGGCCGTCGGCCTTCTCGAAACACTTGTAGCAGGCCCGACAGCCGGGAACGTCCTTCCCCGCAAGCGTGACGAGTTCCGTCTCGATGCCTTCTTTGCTGAGCTCATCCAGAACCACGTTCAACAGGATGGCCGTGTTCCCGTTCGCGCGGGCACTGCCGTTGAATGCGACGACTTTCATGATCCGCCTCCTCGACACTCGATTGTTGGCGGGGACAGATTTCAAATCTGTCCCCTTCTGCGTTAATTTAAACACCGGTACGCCGGCGGTTGTGAGAATAATGAAAATCTCCCCCTCTGTCAAGGTGGATGCGTTAGACGAAAAAAAACGACTGCCGCTGTCACTCCTGCGCAAGCGGGAGCAAATAAGTTTTCCGGTTCATCCGCTTGACGCGTACTTCCTCCACAAAACGTCAACCGCGATGAAGATGCAGGAATTTCGTAATCATTGATGCCTTTTTCTCAAGAATTATGATATGGATATAGCGATCCGATGTCTGGATTCTGTGAGGATTTAGGCCGACGGATACAGGATGAAGATGGTGTTATTTTCACACCACTTACATTATCAGGGAGTTCAGAATGAACTTCAGCTATCGTTTTGATGTGCAGAATTGATTGATGCGCTACGCCATTGCCGATATTCATGGTTGCTGTAAAACGTTTCATGCCTTGATAGAGAAATTGCAGATCAAGGGGTCGGACCACCTTTACCTGCTTGGGGATTATATTGATCGGGGTCCTGACAGCAAAGGCGTTCTTGATACGATCATGAACGTGGGCTGCAAAGTTGTAGCACTGATGGGAAACCATGAGGATATGTGGCTCAGGGCGTCCGTCAAGATGGGTGATTCTGTCCCATGTGATGCAAATTTTAACGTCTGGATGGAAAACGGTGGTCAGGCAACATTGAAAAGTTTTGCAGGTATCGACACAAAACCATATCTGGCGTTTCTTATGGACCTCCCGCTATTCATTGAACTGGATGACTTCTTCTTAGTCCACGCTGAGTTTGACTTTTCACTTCCCGATCCTTTTGGCAAGGCGGGTATCGACTCCATGCTTTGGGGCAGAGGGAAGCCATATCATGGCAAAAAGCCGGTTCTCTGCGGACATTCGCCTTTACCGTTAGAACAGATTCAAGCAGGATTGCAAACAAACAAAATCAATATTGACAATGGCTGCTGTTATGTCAATCGTATCGGATACCGCAATCTTTTGGCCTACGGTCTTGATGATGGTCAGCTTTATATTCAGCAAAACATAGAAATGTGGTGGGCGGATCTCTGAAAACACCGGACTTATTACCGCGGCAAATAAACATATAAAATGTGGTTCATCCGGTTGACGCGTGCTTCCTGGAGTCAATAAATTGTCAACCTCGATGAAAATGCTTGACTTCAAAAGGCAATCAATGATGCTCTATCCCTCCATAAGTGTGATATGGATGATGTAAATGACTTTATCTCATAGAAAGGCATTCAAGGGTATGGATGATATTGACCGCACCAGTGGGGGATCCCCGAATAGCGATAAGATCCAGAGCATCCTGGATGCCAGCCTCTCCGAAACCGACTTCTTTTGCAGAAAAAGCCGATCCCTCCTCGGGCAACTGGGCCTCCCACAGGGCGAGGATCTCACGTTGCTCGCCCGGCACAAATCCAGAGTCAAATATGGCTACGTCATTGCTTCCGAGACCCTATCCCACCTCCTGGATCTGGCCAGGCAAAAAGAAAATCAATCGCTCCAGCGCCTCGTTGAATCCCCATTTTTTCTTGTCAAGGCATCCTGGTTGTACGAGCACGCCCCGTACTTCTTCTTTTTCGACAAAGGGAAAGCGGCGGACCTCGATGACTTCATCACCCGATTTGCGGATGAATACGAGGCCCAGCTTTTGGAAAACAGGAGCTCCATAGAAGGGTGGGAGAAAATCCAGAACCCTTGGCGCGTGCTGGGGGTCACCTTCTGGGAAAACCAGATCTTTGATCCTGTCGCCCTTGTAGACAAAGTCAGACGCGAAAAGATCGAGGGGCTTGAACTCAGCGTCGATTTTCATCCCTTCAATTACAAGAAGTTGCTTCCGGAGGAGTTTTCCGCTGAAAAAAGGGCGCTGATCAGGGAGGCATGCCGTAAAGCCGGCCTCAAGCTCGACATTCACTCCCCCATCGTCGGACCTTATGCCCCGTCTCCCGATCCTAAGAAGGGGCAGCAACTTTTTTTTGATCCACTGAAATGTTTCGCAATCCAGTGCGAGACTGTCCAATTGGCTTGCGATATAGGAGCGGGGTCTGTGGTCTTCCACCTCATCGATAACGCAAGGGCAAAGGAGATGGCCGCGCTGGTCATGAAGGCCGAAGGCACCCCGGTCAGGGTGACCTTCGAAAACTATTGCCAGATTGATGGCGTCCAAACCTCTGAAGTGTTTGCCGCCTGTCTCGACGAGATCATCGGTATCCTCCCCGAGGGCGTGAAAAGGAACAATTTCGGGGTCACCCTGGATGTGGGCCACCTGAACATAGAGGGAGAGGATCCTCTGGTGGGTGCTGAGAGAATCGGACTCTGGTGCCTTGCGAATGGGGTCCGTTTGCGCCTTCATGCCACGGACAATTACGGGAAACTGCTCTTCAGCCCCCCGACCTATAGTGCCGATGTGCACGGCAACGTTTCAGGTCGGGGAATAAATAGCGCACTGATCATCACACTGTTGAGGAGCCTGGGGCATGAGTTCGATGTCGTTGCCGAGCAGATTCAGCCCCTTTCCCATAAGGACATTGCCCTGATCCATAAAGCCCAAACCGTACCCATTGATGAGCCCTACGAGAGCATCGTTTCAAAGGGAAGAGATCGATTGGCCAATTTGGGATTCGAGCCCCTCATCCCCCCCTCCATCAGCAACCAGAATGCATACAGGTTCCTGGCGGGTCTGTACGGCATTCCCGCTCTCAAGGAATACCTTGTGTTCAGAAGAATTCAGGATCAGAAATACCTGTCTGTGGATGAGGCCAAGAAGATCTCTCAGGATTTCATGAAAATGCCCCTCAAGTTCCGGAATAACCTGACAGAATATATCGACGAAATGCTCCTGCCCATTCAGAGCGAGCGTGGCGCGCTGCAGAAAAGTGAGCTTGATCTGATTTGCCAGAACATCAGCGGCGCCCTGTTTGGAACCCTCAACAACGAGCACCTGAATCAGATTTTTTCCGTGATAAGACGCTATCATAAAGGTGAGACGATCTGTGAGCAGAACGCCATCGGGCAGGAGATGTATTATATCAAGGACGGGGAGGCGGCGGTTTTCCTCAACGACAACCAACTGGCCACGCTAAAGCCCGGGGAGATATTCGGGGAGATCAGCCTGTTTTACAACGTGGAGAGAACGGCCACAATCAAGGCTGCCGCAGACCTCACGGAGGTTGGTGTATTGACCCGCAGCGGGTTTGAAGCCCTCCTTCTGGGCAGCCAGCCTCATAGCCACGACTTGATCTACAGACTTTACAGTATTCTTCCCGAAAGATTGAGAAACCTGAATGACAAATACAGAACGGCGATCAACGCCCTTTCTCTTATCACGGAGGGCCGCAAGGTGAAGATGGGAAGAAGCACAGGCTTGGATGCCGCCTTAAGACCGAAGGGGGATTTCTTTCCGACGATCACCAGTGAAGAAGCCCGAATCGTATTCAAGGAAACGAAGACCTTTGATGCGGGCCAGATCGTTTTTTCTGAGGGAGACTACGGTGATGGGGCCTACCTCATCCTGGAAGGAAAAGCGAAGGCCGTCACCTCGTCGGATGGCGATGAGAAGATTGTCCTCGGTGAATTTGACAGTGGCGAGATTTTCGGCGAAATGGCTTTGATCGACAATAAGCCGAGGTCCGCCGGCATCGTGACCATTACGCCATGCAAATTCGCTTTCATTGAAAAGGAGGCGTTCAGCAGGCGCATAGCAACCCGGTCCAACTTATCCTTCCGTCTGATGGCTTTTATTTGCCTGTCCCTTTTTAAGCGCATTGTCACCCTCGATAAGGAATATGCGGACCTAAAGAAACAGCTTGGCAGAGATCCTCAGCAATGAACGACAAGCCCAATAAACCAGAACTGAAAGTTGCGGCTTCGTAGAAAGTGAGGTTGCTGGCTATCGGGCTTTGATCTCATCCTTTTTCACGAAGTATGCATCAACCGGATGAACCAGTTTTCCAACCACTCGAAGAAAGTAGACCGGAATATGATTGTCGGCATCGGCTGAGGCCGCCGATTCCGTCCGCGGGGATTTTCGTTTCATCCGGTGCAGTCAGCGGGAATGAGGGTAGCGGGATCGAAGGCGAAGGCCGCAAATCGGCCATCGTGGCTGAGGCTGACCTCTGCGGCGAGCAGCTCTCCGCGGAAAAGGACGCGGGGAGCGCCGAGACCGTCTTGGTTTTTGACGACGGACAGATCGCCGACAGGACAATCGAGACGGCGCGCGATCTCCCGGAGGAGCGCCCCCCGGACGAAGGCCGAGGGATTTACGGCGCCCTTCCCCCCTTCCAGCCGCTTGACGCGCTGACAGAGTCTTTTGAGCGCTTCCTCCGCTCCGGCCGCCAGCGCATGAACCCAGTCCGCCGACACAGTTACTTCGAGAACGAGTTCTCCCCGAGGGGTGATCACTTTCCCGGCCAGGCGGACGATCTTTCGCGTCGCATCCTCCGCCTCAAGGACCACCCGGTATCGACGGGGAATCGAACAGACCGCCGGATCAGCGCTGCTGACGGCCTTGTAGGCCGCCTCTTTCGCCGCCCAAAGTGACCAGAGGAGCGTATCGGGAGACGGGACCGAGGCGATCAGCTCCCGCTCCCCGGCAGTAAAGACGCGGCAGAGGAACCGATCATCCCTGCTTTTCCCGATATTTTCCGGATCTTTCAGATCGACGACATCGTTACCCACACCCGGCAAAGTATTCATCCTCCATGCCGGCCAGCCGCTCGACGATCCGCCGCGCATACTCGCGCTGGACTCTTAATCCTCCACCGTCCACACCGCCGGGATCGAACACCTCCACGGTCATCGTGAAGCGCTCTCCTAAACGGGGCATCGTCCCGTATCTCTCCTGCCCGTCGCCCCGGAGATAGACGAGCATCACCCGGCAGCCGCTCTTCTCATCGAGAAAGCGGCCGACCCCATAGGAGAAGTTCTCCTGGTTTATCCGCGCCGTCCGCGACCTCCCCCCTTCCGGAAAAACCAACAGCCCCTGCCCCCAATCCAGAACCCGGCAGCACTTTTCGAGGAGCCGCTGGATCCCTTCGCGGCTCCCGCCCCGGTCGACGGGCAGGCACTTGGCCAGATAGCATATAAGGGCGAGGAAGAGGTTCCGCTGAAAATTCTTCCGCTCCGGCAGGTTCCAGAGGACCCGCCGGAAATGGAGTATATGATCCGCAAGAGAAAGCATCCCATAGCTGATCACGAGCGAATCAATCATGGTCAGGTGGTTCGGACAGACAATCCAAGGCCCATCGTACGCCCGGTACATGCGCTTGACTTCGTTCCGGATCCGCTTGAGGTCGCGGATGCGATAGCCCATCAGGCGAACGAAGAGGAAGCAAAGCGACGCCGTCAAAACGACGGCGATTTGTCCCAGAACGTACTGCAAACCGAGGAGAAGACGCTCCCGCCTTTCCATGACCGGCTTTACGCCGCCTTCTGCTGGATCAGCAGCACGGCATCCCCGATCGTCGCAATCCGGTCGGCCTCGTCATCGTCGATGGAGGTCCCGAACACGTCCTCGCACTTAATGATGATGTCCACAAGCCTCGCTGAATTGACCTTCAGATCTTTGAGGATGTGGGTTTCCTGCGTCGCCTTCTCCAGCAGGGCAGAATCCTTGACGTATCCCCGCAGGATGTCGATGACCTTCTGTGTAATCTGTTCTACGCTCATTGTCTTTCCTCCTTGCTTTCGTTTGTTGAAAAAGTCCCGTTCATTGTTCCCATTTTCTGAAAATCAGACAGCTGTTCACATCGCCGAAGCCGAAGCCGGCCTTGGCCACGACTTTGAGATCCGGACATGCTACGGCCGAATGGGGGATCTTCCCTTCGTAGGGGGCGATCTCCGGATGGAGATCCCCGCAGTTCAGCGACGGATGTACAAATCCGCCCCGGAGCTGCAGGACGACGGCCACGCATTCGATCGCGCCGGCCGCCCCCAGGCAGTGTCCGATCATCGACTTGGTCGAGTTGATCCAGGGAAAATCTTTCGGCCCCCGCCCCAGGGCGGCCGACCAGTTTTTCACCTCCACCGGATCGGCGTAGGTTGCCGTCAGATGGCCGTTGATCGCGTCGATCTCGCGAGGCGAAATCCCCGCGTCGGCCACGGCCCCGCGGACACACCGCATCACCCCCTCCGGGTTCGGCGCGGTGATGGTGCCCCCCATCCGGTGGCCGCCGCAGTTAACCATCCCGCCCAGCACCTCGGCGTAGATCCGCACCCCCCGCGTCAGGGCCGATTCCAACTCCTCTAACAGAAGGAACGCCCCGCCCGCGCCGGGGACAAAACCGGCGGCGCTTGCGCTCATCGGCCGGGAGGCCTCTTCCGGCCGGTCGTTGAACTTCCGGCAGATCACCCGCATAGCATCAAACCCGGCCCAGATGTAAGGTGAGGCCCCCTCCGAACCGCCCGCCAGCATCCGGGTAGCCAGTCCAAGCCGGATGCGCGCCGCCGCCTCAATGACCGCCTCGTTCCCTGTACTGCACGCCGAGGAATTCGAAGTCACCTGGTTTCCCAGGGCCAACAACCCCGCGATCCGTGCACTGGTCCCGCTGTTCATCACCTGCTCGACGATCCGGCTCCCCATCCGCCGGACTTTCCCTTCGTTCACCATCGGAACCACCGTTCGGGCGATCGTGTCCATTCCGCCGATCCCCGATCCGGCGATCACCCCCGTTTCCCAGTCCACGCGGTCGTCTTCGGCCTCGGGCACGGCAAAACCCGCATCGGTCCATGCGTCCACGGCCGCCACGGAGGCGTAGCCGATGTTGTCGTTGAGCGACAGCAGCTTTTCATGATCGAAATAGCGCTGCCGTATCGCATCGAATCCCTCCGGAATACCCCCGACCTGACAGGCGAAGTTCAATTGCGCCAATTCCGGAATATGACGGATGCCCGAACGCCCCGCCCGAAGGGCCTCTGCGAATCGATCCAGCCCGTGTCCGTTCGGTGCGACCACCCCCATCCCGGTAACGACCGCCCTCCGTTTCATAACCCTTCCTCCTGAAGCGACCCATCCTCAACGAGCGGTGCGTGACCCCGTCCCTTCTCTCCGGTGAATTTATCCCGTGGAACCCCTTTCCCCGCAAGGGTGCCTGAGCAGACCTCATCGCCGTCCGATCGCGTCATGACGCAGTCGACCTTGAGCTGATTTCCGCGGAAATAAACCTTCTGCCCCGCAACCCGGACGAGCTCGCCGGGGAGGACCACACCGCTGAACTCCACCTGTTCCGCGAGTGTAAACAACGTAACGGGATCCTCGATCGGCCTTTCCCCCTTCCCCCGAAGCAGATTCAGGTAAAGACCGAAGGCCACGACACCCGTCTGGGCCATGGTTTCGATGAGGATAACCCCCGGCGTCACGGGAAGGCCCGGGAAATGGCCCGGGTAGAAATATTCATCGCTGCGGAACCGGTAGACGCCGACGATGTGTTCCTCGTCCAATTCCAGGATCTCCCCGATAAAACGGAAGGGGTGCCGTTGGGGCACCATCTCCAGAATCCGACCCCGTAGGATAGGATCAGCCTCCATACAGCCCTCCATTCACATGAATCACCGTACCGGTGATGTATGAACCTGCCGTGGCCAGGAAACCCACCACCTCCGCGACCTCCTCGGGCCGCCCCATCCGATTGAGGGGAATCCCGGCAAGAATCCCAGCCTGGACCTCTTCGGGCAGGCGGGCGGTCATCTCCGTCGCGATAAATCCGGGAGCGACGGAATTGACCAGGATGTCGCGCCCCCGAAGCTCCCGGGCGAGCGACTTCGTCAGCGCGTCCATGG
This sequence comes from Syntrophales bacterium, assembly GCA_030654195.1. GTDB lineage: Bacteria > Desulfobacterota > Syntrophia > Syntrophales > UBA5619 > UBA5619. The sequence goes on along the minus strand of JAURXV010000042.1, from coordinate 16,903 downwards.
CCGCCTTCTCCATCGTGTAGGGAATCTGGCCGCCGTTCCCCGTGTGGCCGACAACGCTCGATATGTTGATGATCCGACCGCTGTTCGCGCGGAGCATATATTGGCGCAACACGCGCTTCGTCAGGTACCAGGCGCCGCGCACGATCGCACGCTGTGCATCGAACTGCTCGATCCGCATCCGCTGCATGTCGGCGTCGAGCGAGACCCCGGCGTTGTTTACGAGGAGATCGCAGCGGTCCGTCTGCCCCTTCAGCGTCTCCAGCATCGTATCGATCTGGGCGATGTCGGACAGGTCCGCCGGCAGCAGGAATCCGTCACCGATCTCCGCAATCAGGGAAAGCGCGGCCGCCGCGCTCGATCGGTAATGGATCCCCACGCGAAAACCCTTCGCCGCCAGCTCCCGAACGCAGGCCGCCCCGATTCCCGTTGCGCCCCCCGTCACCACCGCCACCTTTTTTGCACCCATTTCCATTTTTCACTCACTATGGGGACAGATTTGAAATCTGTCCCCCACTTTAACCAAATCTGTCCCCACAGGACAGCGCCCTATCCTTTCATCCGGCCGCCGACGGCGTTCGCCGACCGACGGGGGTAGTCCGGATAGGCGATCCCCTTGAAGACGCCTGTCCGCGCCCCATGGATCTCGGCAACCGTCTCGCCGTCTACCGAGACCGTCCCTTCCCCGATGACGATGCTCGCACCCGATTCCTTGAGGTTGGTAAAACGCCGCACGTCGACCTCGTAACGCACGCAGCGGTTAAAGGGACGGATCTGGCCGCTGAAGACCACTTCCCCGCAGCCCAGCGCACGTCCTGACCCGAGCGCCCCCCGCCAGATGCAGAAGAAACCCAGGAGCTGCCAGATCGCGTCCACGCCGAGGCAGCCGGGCTGGACCGGATCGGCGGGCATGTGGCACTGGAAGTACCAGGCATCGAGGCGAATATCCTGTTCCGCCACAATCTTCCCCTGACGACCGTCCGACCGGATTTCGAGGATCCGGTCCACCATCAGGAAAGGCGGCGCCGGCAGGCGGGCCGCAAACCCCTCCGGGGGATCGTCCACCAGGGTCCCGTAGGCAAAGGCGATGAGTTCCTCCAGTCCGAAGCAGGAACTTCCTTTGAATTCGTCGTAGGTCATCAATTCTCCTCAACGGCCAGCAGCAGGCTGACCCAGGTCAGACCCGCCCCGACGAGACAGATTGCGACACGGTCACCAGGCATCAACTCCTCCCAGTGCTTGCTCAAAACACCGGGCGCTCCGGCGCCGCCCGTGTTCCCGAAGTCGACCACGTTGTACCAGTGCTGATCATCAGGGATACCTACCCGTTCGCAGACGGTCCTGAGCGCTCCCAGATTTGCCTGGTGGCCGATGAAACGGAAATGCCCCTGTTGCGTCAATCCAGATTTGAGACCCTGGAGGGACTCGGTCATCCGGCGGATCGCGAACCCCTGGACGGCTTGGCCGTCTTGGCGGAAATGGGAGGCGTACGGGATGGTCACTTTCTCCCACCCCGAGGGGTTGGTCCCGCAACTTGATTCCGTAAAAGCCGCCCGCGCCTTCACCGATGCCGAGACGACGGCGGCCGTGGTCGCATCGCCGAACAGGACAGAAGCGGACCGGTCGCTGTAATCGATGGCGCGGGTGATCCCTTCCGGCTGAACCATGAGCACGAACGGCGGGAGCTTATCCACCGCCATCCGGTTGACGAACTCGACCTGCATCCCGAAGGTTGTGCAGGCCGAGTTCACATCAAGACAGGGGGCATCGATCCCCAGTTCCGCCGCCACCGTGGCCGCCTCCGCGGGTGTCGAGAAGGAGGGGATGCTGCTCCCCGACAGGACCAGTCCGATGTCGCCGGGCGTGATACCCGCCCGCTCGATGGCCATCCGCGCTGCGGCCGCAGCGGTCTCGGCATTCCGGTAAAGGCTCGCCTCATGGGCCGCCCGGGGGTCGCTGTTCTTCGTCCGGCGGATATAGTCGAGGGAGAGGACCGTCCGCCGCTCGCGGATCCCGACACGTTCCAGAATCCAGGCCTCGTCGGTCCCGATCTCCAACTCCTCCAGAAACCGGTTCGTGATCACACTTTCCGGATGAAAATGGCCGATACCGTGCAGATAGAGCATCAGATCAGCTCCCGCCCAATGATCATGTTCTGGACCTCGCGGACCCCCTCGTAGATGTCGATGATTTGGGCGTCCCGGATAAGCTTCGAGATCTCGTATTCCGACATGAAGCCGTACCCACCGTGGAGGTGCAACCCCTCCGTCGAGCAGAATACGGCCGCCTCCGCGGCGAGGTTTTTGGCGAGCGAGGCGTAAACGCCCCGGTCGGGCGCCCCCTCCTGGACCATGAAAGCCGCCTTCATCAGGGCCATCTCCGCCATTTCGACCCGTTTCCACATGGCAACCAGGGTCTCCCGGGCGACGGGCATGTCGCAGATCCGCTGGCCGAACTGTCGGCGCTCCTGCGTGTAGGCAAGCGTGACATCGAGGGCGCGCCGGGCGAGACCGACGCCGATGGCGGCCACCATGGGCCGCGCATAATCCAGAACATCGGTGAGGTACTGGAATCCGAGCCGCCGGTCGCCGATGATCTGGGCGTCGCTGATCTCCACATCCTCGAAGGTGACGGTCGCCGTGTTGGAGAGGCGCTGTCCCAACTTGTCCTCCGGCTTTCCCGTTACGATCCGCCCCCCGCAGGGAAGCGGGATCTCCCGACAGGCATGGGATCCGGCCTCCGCCGTGTCAGGCTCCACGGCGATCGCGGGGACGACGACGCAGGCGATAAAGGGTGAAGAGGATTTGCCGACTTTGCAGAAAACGGTAAACTGGGATGCGAACGAGGCGTTCGTGATGAAGCACTTCGATCCGTTGAGCAGGTATCTCCCATCCTTTCCTTTCCGAATGACGCTCGTCATGGCGGAATTGTCTGAGCCCGCCCCCGGTTCCGTCAGGCAGAAGGAAGCCAGCAGCGGCCGCTCCACGAAGGGGGCCAGGAAGGCGTGTTGCTGCGCCTCCGTACCATGCATGGCGATTACGGCATTGGCCAGATCGTTGCACATGGCCGACGTTGCGATGCCGCTGTCCCCGTAAGAGAGTTCCCGGATGATAAGCGCCGTCGAGATGAGGTCGATACCGTACCCCTTGACCGCCTCCGGGATGGAAAGGTTCAGAATCCCGAGGTCCCAGGCTTTCCGGATGATATCGAAGGGAAAGGCGTGGCCCTTCTCGAGGTTCATGGCGCGGGGCATGATCTCACGGCCGACAAAACGGCGCACCGTTTCCACATACTGCTTCTGTTCTTCGTTCAGATTCAAATCCATCAGAAAATGCCTCGTTCCATTGCCTTTTTCCGTCCCCCGCGCGGGCCGCGGACGCAATAACCCGGCGCCGCACCGGCCGGTTGCAAGGTAATGAGCATCAACCGTGCCACAACGTCGTCGGCTTCGCAAAAAGTCCCTACGGTGTGTTCAAGCTTCATTCCCCGTCGTGTTAACATAAACAAAAGCACCCATCATTCCTCAGGATTCGCGCGTCTTACCTCCGGCGTTTTTTGAAGCGGCTCCCCAAATCATCGCATAGATGACTTTTCCAGAACGCCAACGTCGGACCGCGAATGTCGCCTCGGGGTGCGTAATATCCGGCGCGGGTGCGAAGCCTGCTACGCAGCTGTTTTACCTCTGCTTGACTTCCCATGCGGGATTACGGTATGGCAGATGGGACCAAGCAAAGATCTCCGGGGGAAGGTGTCGGACAACAATGGAAATCTTCATGCTGACGGCGGTGGGCATCACGGTATCCGTCGCGCTGATGATCAACAAGAAGCGGGAGCCGCTGCATCTCTCTTTCGCCGCCCTCTGCCTGGCTATCTCCTTTCACAAGGGGGGCATCTTCTTCAACCCGTTCTTCCATTCGGGGGCCTGGCTTCTCGTCGAGCGGTTGGGGTTCCTTGCCATCCCCCCCCTCACCATCAAGTTCAGTCGCGACTTCTGCGAGGAGCAAACCCTGCTCAAAAAGCGGGACATCCGCACCACGGCCCTCTTCAGCGCGGGGCTCGCCGCGATCCTTTTCACGCCTGTCGCGGGATGGAAGTACCTGGGGCCGTTCATCTACCTCTACGGGGAAACGGTCCTGCTCCTGAGTTACCTCTCCCTGATCGCCTTTGCCAAACGCAGGGCCACGGGCGTCGAAAAGAAGCGCATCGTCTACCTCATCATCGCCGGCACCGCGGCCATCGCCACCTACAGCATCCCGCCGCTGTTCAACCTGGTCGTCGCCGGGATGCTCTACTTTATCCTGATCATGATCACCCACCCCCATCTGACGGAGCTCCACGACCTCATGACCCGCGCCCTGGTGATCCTGATCGTCACCCTCTTCACCACCATCGTCTTTTATCTCGTGATCGGCTTCTTCGGGAAAGGACCCGCACCACAGTTCACGCTCGTCTTCATGGTCTCCTTCCTCATTGTCATCGCCATCGGACCCTTTCAGGTCATTCTGAAACGGCTGCTCACGACGATTTACCCCGAGATCAAAGACGTCTTCACCTCGCCGTACGACCTGGACGAAAAGCTGGAGCGGGAAAAGGCCCTCCTGTTGGAGAAGATGGCCCCCGTCCTCGCCCATGAGATCAGGAACCCACTGGGGTCGATCAAGGGGGCCGCCCAGTACCTCCGCTCGGAGGTGGAGGGAGAGGAGCAGAAGAAGCTTCTCGACGTGATCACCGAAGAGGTGAACCGCCTGAACCGGGTCGTCTCACAGTTTCTCAACTACGCCCGGCCTTACTCGCCGGATTTGAAGCCGCGTCCGATCAACACCGTGATCGAAAAGGCGATGGCCGTCATTGAGGCGGACAGCCTCTCGGACCGTATCCAGGTCCAGATGGAACTCCATCCCCATCTGCCGCCGGTCCCCATGGACCAGGAGCAGATCCACCAGGTGATTCTAAACATCGCCCTCAACGCCATCGAGGCAATGCCGGAGGGCGGTACGCTGACGGTCCGGACATCCCGGATTGGAAGCGACACCGGCGACGCCGTAGGAATTTCCATCCGGGATACGGGGCATGGAATACGCCGCGAGACCATCAAGCAGATCTTCACCCCCTTTTTCACGACCAAGGAGCGGGGGGTGGGCCTGGGGCTGGCCGTCTGCCAGCGTATCATCCGGAATCATGGAGGAAAAATCCGGGTGAAGTCGATCCCGGGTCAGGGGACGATCTTCTATATCCGCCTCGAAACGGTGGGGTAGCAGGCTGTTGAAAAACGCCCATCTGCTGCGTTTCCCTCATCCTTCGCCGTTCAACGTACCAACCGGTACGCCTCACGGCTCAGGATTTCGGGGGCCTTGCATCTGGACATTTTTGAACAGCCTGCAAGAGACTTTTTCAACAGACTGTTAGAGGTCAACACTGGACGGGACGGAGGGTCCGGATTTGAAATCTGTCCCCAGATCTGGCCTTTCGACAAAGATATGCGGGGGATAGCAACGAATGGAAACCACGCGGGAACGGAAAGGAAGGGACGGCTCCGCAATGAAACCGGCCAAGATCCTCGTCGTCGACGACGAGCTGAACATGCGGCTGGTCCTCAAGGCCATGCTGAAAAAAGAAGGCTACGAGGTGGCCACGGCCGCGGACGGCCAGGAGGCTCTGCAGATCCTGAAGGAAGAGAAGATCGCCGTCGTCGCCACGGATCTCAAGATGCCGCGGCTCGACGGCATGGGGCTCCTGCATCGGATCATGCAGGACGACCCCTCGCTCCCCGTCATCATCCTCACCGCTTACGGCACCGTGGCGAACGCCGTGGACGCGCTGAAGAAGGGAGCCTTCGATTATCTCACCAAACCGTTCGAGCAGGATGAACTCAAAACAGTCATCCTGAAGGCGATCAAGACCCGGCAACTTGGCGACCGCGACCTCTCGGCGCCGGCCGGCGATGTCGATCCCCACCGGATCGTCGGCGCAAGCAGCCGCATGGCCGAGATCGACGAGATCATCCGGAAGGTTTCGCCCACAACGACCACCGTCCTCATCACGGGAGAGACGGGAACGGGCAAGGAGCTGATCGCCCGCGCCATCCACCGGAACAGCTCCCGGAGTGAACAGCCCTTCATCAAGATCAACTGCGCCGCCATTGCGGAAAATCTCGTGGAAAGCGAGCTCTTCGGCTATGAAAAAGGGGCATTCACCGGCGCCGTGACCACAAAGCCGGGAAGGTTCGAGTTGGCCCACAGGGGAACCCTCTTTCTGGATGAGGTCGGAGAAATCCCGCGGGACATGCAGTCAAAACTACTCCAGGCAATCCAGGACCAGAACTTCGAACGGGTGGGCGGCCTGAAGAACATCTCGGTGGACGTACGCCTCATCGCGGCCACAAACCGGAATCTCCCGCAGGAGGTCAAGGAAGGAAAGTTCCGGGAGGACCTCTTCTACCGCCTGAACGTCTTTCCCATCCATATCCCGCCTCTTCGCGAGCGGACCGAAGATATCCTCCCGCTGACCGGCCATTTTCTCGAGAAATTCAACCGGAAGCTCAAAATGCAGGTCGAAGGGCTTTCCCCGGAGGTCAGGGAGTGCCTTATCGCCTACCCCTGGCCGGGGAACATCCGCGAGCTCGAGCATCTTGTTGAGCGGATGGTTCTGATGGCGGAGGGCCCCATCATCACGATGGCGATCGTCCCGCCGGAGATCGTGCGGGCCGCGCATGAACCTCGCCCGGCGGCGCCGGGCATGACGGAAACCCCGGGACGCGACGTCCTGAAGAGCCACATGGAGGAGATGGAAAAACAGATCATCGCCCGCTGCCTTGAGGAGTGCGACGGCAACGTCACGCGCGCGGCGGAGAGGCTGGGACTGAGCCGGAAGGGTCTCCAGCTCAAGATGATCAAGCACCGCCTCCGGAAACGGGAGGAGGGCTAACTTTCCCTGTTCTAAAATAGATCCTGCCCTGGCCTATGATTTTTCAAAAACCCGTCCAGCCAGAACAGGTTCAGCTCGGCAAGCTTCCCTCTTGTCGGTACGCCATCCCTGGGGTCCCAACCCATCGCCTCATAATACAGAGTCAAGAGATCCTCAAACTCCCGGCGATCGATCCCGATACCTTGGAGGGCGCCGCTCTCCAGAGGCTCGAAGAGCCGATCCGGAAGGGTATCATCCCTGCGCCCGAACCCTTCGCGCAGGTTGAATACCCGGGCCATGGTCACGGCTCTCTCGCCGACCTTCATGAGCTCCCACAGGCTCGTCTCCCAACCCGTCACCGCCTGGACCACCTCCACGAGTTTGGGAAGGGTCAGAGCCAAGACCGGGCCGGCCACAAAGTTGCACACCCCTAAGGATTCGTAGAGCGACCAGATGAAGTGGAGATAGGTGAAGTTCCGCGCCTTGCGCGCCCCCATCTCCCGGCCATCGACCGGTTCCAGAATGCCCAGCGGGGCAATCCGTCCCAGATTGGGTCCGGGAACCTGAAAGGGGGTGTCATGGGGGGCCCGGAGATGGTCCGCGCCCGTCGGCGACACGGCGAAGCTCAACCCCTGGCCGGTCTTCCCGCGTGGGTCGTGCATGGGCAGCTCCTGCCCCTTGATGTGGAGGGCAAACTTCTCCGAACCCTGGCCGAGCTTGGCCGCTGCAGCCTTGACGCCGTCGGCCAGAAGGTTGCCCAGCCCCTGCTTACGGAAAGCGATCCACTCGATACCTTTCAGCATGGCCTCGGGGTTCCCGAACTTGAACTCGACCCCCTCCGTGTCCGCCTCGGTGAGGATGCCTTTCTCGCAGCACTCCATGGCGAAACCGATCGCCACGCCGGTGGAAATGGTGTCCAGCGTATAACGGTTGCACAGCTCGTGCCCTTTGGAGATGGCCGCCAAGTCGTCGATGCAAAGGAGGGACCCCAGGGAGCTGAGCGTTTCGTATTCCGGCCCACCGTAATGACCGGAGGTTGCATAGGGGCCGGAGGGGATCTCCACCACCCGTTTGCAGCGCACCGAGCAGGCATAGCAGCCTTCCTCTCCCTTCAGAATCGTCTCGGCCATCCGCTCGCCGCTGATCTTTTCCGCCCCCTCGAAGAAGCCGGTGCGGAAATTGCGGGTGGGCAGGATGCCTTGGGTGTTCAAAGGCATGATAAATTGAGAGGTTCCCAACTTGCGATACATCTTGTTCGGGCCGTGCCGGCCGATCAACTCCGTCAGGTTCCTGGACAGCTCCCGGAACTTTTCCGGATCGTGAATATCCATTTTTTTCGTTCCCCGGACAGCAACGGCCTTCAGGTTTTTGGATCCCATCACCGCGCCCATGCCGGTCCGGCCGTTGATGTGCTTCAGCTCGTTCACCACGCAGGCATAGCGCACCAGGTTTTCCCCGGCCGGTCCAATCAGCGCAACCCGCGCCCGCTTCTCGTTGAGCTCATCCCTGATCATCTGCTGGGCCGGTCCTGTCTCCAGCCCCCAGATCTTTTCCGCCGACCGGATCTCGACCTTGCCGTCGTTGATCCAGAGGTAGGAAGGTTTTTCCGCCTTTCCGTTGATGATCACCGCGTCGAAGCCGGAAAATTTCAACTCCGGACCCCAGAAGCCGCCGGCCTCCGCCTCTCCGTATGCCCCGGTCAGCGGCGATTTGGCCGCCACGGTGTAACGGACCATGCCGGCGATCGGCGCCCCGGAAATCACCGAGGAGGCAAAGACCAGAATATTGTCGGCCGACAGCGGATCGATTCCCGGTTTGAGCTCCCGGAGCAGATAGTAGGAAGCCAGCCCCCCGCCCCCCAGGTAGGTGCGGTAAACGATCTCTCCGGGTTCTTCGACCGTCACCGTCCCGGAGGTTAGGTCCACTCTTAAAATTTTACCGTTATACCCATAGGGCATGTTCTATTCCCCCTTTCCCGTCTATCATCCCGTGATCGTTGATTTGAGCCCAAAAGAGCGGTTTGTTTCTCCGGATAGGGTGAGACAGGATTGCGAGGCCATATCGAATTTATTCATGATGGTCGGCTCCTGCTGTTTCTTTCGGAATGAAGAGCCACAACAGGATATATATCAGCAGTCCCGTGCCGAAGCAAAAAAAGAGTATCGAAAAGATTACCCGCCAGGTCCAGGAGGGGATCGGGGTATGCTCTCCCAGCCCTCCGCAGACCCCCCCTATCCAACGATCATCTTTCGCCTTGGAAAGTCTCCTCAGCCAGTTCTGCTCTGACATGCTCGCTCCTTTCATGATCCTTCGCAAGGTTCCCGGGGAAACCCGTCATGGCGGATCATCGATTCACGATCCACCCCTGTAGAAGAGCCGGATTTCTATTATACGCAAAAATCCGCTCCTGCAAATCATTTTCACATCATCCCAACTCGTTTTCGATGCGGAAATGACGCCGGGCCATCCGCGGAAGGGATTCCGCAGCGATCCGGAAATTCGGATGCTCCATGTCCCAATCCTTGAATTTCCGGCAGGGCGCTGAACGCCGAGCGGCCCCCGTCCGCCTTGAAAAAATGATGGAATTTTAGATGACAAAGGTGATATCGTGCAACGAATTTTTAAATTGCGCTTCAACTGTGGAGGATAGATCGATGAATATCTTTTTCGGCAAGAAGGCGCCTTTTATGGTCGCTTTTCTGGTTCTGCTCATTCTCGGCCCATACGGCGACAGCCGTGTCTCGGCCATTGACCGCAGCACCTACAAGAGCCTCAAAACCTTCAGCGAGGTTCTCGACATGGTTGAGAAGAACTATGTGGAACCGGTGGAGACGGATAAACTGCTGCAGGGGGCCATCAACGGGATGATCAAGTCTCTCGATCCCCACAGCAGTTTTATGACGGCAGAGATGTACAAGGAGTTGGAGGTGGAAACCCGCGGAAGTTTCGGCGGGATCGGGATCGAAATCACCCTTGTGAAGGACGTGCTCACCGTCGTATCGCCGATCGAGGACACCCCCGCGTACAACGCCGGGGTCAAGGCGGGTGATCAGATCATCCGGATCGACGGAAAGTCGACGAAGGACATCACGATCATGGAAGCCGTCAAGAAACTCCGGGGACCCAAGGATACGAAGGTGACGATCACTATCCTGCGCGAGGGGATGGCCAAGCCGAAGGAGATCGAGATGACCCGCAGCACCATCAAGATCCGCAGCGTCAAGTCGAAGGTCTACGACGAGCGCATCGGCTACATCCGGATCTCGTCGTTTCAGGAACGGACGGGAGACGACCTGAAAAAGGCCCTCCGGGAGATCGAGGCGAAGGCCCGTCCCCTGAAGGGAATCGTCCTGGACATGCGGAACAATCCCGGCGGGCTGCTCAACCAGTCCGTGGAGGTATCGGACACCTTCCTGAAGTCGGGGATCATTGTCTCCACACGCGGCCGCTCCAAGAACATGGAGAGCAAGGCGGCAGCCAAGGACGACGGGGATGAACCGACCTGCCCGATGGTCGTCCTCGTCAACGAGGGAACGGCCAGCGCCGCGGAGATCGTCTCCGGCGCCCTGCAGGACAACGGGCGGGCGGTGATCTTGGGGGCACAGACCTTCGGCAAGGGCTCCGTGCAGACGGTCATCCCGCTGGAGGATGGCGCAGCCCTGAAACTGACGACGGCCAAATACTACACCCCCAAGGGGCGCTCCATCCAGGCGGAGGGGATCACACCCGACATCATGGTGAAACAGATCCGGCCGCCGGAAGAAAAAGCGGACGAAAAGGCAAATGCCGAGAACCACATGCTCCGGGAGAGGGATCTGAAAGGCCACATCAAATCACCGACGGAGAACGACGGCAAAGTGGACGATGCGAAAAAGGAGACGGATAATCTGAACAAGGACAACCAGTTGAAGAATGCGATCGATATTCTCAAGGGCTGGGATATCCTGAAAAAGAACATGAAGGGGTGACCTTTGGCCGGGGCAAACTGGGGACACGATGCGGCATCATGTGAACGGGGACACCTTGGGGCAAGGTGTAAAAGGGGACACCTTGGGGCAAGGTGTCCCCAACAGGTCAACAGGTTCTTGAAGCAACGTGAAACGATTTCCGTTATTATCTGTGATCTTCGCCGCCGCATGCATTGCGGCGGTCGTCCTTTTCCTTGAACGGGTGGAGCGGGAGACACCTTACGGCAGGGTGTCCCCTCGGTCCGTTACCCGGCAAAGCGCCCGGAAGGAAGCACCGGGAAAGGCGCTGACCCCAAAAACACCGGCACGGGAGGCGGCGGAACCGGCAGCGCCGACGGCAGGGCAAAAGGGCCAACAGATTGCCGTCATCATCGACGACATCGGCTTCGATCTCCGGATCGTGGAGGAACTGGCCGGGATCCCGGCGCCGATAGCCTTCGCCGTTCTTCCGCACACCCCCCATGCCGCAGAGGCGGCCAGATTTCTCCACGCGGCCGGCAAGGAGATCCTCCTTCACCTGCCGATGGAACCCCGTTCCTACCCGGAGGAATCGCCCGGCGCAGGAGCGCTTATGGTCGATATGGACGAGAGGCAGATCCGGAGGCAGCTTCAGGAAAACCTAACTGCCGTTCCTTATGTCTCCGGAGTGAACAACCACATGGGGTCTCGGTTCATGGAGGATGAGGCCCGTCTGACCCTGGTTATGGAGGAACTGAAAAAGAGGGGCCTCTACTTCGTAGACAGCCGGACAACCTCGGATTCCCGGGGAAGCGAGGCGGCAAACCGGACAGGCGTCCGATTCGCCGCGAGGAGCCTCTTCATCGACCGTGTCCCGGGTTATGCGGCCGCCATGGAAAACCTGACCGGCCCATCCCGGCGGGGGGGGGAGAATGGCAAACCGGTCCTGATGATCGGCCATCCCTATCCGGAAACGGTGCGGGCGCTCAGGGATGCGCTGCCCCGCTGGCAAGCGGAAGGGGTGCGGCTGATGGCCCTCAAGACCTTTTTGGGAATATCCGCGGAAGAGAATCGAAATGCACTTGCAGCAAGCGATAAAGCTTCAGGCAGGAAGGAAAGGGTTAGATGATAGGGCTGTTCTTCCGTACAACAAGTCTGTTTTTCCCGGTGATTCTGATGCTTTCAGGATGCGCCGCCCTCCCCGTGCGGGAAAATGCTGCAGCGCCGCCGGTCACGGCCGCTTCAACCGCAGGGGCCGGTTTTCACTACAGCATCGCCATCCTCCATGCCCTTAATGAAAACATGGAGGAGGCGATCCGGGAGATGGAGGAGGCGATCGGTCTCGATCCGTCCTCCCCCTATCTCGCGAAAGAACTCGCATCGCTCTACACGGAAAAGGGGGATGCGACGAAGGCGATGATGATTTGTCAAAAGATCCTGCAGGAGCATCCGGATGACATCGATACGCGTCTGCTGTTAGGCGGTCTCTACCTGAACCGGAAGGACTACCCGGGCGCCGCCGCGGAATACCGACGGGTGATCGGGCTGGACCCGAAGAAAACGGCCGCCCGTTTCTATCTCGGAACGAGCCTCGGCGAAATGAAAAAGTTCGACGAGGCCGCCGTCGCATTCCAGGAGCTCCTCAAGATCGAACCCGACCACTTCATGGGGAACTACTACCTGGCCCGGATCCTGGCCGAAATGAAACGATACGACGAGGCAGAGGCCGGATTCAAAAAGGCCCTTTCGCTCCGGCCCCAAGTCGAGGCGGCCATGATCGAACTCGCCGTCCTCTTTGAACGGCAGAGGAAGATCCCCCAGGCGATCGAGGTGTACCGGAATTTCATCGATCTCTTCCCCGCGCGGCTGCAAGTTAGAATCAAGTTGGGGGAACTGTACCTCCAGCAACAGCGTTATGATGAGGCGGAAATTGCATTCCATGAGGCCCTGGCGTTGGATGTCAAGAACCGGGAGGTGCGGATGACCCTCGGCCTCATCTACCTGGAAAGGGGCCAGCACGAAAAGGCGATCGAGAAATTCTCCGCGTTGATCCAGGAATACCCGACGGAGTACCGGCTCATCTATTTGCTCGGCACAACGTATGAGGAGATCAAGGCCGACGCGAAGGCCCTGGAAACCCTGCGGGGGATCCCGGCCTCTGCGGAACAGTTCGGCAGCGCCCAGATCCGCATCGGGATGATCCTGAAAAAACAGCTGCGGGTGTCCGAGGCCGTCGATTCCCTCCTCCAGGCAATCCGGAAGAAGGGGGATGCCCCGGGTCTCTATGCATTCCTCGCCTCCATCTATGAAGAAGAGAAAAAATATTCCACTGCGGAAGAGCTTATCCGGGAGGGGCTGCGAATCAATCCCGGCAGCGTCGATCTCCACTTCAGCCTCGGGGTTCTCTTCGAAAAGACCGACCGGTTCGAGCAGAGCGTCGATGCCATGAAGACGGTCCTGAAGATCGAGCCGGAGCATGCGGAAGCCCTGAACTTCATCGGCTATATGTATGCGGACCGGGGAATCCATCTGGACGAGGCGGAGCGGATGATCCGCAAGGCGCTCCAACTGAAACCGGGGAACGGATACATGATCGACTCGCTGGGCTGGGTCTGTTTCCGAACAAACAGGCTGGAAGATGCGGTCCGCTATCTGAAGGAGGCGGCGGCGGCCCTGCCGGAAGACGCGGCGATTCTCGAACATCTGGGGGATGTCTATGTCCGGACCGGACAATCCCGGGAAGCCTCCGAAGCCTATGAAAAGGCGATCCGCTTCAATCCCGGGAACAACCTCCTGAAGAACAAATTCGACGACCTGCAGCGGAAGAAGACCCCCTGATCCCGTTCTAGTCGATGATCCGGGCTGTTCAAAAATGTCCGGATGCAAGGCCCCCGAAATCCTGAGCCGTGAGGCGTACTTTCTGGTACGTTGAACGGCGCAGGATGAGGGAAACTTGAGCAGACGGGCGTTTTTCAACAGCCCGCTAAAGGCGGCCCGGACATCCCCCGAAACCATGAATAAAATAATATCAACCGTTCGACCTCTCCGGCAGCGCATCCCGATGCTGATTTGGATCGCGGCCTTTGGTCTCCTCCTCTCCGGTTGCGCCGGGCGAAAGCCCGCCGCCCTCCAGACACGCTACCCCTCTCCCGAGGCCGCCCTCCGCGCGCTTGCGGCGTCCGCCCCGGCCGATCAGACTTTCACGGCCACGGCGCGGATCGAAATCAACCACCAAGGCAAGCGATACCCGCTGAAGATCGCGGTCATGATGAAAAGACCGGCCTTTCTCCGTCTGGAATCGATCCCTCTGCTGGGCCCCCCTGATTTTTTCCTCTCGGTTGCAAAAGATGAACTCCGCGTCTATCTCCCCGGGAAGAACGCCTTCTACACCGGCCGGGCCGTTCCGCAGAACATCTCACGTTTTTTCCCCATCTTCATGCCGGCCGCCGAGATGATCCCTCTGCTGATGGGCATCGCTCCAGACAATCGTGAGGAGTCGCCCGCGTTGCACGGAGAACAAGAGGAAAGGTATTACCGTGTGGATGGGTATGCATCGGATCGCCGAACGCGATCGCTGTGGATCGATCCGTCCGGCAACCGGCTTGTCCGGATCCGGACGTTTGCGGAAGGGGAAACCGTCGTTTATGAAGCCGCTTTCGAGGAACACACGCTTGTTGGAGAAGGTTTCATGCCGCAGCGGCTGACGATCACCGGAGATGGAATGGCTGCACTGAGTCTCCGCTACACAGACCTTCGTCCGATCGCCGCCGATCCCGAATCCTTCCCGCTCCCGCTCCCGGAGGGGATCACCCCGATTCTCCTCGATCCATAAGAAAACCGGAACTATAAATTACTTCACTTCGAGGAGCGTCGCACGGGCGATCCGAGCCTGACTCGTATTGGGAAAATCTTTGATAACCTGCTGCAGCAGGAGTTTGGCGCTCGCCTTATCCCCCAATTTCAGGAAGGAGAGGCCCTGTTTCAGAAGGGCGTAGGGAACCTTGTTCCCCTCCGGGAAGTTCTTGGTCACCTTGTCGTACTCAACGATCGCCTTTTCATATTTCTTCTCGAAATAATAGCACTCGCCGACCCAGAACTGGGCATTGTCGGAAAATTCGGTATCGGGGTACTGTTTAAGGAAGTTTTCAAAAGATTCCCGAGCTTTCTCATACTTCCCCTCCTTGAAGAGCCCATAGGCCGCGGCATAGAGGGATTCCTTGTCCATCTTTCCGATGCCGGCCGCATCCTTCGCCGCGGGCGCCTGTTTCCCGGTCTTCTCCGTCGGGGATTCGGCCGGTTCATCCTTCTTGCCAATTCCCAGAAAATTTTCGATAAAGCTGATTTTGAACGTCAGGTTGTCCAGTTTCTCCCGGAGGATCTTCTCCTCTTCTTCCCGCTTGGTCGTCCTCAGGGAGGAGGTGGAGAGCTCCTTCCGGAGACCATCGATCGTCCCCCGGATCTGCTGGAGCTGCTCCCGGGTTTCGGTGATTTCCGCGCGTCCCTCCGCCTGGTTTCCCCTGAGGGGTGGGATCGCTTCGTTGGTTTTCGCAATCTCTTTGCGCAACCCCTCAATCTCATTCTTCAGCTCATCCTTCAGCGGCGCCCATCCCTGCTCCACAGAGGCGATCTTCTCGTTCGTCACCTGGATCTGCCTGGCAAGATCGCCATGAACCCGTCGCAGATCGTCTGTCGTGGCGCATCCCACCACAGACAAGAGCGCGATGAAAAAAAGGATGGACCGATACCTTCGCAAGATTCTATCCTCTGCAACCCTTTCAAACCGGTCAGGGAAACGGAACCGGACCGGTGCGGAGAGAACAAACACTTGAGTCCTGTGAATCCCGCTTCAAGGCGGGGCTCACAGGACCACTCTCTTCCGAAAATCTTTTACTTCACCGGCGGGAAAATGACAAAATGGGCCCGTCTGTTCTTAGCCCAGGCCGCCTCGTCATGGCCCTGATCCAGCGGCATCTCCTTGCCGTAGCTGATGGTTTTGATTCTTTCCTTTTCGATGCCCAGATCGGCCAGGTATTTCGCGGCTTCGGTCGCACGCTTCTCACCGAGCGCCAGGTTGTATTCGGCGGTGCCCCGCTCGTCGCAGTGCCCTTCGACCACGAGTTTGTAATCCCTGTATTTCAGATACGCCGGGGCGCCATTCTTCAGGATCGTCTGAGCCAAGGGTTTGAGATTGTACATGTTGTAATCAAAATTGACGTCCGCAATCTGCAGTTCCTTAAGGATTACTGCGGCTTTTGCTGCGGCTTCCTTCTTCGCCCTGTCGGCCGCCTCCTTGGCCGCCTCCTTGGCCGCCTTCTCTGCCGCTTCCCTGGCCGCTTTCTCGGCCGCTTCCCGCACCGCCTGGTCACTCAGGGCCTGATCCCGCAGAGCCCGATCTCTGGCAGCCTTGCTGTCCGCCGCTGACGCTGCCGCCGCTTCCGCCGGCGCCTGGGCAACCGCCTTCTGCTCCTGGGTAACCACGGCCCCTTCCTGCAGAGTCGCCTTCTTGGCACAACCGGTCATCCATGAAACGGAAAGACATAAAACCAGTGCCATCAGCCCTACCCATCCCCAACTTCTTTTCATCATAGTTCTCCTTTCATTAATCAATAATGTTTCAGAGGCTTAAATAAATCCATAATCATCTATAAATCACTACTAACCGTAAAAATCAACCGGAAAATGAGATAATTTTAAAATCAGCGTAGATGGGGAGACCAAAAGGGACTCTGGCTGGCCTCTTTGTCCTCATGGAGAACCCTCACGCCTTGTCCGCCCGCATTCATGATCTCGATTCGACTGCGGCCGTACCCCCCTCGGACGCTATAGGCCAGATATCGCCCATCCGGCGACCAGGAGGGGGATTCACGGTCTCCCGCCTCAAAAGTCAACTGCTGGGGGTCGCCCCCCTCCGCGTCGATCACAAAGATCTGAAAGCCGCCGTTGACGGACCCCTCATAGGCGATCTTTTTCCCCTTCGGCGACCAGGCGGGGGAGGTGTTGTAATTCCCCCCATAGGTCAGCCGCCGGACGTTTCCTCCGTCGGCGTCCATGACATAGATCTGCGGGGAACCGCTGCG
>JAURXV010000040.1 GCA_030654195.1 Syntrophales bacterium | reverse complement strand
TTTCACAGCCACTTCTTCCTTCTGAAGTAGATCAGCATGAAAACGGCGACAACGATCATCACGCCCCAGAGGGCGATATATCCCCACCGCCATTCCAGTTCCGGCATGTATTTGAAATTCATCCCATAAACCCCGGCGAGGAAGGTCAGCGGCATGAAGACGGTGGCGATGACGGTGAGCACCTTCATGATCTCGTTCATCCGGTTGCTGATGGAGGAGAGGTAGATGTCCAGCATTCCGGAAAGCATGTCCCGGTAGGTCTCGATCGTGTCGATCACCTGGACGGCATGGTCGTAGACGTCGCGGAAGTAGATGACCGACGGCTCGCGGATGAGCGGCGAGTCGGACCGGCCGAGGCCGCCGATCATCTCCCTGAGGGGCCAGACCGATTTACGAAGGAAGATGATCTCCCGCTTGAGGGCCTGGATGGCTCGGAGGGTCTCAGGCGACGGGCGGCCGATCAGAGCCTCTTCCACATTTTCGATCTTCTCTCCGAATTTATCCAGGATGACGAAGTAGCTGTCGACGATCGTGTCGAGGAGCGCATGGGCAAGGTAGTCGACCCCGGCCTTCCGCAGGCGGCCCTTTTCGTTGCGGATCCTCTCCCGGACGGGACCGAGGAGGCTTCCCTCCTTCTCCTGAAGGGAGATCAGCCAGTTGGGGCCGAAGACGATGCTGACCTGTTCGGGAATAAGGCCGCCGCCTTCCGCCTCATGAAAGAATTTGAGCACGATGTAGAGATAATCGCCGTGGTCCTCGCTCTTCGGCCGTTGATCGGTGTTCAAAATATCTTCGAGGATGAGCGGGTGCAGGCCAAAAACGGTTCCCATCTGTTCGAGGAGGCGAATGTTCTGGAGGCCGTCGATGTGGATCCATACGACGTCTGCCCCGTCCGGAGGCGGCAGGAGCCCATCCAGCGTAACGATCTCCTGTTGGTGAAAGTGGGATTCGCCATATTCGCAGAGGGTGATCTTCGCCTTCTCCGCGTGTTTCTCCCCGATGTGGACCAGCGCGCCGGGCGGGAGACCGGCCTTGGCGGATCTTTTCTTTGTGGCTCCGGGCATGTTCCTATTCCTCCGGGATCGAACGGAAATTCCGGGATGAGGACGAACGGGTGCAAAAGCGGCACTAATGTAGCCCATCGCTTCCGGAAATTCAATGAAAAAGTCGGCCGGGGAAGAGAGCGACGGACGCGATTTTCTCTTGACAAAAGTTTCGGAATTGCGGACGTAAACGACAGATCTCAAGATTCCCTTTTTCAGGAGGCTCCATGAGATACATTCTTGCGGCGACCGAAGACCAGGCTGCAACGGAGATCATCCGCGCTGCCTTCCGCCGGCCCTTCCATGTGGATGCGGCGGCCACCGTCCGGGACTGCCGGGAATTCCTGCGGAAGCGGAGGTACGAATTCTGCTTCATCGATCTCGATCTTCTCTGCGGACTTGGGGAGGTCCGGGGGGATTCCGGCGCGGCCTTCCGTGGGGTAAGGCAGCTCTTTCCCACGGTCGAGGTTGTCGTCATGACCCCGCCGGAGAGGGCGGGGGAGGCGGTCGAAGCGGTGAAGGCCGGTGCGGCCAACTACGTGACCTATCCGCTGAACGCCGATGAGATCCGATACGTGACGGAGAGCGTCCATGAGGGCATCCGGGCGCAGTCGGAGCTCGACTACCTGCGGGACCGCTTCTGGCAGTCCGACTCCCTGGACGTCATTCAGACCCGGAACCAAGCCATGCGGGCCGTCTTCGATCAGGTCCGCCTCGTAGCGCCAACGAAGAGCACCGTTCTGCTGACCGGGGAGACGGGGACGGGGAAGGGGGTTCTGGCGAAGCTCATCCACCGCCACAGCAATCGGAGGGGGGTGCAGTTCATCGGCATCCACTGCGGCGCCATCCCCGACACCCTTCTCGAAAGCGAGCTCTTCGGTCACGAGAGGGGGGCCTTTACCGGCGCCATACGCCGGAAGCTTGGCAAATTCGAACTGGCCAACCGGGGAACGATTTTTCTCGACGAAATCGGCACGATCACCCCTTCCGCGCAGATCAAGCTCCTCCAGGTCCTTCAGGACCGGACCTTTCAGCGGGTCGGGGGAGAGACCGTCATCGAGACCGACGTGCGGATCATCGCCGCCTCCAACAAGGATCTCGGGCAGATGGTGGAGCAGGGGCTCTTCCGGAACGACCTCTACTACCGGCTGAACGTATTTCCCATTGAGATCCCGCCTCTCCGGGAACGTCAGGAGGACATCCCCCAACTCACGGAGATCTTCCTCCGGCAGATGAACCGGTTCAACCACCGGGGAATTCACTACGTCCATCCGCAGGTGATGGAGGCGTTTCAGCGCTACCCCTGGCCCGGCAACATCCGCGAACTGGAGAACCTGGTGGAGCGGGCCTGCATTCTGGAAACCTCTTCCATCCTGACCCCGACGAGCTTCCCGGCGGAGCTCTTCACCGGTGCTCCTTCTGCATTGTCGGCGCCCGCCGGGAGAACCGGCCTCACGCTGGCGGAGGCGCGCGCGATTGCCGTCACGGAGGCGGAGAAAAGCTATCTCCGGGAGCTCCTTGCCCGGACCGGGGGGAGGATCAACCGGACGGCGGAGTCGGCCGGCGTCACGGTCCGCCAGATCAGCAAACTCATGCGTAAATACAATATCCGAAAAGAGACGTTCCGCTGAAATTGAAGCTCTCCGCAGCACGCTGTGGAGAATCTTCGATTGCGCTCGCTTACCCCCACGGCAGGCCGTGGTGCGTGTGCTCGCTAACGGATTCAGCGCCGGGAAGGTGTGGGTTCCTGCCGCGTCTTGACGACGACCCGGACGACCGGCGCTTTCCCCCCTGCGAACTGGATATCCGTAGGATAGCGCAGAGATGGCGCGAAGGCCTTCTGGACGTCCAGTTGCGCCAGATCGATCGGCTCGGTCAGGATCCGGATCCGCTTGCCGCGAAGCCGGCGGGGGATGAGGATTCGCACCTCCGCCGGGGTGGCGATGATCTGCTGAACCGCAAGACCCTGCGGCGGGTTGTTTTCCGTCAGAACCTCGATGGGGACGGTCATGGAGATGAGGCGCGAGGTGACGACCGTGATCCGCTCAGGGCTGATCCCGGCAACCGCAAGGTTGGAGGGGGTCTTCACCATGTTGCGCGTGAGCGTAACCTCCTGCCTGCCGGGCGGGAGCTGCGCCAGGTCGAGAGAAATCTTGAGACTCTGCGGATGCAGGAGTTGAAAGGCCTGGGCGTGTCCCATGAGCATGACCTTGGCCTCCGTGGGCTTCAGTTCCTCCAGAACCCATTCCACCGGGGCGTTCCGGTATTCAATGGGGACCATGAAATCCCGCCGGATCGTTTCCCGCTGGTAGCCGAAAACGACCCAGAGAATACAGGCCAGAACAATGGCAATCACCTTTTCCCGCTTGTTTTCCTTCAGCCAGCGGAGGATCGGTCCCGGTTTGGCGAGCGGCGCACGCCTGGCGAAGAAGGCCTCCAATTCGATATGGAGGGCCGAGGCGTTGGTGATCTCCTGGATCCTCTCTCCTTTGGCGAGCGAGATCGTTCCGCGCTCTTCGGAGACCACGATGCAGATCGCGTCGGAACGCTCCGAAAGGCCGAGGGCCGCCGTGTGGCGGAGGCCCAGATTGCCGTGCTGCGCGGCGTTGGCCGACAGTGGAAGATGGCAGCCGAAACGCATGACCCGGTTTCCATCCACGAGGACGGCGCCGTCGTGACCGATCGAATGGGGATCGAAGATACTCTCCAGCAGGGGCTGGCTGAGGATGCCGTCGAGGTTGCTTCCCCCCGTCAGGTGGCGATCCAGTGGGTCGTGCCCCTGGAGGACGATCAGGGCGCCGATTTTTTTGCGCGCAAGATCAGCGGCGGTCTCGGCGAGAACCTCCGCGCCTTCGTTGAACGCGGCAACGGCAAAGAATCGTTTCCGGAAACGCCCCAGCAGGGCCAGGCGTTCAAAGAAACGCCGGAGGTCCTCCTGGAAGATGACGACGAGGACAAACAGCAGGATCGCGAAGAAGGCCTGGAGGACGACGGTGGTCAGGTAGAGCTGAAAGAAGCGGGCGAGCATGTAGACGACGCCCAGCAAGGTGATGCCCAGGAATACGAAACGGGACGCCC
>JAURXV010000039.1 GCA_030654195.1 Syntrophales bacterium | reverse complement strand
ATGTTCTCTCTGTCGCTCCAAGCTTTCAATCGTCTCTTCCATCGGTTCCCTCCTATAATCTGATTGCTCATAATGCAATCAGATTATACGGGAAGAAACTGACCTTGTCAACTATTTACCTACATTTATGTCGCAGACCCTTTTCGCAAGGCTTTCTATTTGACATGTTCCCGCTGGAGTTTACCCTCGCGAAAGCTGGGCAGCAATGACGATTTGCCGAATTTCCGGAGTAATTCAAAGCTCTCTTGACAAGCAAAATGGGTTTATGTCAAGGTGCTTTCCCATGAATACCTCATCTCCAATCGGGATTTTTGATTCCGGAGTCGGCGGACTGTCGGTCCTTCGCGAGATCCGGAGCGCCTTCGCGAATGAGGATCTTCTTTACGTCGCCGATTCGGCCTTCGTGCCGTACGGAGAAAAATCCCCGCAGTTTGTCGAGGCGAGATCGGTTGCGATCGCCGAATTCCTGGTGGACCGGAAGGCAAAGACGATCGTCGTTGCGTGCAACACCGCGACAGGCGCCGCGATCACAACCTTGCGGTCAAGATTTTCCGTGCCGATCGTTGGAATCGAGCCCGCCGTCAAACCGGCGGTCGGGAAGACGGCATCCGGGGTAGTCGCCGTGCTGGCGACCAGCGGGACCCTCTCCAGCGACAAATTCGGGAAGCTGCTTGCCCGGTTTGGCGGCGACGCCGATATCTTGATCCAGCCCTGCCCAGGACTGGTCGAACAGGTGGAGACGGGCGACCTGTACGGCGAGAAGGCGCGGGCCTTGACCGCGAAGTATCTGCTGCCACTGCTGGAGCGCGGCGCTGACACGATCATTCTCGGGTGCACGCACTACTCGTTTCTTGCACCGCTCATCCGGGAGATCGCCGGACCCAAAGTCTCGATCGTCGATCCGAACGCGGCGATAGCTCACGAGCTGCGGCGCCGGCTGGAGGACAAAGGCCTGCTGTCGCCTGATCCCCGTCCCGGCACGGAACGATTCTGGACAAGCGGCGCACCGAACGACGTGAAACCGGTCATCTCTCAATTGTGGAATGCGGATGTTCAGGTGCGGCTCATGCCGAAACGCTATTGCCGCTCCACATAGATCCGTTCGGTGCGGATGGAGTAATGCCTTTTCCGGAGGCCATCCCGGACCTGATCCATGAGCTTCATCTTCTGTCATCACTTGCGGTATTTCAATATCCAATATGGTTTACATTGTTTTTCGTTTGACAGGGATCATATCTTATGTCAAGGTCTTGTGCAATTATTAAAAACGAGTGTGGTGACATAAGACCGCAGTTAGGCGGTCTACACTATGTTAGGTCGCCTCGGCAGGCAGCAGGATGAGCGAAATGGATTCAGCCAAGGAACTGTTTGATAAACTGAGAAGCTTCAAAGCTGATCTGCAGGCACCTCAGCAGTTGCTAAATTACTGTACTCAGGTACTTGGGTCCATTGAGCGCTTGCATATTGACTTTAAGGAAAAGCATGATCGACGCGATGCAAAGTTGGCTGACGATGATCGGAAGAATTTGGCAAAAGGCGTTTCTGGCTTTGCAAATTCAAGTGGTGGCGTCATTGTTTGGGGCCTCAAGGACAAGAGCCTGTCACCTAAGCCGATTGCGGAAGTTCCAATTTTCGTGTCATCGTTGCTTCAATTGGCGTCCCAGATAACCGATCCCATCGTACCCGGCATCGATGGGGATTGGATTCCTTCTGTTACCCAAAAGGACCAGGGCGGCTTTGTTTTGATATTTGTTCCCGAGAGTCCCCTTCCTCCTCACAGAGTCATCCTAAACCAAGACGAAGTCAAACAGCACTACTTCGTTCGAACCGGAGATTCATTTGTCGTAGCTTCACATACAATGTTGGAGGATATGTTCGGACGTCGTCCCAAACCTCAACTGTTGCTGAGCACACGTGTGATTCAGAGTGCAGAGCAATCGAGCGGGAAATATCAGATTCCTATAATACTGGGAATTGAGAACAAGGGGAGGGCATCCGCAAAAGCGCCGTTTCTATCGTTAAACGTGCACCCACCATATCAAATCAACCCATACGGTATTGACGGCAATGGTCATTTTGGGTTGCCCCAATTGACTGTGTCCATGGACTCAACTGAGAAAAGGTACGGCGCATCATCAGATGTTGTTATACATGCTTCTATGATTCACGAAGTGGCAAGGGTGAATGTGCTCATAAATGTGAAAGATCAAAAGCAGTCCGAGATCGCTGATTTTGTTGTTGACTACAAGATTGCAGCCGAGTGCACACAGCTTGTTGAGGATCAAAAAGTAATCCCAGGGTCACAACTGTGGCAATACACCAAGAGGCGAACCTAACAATTGCATCCAGCCGACGCCGGGTATCTACGGTGGATTTCTTAAACATCCTGTGGCGGCGTCGGCTGATGCATGACGTTAGACATCTATGTCCAGGTCATCCGAGAAAATGGAACAGAGGGGGACAACTGGATTGCATATACTGGTTCTCGTTCTGTTGGTTAGCCCGTTTTACCTGAACGATTTCGCGAGTATCTTTATCAAAGACTGGCGCCTGTGGTTGTTTATCGACTATGTCGGCGTGAAACTCTTTCCTCTTGTGGTTGCACTGTGGTTGATTCGCAGCAAGAAAATGCGACCGGCTGAGTTTGGGCTCACGACCCAGAGCGTGCCGTCATTTCTCGTTGTCTTTCTGATTGTGGCACTCGTTGGCACGGTCATAGATCAAAATGGGTATCAGTTGATAGCAAAACTTCCGGACTACTCGTCTCTTGGCGACATGCCGGTCATTAGGAGCCTTGCCTGGAATTGGATTGACCTGACGTTGGGGCTGCTTCTGGTGGGGATAGTTGAAGAACTCGTTTTTCGCGGTTACATGCACACATTTCTCAGCAGGTTCACGGAGAGTTCGTCTGCGATCGTGGCAATTTCGTCTGTCGCTTTCGGTCTCATCCACTGGAGTCTCGGTCTGCACGCTGTAATGATCACGTCGATTATCGGCGCCGTGTTCATGATCGCGTACCTGAGAACGCGCGCGCTGCCTCCTGTCATGCTGGCGCATTTTGCGATCAACTTCATCGACTTTGCCGGTGTTGTGTCCAAATCGATATTCAAACTGGCTTGAGAGAGGCATGAACAATTGGATTGGGACGGTTGTCTTACCAGGCGCTGCAGGCGATGCGCTACCGCGCACGCCTGAGCTTTCGCGTTAAACCCCGCTACGGCGACGGAAAGTGGGGCGGGGCAAATGTGAATAACGGTTGACATTGCTAACGCAGTTCGTTAGTATTTGTCCATGATCTCGACGTTCAAGTGCTCCGACACTGAAGCCCTGTTCAACGGCAAGCGGGTTCCCCGTTTCGTGAATATCCAAGTCGTGGCCTTGCGCAAGCTGGCGATGCTCAACCGGGCGGGAAAGACGGAAGACCTGCGGATTCCGCCCAATAACAGGTTGGAGCAATTGAAGCGCGACCGGGTCGGGCAATGGAGCATCCGCATCAACGATCAATGGCGCGTATGCTTCCGCTTCGAGGGCGGCCATGCCTACGACGTTGAGATCATCGATTACCATTGAAGGAGAGTGACCATGCCGCGTGAAATACCTTACCCTACCCCCGGCGAAATCTTGCTGGAGGAATTTTTGAAGCCGATGGGGATTACCCAGTACCGGCTCGCCAAGGAAATCGGTGTGCCGCAACAGCGCATCGGAGAGATCGTCGCGGGCAAGCGGGCCGTGACCGCCGATACCGGCTTACGCCTATCTCGCTTCTTCGGCACAAGCGACGGTTTCTGGGTCGGCTTGCAGACCGATTACGATACGGCGCAAGCCAAAGACGCCCTCTCTGATGTGTTGTCGCGCATTCATCGTTTCGAGCCCGTTCATGTTTAGCCCCGCGGTATAACCCGTCATCCCACTTGACGCCAGCCGGCGCCCGTGAACTCGGTGTTAGGTTCCGTATATTTTTTGACATTTTTTCTTGACATGACCATTTCAATTGACTACTTTATTCTAAAAACGGGGGTGGTCACATGAAGACAATGGCCATAAGTGAATTTAAGACATATGCGTTGAAGGTACTAAACGATGTTGCAAAATCCCAAGAAGCCGTCGTCATAACGAAAAGAGGCAAGCCCATTGCTCAAGTGGTTCCCTATCGCAAATCCGTAATGAAGCCAACACCAGGCAAACTTGCGGATGCTTTTGTTTTCGAAAAGGATATAATCACTCCGCTTGGTGAAGGATTGTGGGAAGCATGTCAATGAAATACCTGCTCGATACCCATACCTGGGTTTGGTGGAATATGCGCCCTCAAAATTTGTCGCGGAAAGTTACAAAACTGATTGAAAATACAAACGGATATGATGAGCTTCTTTTATCTGCAATTTCACCTTGGGAATTCAGTAAACTTTTGGAAAAAGGGAAGCTTGGTATTTCCTGCAACCCGGAGGAGTGGATCAATACCGCTTTGGAAATGCCCAAACTCAAATTTGTCCATATTACACCCATGATAGCCTACCGCTCAACAGTACTTCCAAAGCCTTTCCATGATGATCCGGCAGATCAGATAATTGTGGCAACGGCGCGAGAAGAGAATGCCACGATTCTTACAAAAGATGAAAGAATCTTAAACTATCAATATGTTGAAAGTCTTTGGTAAACTCGGATAGACGTGGCAAAACCTGTCACTTCAGCGGACGGGAAGAAACGTGGCGGCCTTAGCTCAAAGTTGTTGGCCCGCCGCTGAGTTTTTCGTTCTGCTATTGAAATATGGGAAGATGATAAAACAGGAGGCTTGGAATTATGACGATCAATCCGGCTCATATTTCTCCTTGTGGTCTCTATTGCGGAGTCTGTGCGATTTATATCGCACACCGTGACAATAATCACAAATTCAAGGAACGGTTGGTGAGTCTTTACCAGGGAAACGTTCATGGCAAAGGCAAGCTCCCCAATAGTGAAAAGCTTTCCATAGAAGACATTAAGTGCCGCGGCTGCCTGTCTGATGAGCTTTTTATGCATTGCCGACAGTGTGAGATCAGGAAATGCACCAAGGAAAAGGGCTATGCTGGATGTCATCAGTGCGATGAATTTCCTTGCCAATACATTGACAATTTCCCAATGGCCGTTGGCCAAAAGGTTATTTTGCGGGCTATTCCATATCGGCGTGAAGAGGGTACTGAAAAATGGATTCAAGATGAAGAAGACCGCTATGTTTGCCCCGGATGCGGCAATAAAGTTTACCGGGGCGTTGTAAGTTGTAATCAGTGTAAAGTGAAGTTGGATCTGGACTAGTTTTTTGGGCAGGACAAAAGCTATTCCATCTATAGCCGCATAACAAACGGCTGCACAACGGACTGGCTCCAGCGCTGGCGCGCTTCCGCCAGCCGGTGAGCCGTGGTGTTCGGCATAATATTATTGACTAAACGCGGACGTTGCTGTCTTGATGGAGAGCATTGGCGATGAAGATACTGTTGGTAGAACCACCGAAAGCACCTTCGACCATTGGTGGGGAGGACGTGTTCCTCTTCGAGCCCCTCGCGTTGGAGTATCTTGCCGCCGGGGTGTCAGCCGGGGTGTCAAAGGAACACGAGGTGAGAATCCTCGATCTACGCCTGGACAAAGACCTACAACGCATCTACACGGACTTCCATCCCGATATTGTCGGGATAACCGCGTATACCTCACATGTGAATGTTGTCAGAAGACTCTTTGAGCAAATAAAGGGATGGGATTCGAGGGTTCTTACTGTGGTGGGTGGTCATCATGCGACGGTGATGCCTGAGGATTTCCTTTCTCCCTTTATTGATCTCATCGTCATGGGAGAGGGAGTGTTTGCCTTCAAGGAGATCGTGACGAGGTTTGGAAAAGGAGAGCCGTTCAATGGGATACCAGGAGTAGCCTTCGCGAAGGGAGACAGCTTGATCAGAACGGATTCGCAAGCTGCGGTTGACCTCGACGTCTTTCCCTTTCCCGACAGGAGACTGACAGCAAAGTATCGGAAACACTACTACTCGGAATGGATGAAACCCCTGGCCTCGATCCGAACTTCCAAGGGATGCCCATATCGGTGCAAGTTCTGCGCTCAGTGGAAAGTGGCAGGAGGTCGCTACTTTAAGAGAGAGCCACGGAGGATAGTCGAAGAACTGGCGAAAATAGAGGAGGAGTGCGTTTTTTTCGCCGATGACGAATCCCTCATCGATGCAGCAAGAATGACAATGCTCGCCCAGTTGATCAAGGAGGCAGGGATAAACAAACGGTATTTTCTTTATGGAAGGAGCGACACGATTACACGGAACCCTGAACTCCTGGGGGTGTGGAGAGATATTGGGCTGGAACGAGTCTTTGTGGGACTTGAGTTCTTTCGGGACGAAGACCTCAACTACATTCGAAAGCGCTCGACGTCAAAGGACAACGAGAATGCCGTCCGGATTCTTCACTCTCTGGGCATCGACGTATACGCCTCTTTTATTGTACGGCCGGAATTTACAAAGGCGGACTTTGCAGCGCTCAGGAAATACTGTCAGCGTCTGGAGTTGAACTTTGCCTCGTTTGCTGTGCTAACACCCCTGCCGGGCACCGATTTGTACCAAGAAGTGAGAGATCAGCTCATCACCCACAACTATGATTACTTCGACTTTATACATACGCAACTGCCGACGGCGCTCTCACTGAGGGAATTCTATGCGGAGTATCACGATCTCTACACGAAAGGGATTGCCCTGAGTAAGCAGCTTTCTTTGCTGCGGAAGTATCCATTGTGGAAGATTCCGCATTTGCTGGTCAAGGGACGCCGATTCTACAATCGGCTCAAGACGACCTACTTGGACTATGAAAATTGAACAGCGATGTCACCAGCAATTGGCGGCCTAATCGGATAGCCGGGGGTTTTTCTCCCCCGGCCCCCACACCACCCGGCATGCGGGTCCGCACCGGGCGGTTCACAGAGATGACCTGGCCGTAACCGGGTCTTGTGTTAATGTTTTTGACATTTACAGGATTCATATACAGGGGACTTTCACCCCATAAGTTCACGCCCGTGCCGGGCGTATACAATAAGATCCAGCGGACGGCATACAGCCGCCGCTGATCAGCACGTTAGGACCACTGTAAGATATTGAAGAAAGGGAATGTTAATATGGAAAAGCGGATAAGCATTAACAGAGAGACCTGTAACGCCTGCGGCTTGTGTGAAGAAATATGCCCTATCCGAATTATGAAGAAAGATGGCGAGGCCGGGATTGAATTCCGCCCCGACCGGTTGTTTCTTTGTATCCAATGCGGTCAATGTATGGCTATTTGTCCATCCCAATCGATCGTCGTGGATGGGTTAGCGTACTCGCAGGACTTCTTCGCACTGCCGGCCGGGCCTGTGGCTGAAATGCCCTTTCTTGAGATGATAAAGACACGTCGAGCGATTCGAGTTTTCAAAGAGCAGCCTGTGCCCAGGGAATTATTGGAGAAAGTGGTGCAGGCGATCACTTTTGCTCCGCCAGGATTCATTCCCATTAAGACGGAAGTCGTGGTTGTGCAAGACACGGCCGTGATTCGTCAAGCATTGCCCGAGATGATTAAAGTCTATGATGGTCTGATAGGAGCCATGAGCAACCCGGTGGCGCGATTTTTTATTCGTCGCAAGATAGGGAATGCGAAGTTCAAGACAGTGGTGCAACATGTAGTGCCGTTGATGAAGAGCCGTCTTCCGGAGTTGAAACAGGGGACGGAGGACACCATCACGCGTTATGCACCGGCGATGATCGTCTTTCATGCTCATCGCGATGCCGAGAATTACGAAGCGGATATCTATATTGCGTTGACCTATGGTTTCCTTGCGGCGCATGCGTTAGGCCTGGGAGGATCCGCAATGGATCTTATTCCTCCGGCGATTCAGAATAGTCCTGTGTTGCGTAAGCTGTTCTCCATCCCTGACAGCAATGTGGTTGTCGGTTCGATGATCCTGGGGTATCCCAAGTACCGATACCAGCGGGGCATCAAACGAAACCTACAGAGCGTGACTTGGATTTGAGATGCTGCAGCAATGAGCCTTCAAGGAAAGGCAACCCTTATTGGACAGTGAGTTTGTTGATCAATGAAAACAAAAAGGGGAAATTATATTTGCCGTTGTCCTTGGGTTGATTTGAGTAAAGTCGCTTATGTTGAATATCACGATAAAGAATGGGGTGTTCCGGTTTATGACGACCGGTTGTTGTTTGAATTTCTGACTTTGGAATCTGCCCAGGCAGGTTTGAGCTGGTACACCGTTTTAAAAAAGAGAGAGAATTACCGACGGGCATTTGAAAATTTTGAACCCGAAAAGATTGCCGGATTTGATCAGGCAAAGATTGAAGGACTGTTGCTGAATCCAAGGATAATTAGAAATAGATTGAAAATTGAAGCTACGGTAAATAATGCGCGTGAATTTCTTGAAGTTCAGGCAAAATATGGAAGTTTTTCAAAATATATATGGGGGTTTGTCGGCGGCAAGCCCAAAATCAATAACATACGGAAATTGTCGGATTATCCTGCCATAAGCAAAGAGTCGGACGCATTAAGCAAAGACTTGAGGAGTAGAGGTTTTAAATTTTTGGGCTCTACCATATGTTATGCGCATATGCAGGCTACAGGTATGGTAAACGACCACTCTCTGGATTGTTTCAGGAGAAGTGAGATAATTGAGCAATATGGTAAATAACCCGTCCAACGGCATGCACGAGGACATCCACCCACATTCGGTTTTGTGGCAAGCTTCAATGTTTATTGTTGCGGTTGTCTGCCGGTGATGCCGGGACGTTGGGCGTCTCTGAGGAAGCGTAACGACTCATGAACACGAACACGGCACGCAATGAGGGCGCCCGTGGTGGGGAGCGGGAGACCCGCCTGATTCTCGTTTTCTCAGCATCGCAGCTCGTGCTGCATCTGTGGCAGTGCATCGAATCGGGGGATCCGCGGCTCTGGCTGCCTCACGCCGTCGCGTACCTGCACGACCTTCTGCTTCTTGGAGCACTGCTGATGGTCGCCTGGGTTGTGCGCCGCTTCACTACCCATCGCCTTCGACTTGGCGGCGAGATCTTCTCTGTGGCCATACTGTTGATCGCCGGGGCGCTCCTGGCGATCTATCCGCAGCTGCTTCGTGAGTATCTCGCATTCCCCGTCAACGTTTTTGCAACAGATGGAGCGAGCGCTCGCGTGCTGCTGACGGAATACCTCGGCCTGTGGCGGTTGTGGCCAGCCGGGGTCGCCTTCGTCATCGCCGCCGCAGCACTCGTCGCGCCCATTCGGTTACCGGAGTGGCACCGCGCCCGCCTCCTCCTTTGGACCATCGTTGTTGCGTTAGGAATCGTGACCCTCCCCCGGTCACCGAACCCATTCCTCCACAGTCTGAAGGAAGAAGCGGTGGCTCTGTTTACTCGAAGCGAACGCGTGGTTCCGTCTCTGCAGCGCCCTCCATGGAGGACAAACGCGGCTCCGACAGCGACACGTGTGTCGCTTACGATAGGCGAGCCGCTGACCGCGGACCATGTGTTTCTCATCGTTCTGGAGGGCGTCACGTCGGCTGACTTCGAAAATGACTTCGTCAACGAGGACTCGAAGTTCTTCTCTCGAGTGAGCGAACGTGCCATGTACTTTCGCCGGTACTACGCAACCAACCTGGACTCCTACACGAGTCTCATCGCCATGCTCACATCGGTGCAGGTCCCCTATCGGGCCTATGCCGACGAAAGCCTGTATGGCGCTGTCAATCAGACAGCGAATCTGACACACTCCCTCCGGGATCTCGGGTTCTTCACCCTGTTCGTCAGCACCTACGCGCATCAACCGTTCGTGCCGACCCGAAATGATTGGGATCGGGTGCTGGATCGTGGTGATCTGCCTTCTCTCGAGGGATGGGTATCGCTCGGGTCGAGCCGCATGGAAGCGGCGACGGAGGACCGCGCGGCGCTCTCCACTGTCGTCGATACCGCCGCTGCGCACCCCAGGACGTTCGTATTGCACGAGCTGGTCTACGGCCACTCGACGGAATGGCGGGCGAGAACGGGTCAGACTCAACTGGCCTACTACGACGCCTACCTGCGCGATCTTTTCGATCAGCTTGAGGCCAAGGGGCTGGGTCCGCGCAGCTTACTCGTGATCGTCTCGGACCACGGTGACCGGGCGAAGGCTTCGGTGGCCGAGAACTACCGTGTCCCGCTGCTAGTGGTAGGAGCTCATGTTCCGCCGGGCGGCGATGCGGAGTTTCGCTCGCACTTGGATCTTCAGAGCATCGTGGCCTCGTACCTGACCAAGACCGCTCTGCCGCGGCCTCGCACGGAGACGTATGTTATCGGTTCGACTGAACGCTGGGTGTACGGAGCCATCAAGGCGACCGGCGACTACCTCTTCATCGATGACGAAACCGGCGCAGTCCTGTCCGTACGGGGTGGTCTCAATGCATCCAAGCTGCGTGAGACGTTTCAATCATCACTCAACGAGTTCGGTGTTTTGTTTGGGCAGCGAAGCTGAGGTGTCACCTCGCGCCCGGTGGTACAGCCAGGTCGTACGAGATGAAACGACTACGCGTGAAGCGCCCAACCAGTCGTTACAGCCAGTCAGCCACAAAGCCGGCCTCTGGCTGACCTCTGTGTTAGGCAGAAAACAGCAACGTCATGTGGTGGAAGATGATCCTATTCGTAATTCTCGCACTGACGGCAATCATAGCCGTTGCACTCGTATACGGCTCTATTCGCTGGCAATCTGCCACGAAAGAGATGCATACCAGGATAGATGCATCACGTCTCCTCATCGGACCCAAGAGATATAGTTCTAATGAATTGAACGGTTTGCCTGCGCTCGTTCAGCGTTACTTTCGCGCCGTACTGAAGGACGGACAACCCATGGTCTCTGCCGTCAGCGTGGAGCACACCGGCACCTTCAACATGAGTGAAACCGGTGAACGATGGAAGCCGTTTACCTCGACCCAGCGAGTAATCACCCAGCGGCCGGGCTTCGACTGGGAAGGTCGTATCGAGATGATGCCTGGCCTGACGGTGCGCGTACATGACGCCTACATCGCCGGCGAAGGCATCCTTCATGCGACACTGTTCGGACTGGTGTCGCTGGTCGATATACGCGGCACGCCGGAGGTGGCGCAGGGTGAGTTGATGCGCTTCTTTGCCGAAGCAGCCTGGTACCCAACGGCGCTACTGCCAAGCCAGGGCGTTCGCTGGGAGGCGGTAGATAATACCTCAGCCAAGGCAACGCTGAAGGACGGCGGAATCACGCTAACGATGCTGTTCCGCTTCAATGAGGACGGGCTGATCGAATCGGTGCGTGCCGAGGTGCGCGGGCGCACCGTTGCTGGCGCGGTGATTCCCACACCATGGGAAGGCCGCTGGAGCCACTACGAGCTACGCGACGGGATGCGCATCCCGCTCGAAGGCGAGGTGGCATGGATGCTTCCCGAGGGGCCGAAGCCCTACTGGCGTGGACGGATCACCAGACTCGATTATGAGTTCACACAATGACCGAATCAAATCGCACCCTACCTGATTCCCCGGCTTTGAGCGGGTAAGCGGTACAAGAGATTGGGGGGAAATGTTCTACCGTCTGTCCGCCGATCTGATCCTGATCATCCACCTCGCCTTTATCATCTTCGTGATGCTGGGCGGCTTTCTCGTGCTGCGCCGGCCCCGGCTCATGTGGCTGCATCTGCCGGCCGTCGTCTGGGGGGCGCTGAGCGAGTTTCTCGGCGTGTTTTGCCCGCTGACACCGCTGGAGACAATGCTCCGGAAGCTCGGGGGCGGAACCGGCTACGAGGGTGACTTTATCGGACACTACATCACGGCGGTCATCTACCCTTCCGGGCTCACCCGCGGGATCCAGATCGCGCTCGGTTTCGGCGCGCTCATGCTGAACATGGCAATCTACGGTTACTGGCTGCTTCGGAAGAGGCGGTCCCGGTCCCGACACCGCTCTTGACACGTGCGGTAAAGCGGCGGGCGGTTCCCCTTGAATGGAAATCGGAGAACCGCCCGCCGTTTTACCGCATGCAGATGCTCAACACCTCGATGAGGTCCGTTTCCCCCCGCAGTACCTTGAGGATGCCGCCCTGGAGCAGGGTCTTCATCCCCTCGCCCGTGGACGTTTTCCGGATGGCGGCAATCGATTTGCGGCTGATGATCATCTGTTTGATGTTGTCCGTTGCCGTCAGCAGCTCGAAAACCCCCATCATTCCCCGGTAGCCGGTGTCGTTGCAGGCCG
Source organism: Syntrophales bacterium (assembly GCA_030654195.1). Classification (GTDB taxonomy): domain Bacteria; phylum Desulfobacterota; class Syntrophia; order Syntrophales; family UBA5619; genus UBA5619. The sequence continues at coordinate 3,872 of JAURXV010000039.1, read as the reverse complement.
GACAGCCCCTGGGGCGGTAGAGCGTCAGCTTCTCGTCATAGGCGATGTTCAACAGGGAGAAGGCCCTTTCGCCATAGTGGCGCGCGAGCTCCTGAAATTCATCCTCCGCGGGATGATAGGGTTCCTTGCAGGCCACGCAAAGGGAGCGGAGCAGCCTCTGCGCCAGCACGCACAGCAGGGAATCGGCGAAGGAGAAGGGGTCGATCCCCATGTCCAGGAGCCGGACGATCGTCTCCGGCGCGTTGTTCGTGTGCAGGGTGGAGAGGACCAGATGGCCCGTGGTGGAGGCGTCCACGCCCATCTTCGCCGTCTCGTAATCCCGCATCTCGCCCACCATGATGATATCCGGATCGGCCCGGAGAAAGGCGCGCATCGCGTTGCTGAAATCCAGGCCGATCTTGTGATGGACCTGAACCTGACGGATCCCCTTCTGGGTGATCTCCACGGGGTCCTCCACCGTCCAGATCTTGACGTTGGGGCGGTTGAGCATATGCAGGGCGGCATGGGCCGTGGTGGTCTTTCCCGAACCCGTGGGGCCCACGAGCAGAATCAGGCCGTATGGTTTTTTCAGGATCGCCTTGAACCGCTCCAGGGTCTCCGGCGTCATCTGGAGTTCATCAAGGACCAGAATTTTCCCCCGCGTGAGGATCCGCAGAACCACGTCCTCCACATACCCTTGGGTAGGGATGGTAGCCACCCGCAGTTCGATCTCTCCGGCGTCCGGGACTTTGTGCTTGATCTTCCCGTCCTGGGGAAGCCGCCGTTCGGTGATATCGAGGTTGGACATGATCTTGATCCGCGAGACGATGGCGGAACGGTACTCGTAGGGGTAGGTCTTGAAGAGGATGCACTCCCCGTCGATCCGGAAACGGACGTTCACCAGGCGGTCCCGGATGTCGGGTTCGAAGTGGATATCCGACGCCCGGCGCAGATACGCCTCGTCGATGACGTTATCGACCAGCTTGACGATATTGTCGTCCGATTCGGAGACGGAAGGGTGATCCCCCCCGTCGCCATGGTTTTTGCCGGACGCCTCCACCTTGAAGAAGTGGTCGATGAACAGCAGGATGTCTTCCTTCGATGCCACGCAATACTCCACCGCCTTGGTCTTGAGCAGGCTTTCGATGGCATCCCGTTTCAGGATGTTCTGGGAATCGTCGATCAGGACGCAGATCCGGCCTTCCCTTTTCTCCAGAGGGACCCAGAGCTCCTGACGCAGGTACTCGTATTTCAGCAGGGAAAGAAGGGATTCGGGAACCGGGCAGGTTTCGTCAAAGCGGATCGCACGGTAGGCGACATTCTTGTCCTCCCTTGCCGGCCTTTCCGGATGAGGAAGCGGTTTCTTGTCTGTTTTTGACTGCATGGCCTTTTCCTTTTATGCACCGGTCTTGAGGATCTTCAGTCGGAGACAAGATCCCTGTTTTCAATCCTGAAGAGCTTGCATCGATGCGGGGGCAATGCCCGTTGGCCGTTTTCCGAGCCATGCCAGTTCCTGCCCCAGCAACTGTGGATCCTTGCAAACATGGAAGATCCAGCGTCCCAACTGTCCCCAGTTGTTCACCGCCGAGCACCATCGTTTCGCCGCTTGATGCTTGGCGAGGTCCTGGTCGTCCTGATAGCCTTTGATTTCCAAGATCAGCATCACGCCGGCCTCCAGCCGAACGAGAATATCGGGAACGTAGGCATGGCTGATCCCGATGTATTCGTAAGGGATGGTGAATTCCAGATGGTCGTTTTTCGCATAGACCAGTTTGGCCAGCTCCAGACGGAAAGCGGCCGACTGCTCCCACGCCTGCGTATCGGCTACGACCTGGTTGATGTGGCTCAACGACGTGGCAAAACAGGGTTTGGTCGTCTTGAAATTCACCTCCCCTGTCGACCCGATGGGCTTGTAACGGTTCAGGATCGGCAGGAGTGGCGGTTCGCCCTGTTCGTCGTCCGGTTCTATGGCATCGATGAGACGCTCCACGGTCCGTTTTACGTAGGTCTCCAGCCCAAGCTCGCAGGGATTGCAGCCGTGGAAATCGACCTTCCGCGATACATACTTCTCCACCAGACTGTATACCTGAGGAAATAGCTGGTGCCGCGAACGCAGCCGCAGTTTCGGCGTCCCGCTACCCGTCCCGGCCGTCAGCGCCCAGACAATCTGGCGTGCGATCTCGAACTGAATCGTCTGTAAATGAACGCTGTGGTAGTAAGCGTCCCGATCCTGAGTCTTGAAATCAAAACCATAGCCTGACCCCGGAGGGCCGACCTTGTAACCCACCTGAGGTTGGACGAACACGGCTGTGGGAGTATGTGCAGGCTCCAACCGCAGTATTTCCATCTTATCGATGTCCGCCTTAATAAGGTTTCGCCGCAGGGCGAATGCGAAGCCCTCCACGACGGGGAAGCGGATTTCGAAGATTTTCCGCTCCTCCAAGGCTCGGACGTGGTTCTTCGGCTTGTCCTCCGGGGTAGGTTTCTTTGTCTCCCGACCCTTAAAGGGGATTACGGAGAAAGGGATCCCGTAGACGTCCACGTATTCCTCCGTGAGGAGACCCGTTTTGGGGTCCACGGTGTAATCCATCCGCCTGAGCCCCCGGCCCACAACCTGCTCGCAGAGGAGCTGGCTCGTGAAAGCCCGGAGGCCCAGGATATGGGTGACATTGTTCGCGTCCCACCCCTCCGTCAGCATTTGGACGGAAACGACGCAACGAACTTGCTCGCCGGGCAGGCCCTGCTTACCGACCGTCGCTACAATCCCCCGCAGGGATTCCGCCGCCTCCTTCCGGGATGCATTCGGGTCGCTGCTCTCCGCCTCGGCGAGGAGTTTGGAGTCGATCCTCAAGGTTGGATGAAAATTGTCCCTGTTCGAAAAAAGGTCGGGAAAAAGTTTCCCCATCCCATAGGTGGTTTTCTTTTTGGTTTTTTTCTTCTTTTTCGGCGTCTCTTCGTCTTCGTCGTCTTCCGCCGGCATCACCGCCTCGACGGACTCTTCGCCGGAGATGTTCCGGTAGAAGACCTCGGCGATGTCCGTGTTGTCGCAGACGATGATCATCACCGGCGGCGCTTTCTCCTGGCCTGGGCTTGCCGCCTGGATGTAGTCGAACCGTTCCTTCCACTGACCGGCCAATGTCGCGAGGGCGTCTTCCGCCTCCCGCCAGATGATCTCCGGCTTGGGCTTCCCGCCGGGAAGGCGTTCGCCGGGCTGGAGTCTTTCGCCGATGTGCTTCCACAGGGCAAAATACTTCGGCTCTGGCCGTCCAGTCGTATCGCTCACGGGGAGGCGCGGGATCTTGACGATGCCTGACTCAATGGCATCGACAAGGCCGAAGTCGCTGGCAAGCCAGGGAAACGGCGAACCTTCCAAATAGCCGCTCCCCTGGAGGTAGAACGGTGTGGCCGACAGATCGACGCAGAAGCGGATGCCGCAGGCCCGGTTGATCCGGTCCAGCCCGGAGATCCAGACTGTCGCCTCTTCCCGCTCCTCTTTTTCGGCGGCGGTCAGTTTCTCGTCCTCCCCAACGGGTGCCGGCCGATAGGCATGGTGTGCTTCGTCGTTGAAGACCATTAACGGCGCGCGTTCGTGGAGGTCGCCCAGAACCCGCCGGGCGAAGGCGCCGGGACTCTCCTCCCCCTTGTTCACGACGACGTAACGCTTCCCGCCTTCGCTGTGGGACGAGTCGGGGGCACAGAGGTGCCAGGTTGTCACGAGAACCTTGCCCAGATTAACAAGGGGACGAAGCTGCGACGGGATGAGATCGAACTGATCGAAATAGGTCCCTTCCAGGTTTTCCGGCCGGAGCACTTGGAGACGCTCTTTGATCGTCAGGTTCGGGCAGACGATAAGCGCCGCAGACGGGAAGCGTTCGTCCCCCGGCGCCCGCCCC
>JAURXV010000037.1 GCA_030654195.1 Syntrophales bacterium | reverse complement strand
TGGACTTACCCGCACCACCATGCCCGGCAAGGGGTTTTTCTATACCGTCTCCACGTTGCCCCTGATCGCGCCGACGATTATCCAGGCCCTCGCACTCATTCTGCTGTTCGGCCGCAACGGGGTCATCACACGCTACCTTCTGGGAACGAGCTGGAATATATACGGCGCCACGGGGATCATCGTCGGAGAGATTCTCTACTGTTTTCCGAATGCCCTTTTCATCCTTTATACCACGCTGTCCGCGGTGGACACACGCCTCGACGAAGCCGCGCAGAGCCTGGGCGCCTCCGCGATGAAAACCTTCTTCAAGGTGACCTTGCCTTCGGCGAAGTACGGGATCGCCAGCGCCGCGGCCCTCACCTTCAACCTGACGATTACCGACTTCGGCATCCCGGTCGTGATCGGGGGGGACTATTCGGTCCTAGCGACGGAAATCGTAAACAAGGTCTTCGGCATGCAGCGGTTCGACCTGGGGGCAACCATCAGCGTGATCCTCCTGGTTCCCTCCATCACGGCCTTCGCGATCAATTACTACCTGACCCGGAAGAGCTATGCGATGATCAGCGGCCAGGCGCGTCCCTTCATCCAGCCTTCCCGTCCGCTGAAGAAATGGGCGTTTACCGCATACTCGACACTGATCTCCTCCTGCATCCTGCTGGTTTTCATTACGGTCTTCCTGGGCTCCTTCGTCAACACCTGGCCATACGATTTTTCACTGACCCTAAAACACTTTGACTTTCCGTCACTCGGGGCGAGCGTACCGCTCTGGACCGCCTTCTGGAACAGCGTCCTGGAGCCGGGATCGGTACGTGACATGATTGCCATCAAATACGCCCCCATTTGGACCAGCCTTCTGGTCTCCCTGGTGGTGGCCGTGGTCGGGGCTTCCATCACCCTTGTGGCCGCGTACATCATCGAAAAGAAGAAACCCCGGGGCGAGCAGCTTCTCTACGCCCTGTCGGTTTTGCCGGCGGCCATACCCGGGGTGGTGCTGGGTCTGGGATACGTACTGGCCTTCAACAAACCCTACTTTCTGATTTATGGAACAATCTGGATAATCATTATCAACGTCGTGATCGCCAACTTCACTCTGGGGGTTCTCTCCGGGACAGCGAATCTGAAGCAGATCGACAAATCGGTCGAGGAGGCAGCGGTCAGTCTCGGCGCCGGACCGGTCACCACCTTTACCCGGATCATATTTCCGCTATCCAAGGTGGCCTTCCTCTCCACAACCACCTTCTATTTCATGCGGTCGATGACAACGATCAGCGCCGTGCTGTTTCTGGTTTCGGCTCAGATCAAGCTGGCTGCGATTGAGATCATATTTCTCGATGTGGATGGCCGTACGGCGAGTGCAAACGCCATGTGTACCGTAGTGGTGTTTATCGTTGCGCTGTTTCTGATCATCATGCGGTTGACCACCGGCAGTTCCGGGCTTACCGGAATGAGCGCCACCAAATAACGGGGGAGTTGCTGAGATGAATATCATCGATCCGGACAATCCGATCCCCAAGTATCTCCAGATCAGCGGCTGGATCAAGGATCTGATCGAGTCCGGGAGGTATGAAAAGGGAGGTGTCCTGCCGTCGGAGGTGGAACTCGCCCGGATCTGCCAGGTGAACCGGAATACACTGAGGCAGGCCATTTCAGCATTGACGGCTGCGGGCATCCTGCGGAAGGAAAAGGGGTTGGGAACCTTTGTCTGCGCCGAGACCCCGCTGGCGATCAAGCACCAGCTCAAGAGTATTTCCAGCTTCAGTGATGATTTACGGGAGCTCGGCATCAAGGAGAATACCAAAATCATCAAACAGGGCGCGGAAGAGGCGAAGGAGCCGGTGGCCAGGAAATTGATCCTGAGTCCGAGCGGCAGGGTCGTGGCCATCCGCCGTCTTCGGACAGGCAACGAGACGCCGTTTATCTATGAGGAGAGCTATCTTCCATACCATACCTTCAAGGAAATTCTAGGGATGGATCTGACCGGTTCGATGTACCAGATCATTTTTGAACGCTTCAATGTCACGCTGGCCCGATCCGACCAGACGATCCGGGCGGTGAATCTGAAGGGTCGTATTGCCTCCTATCTGAACGTTCCGGAAAATACGGCGGCCTTTTTCATGGAAAGCCTGACCTATGACGATAACAATATCCCGGTGGAACTTCTCTATTCCTATTACCGGGGAGACAAGTATGTTTTTGAGGTTGAACTGGGTCGCTATCATATCAAGGATCATCCATTGCAGGAGGATTAATACAACTCCGGCAGACAACTTTCTTACCTCACCCTATGTACTTCTCCTCCTCCTCCTGAACGGATGGGAAATAATGGGTTTATCCCTCTTCAAGGGGGAGGCAGGATGGCATGGGATTATGCGACGGAGTAAAATTTAACTTGATTTTTAAGACTGATTGTATATACATCTAAACACTATCGACAAAAAATGGATACACAAGGGGGATAGCATGAGGGAAAATAACTTGTTGGAGGCGCTGGTTCAGGTGAGTCCCGGCATGGAGATCTGGTGGGATTCATCCCCGGTGATTTTCAAGAACTGGTGTCGGAAGTTACTTGCCAAGGCGGATGCGGGGGATCAGCAGACGCTGAAGCGCCAATTTGGCCGGATGTACAATACGGAGAATCCTGAGGAGTCGCTTTTCCGGGGCGTCACGACCAACCCCTCCCTCTCTCTCCAGGCCATCAAGGATGATGAGCCGTATTGGAAAGACGTGACCTTCGGCATTATAAAGAAAAATCCCGGGATCGATAAAGAGTCCCTCTTCTGGCTTCTTTACAAGGAGGTCGTGAAACGGGGCTCCGATATGTTCCTGCCGCTGTTTGAAAAGACAAACTTTCGCGAGGGCTTCCTGTCCGGACAGGTGGATCCGCGGAAGTCCTTCGACAAGGAGACCATGTTGAAGCAGGCCGCGGAACTTGCTGCGATCAATCCCAACGTGATGATCAAGGTGCCGGGCACAAAGGAGGGATACGAGGTCATTGAGGAGCTGACTTCCCGCGGGATTGCCACCAACAATACCCTGACGTTTGTGTTGCCGCAATTGATGGACTGCGCCAGGTCCGTGCAGAAGGGGCTGGAAAAGGCCAAGGCGAATCATGTAGATCTTTCGCGCTGGCGATCCATAATCACCCACATGGAAGCCCGCTACGGCGACTTGGGCGGATTGAGGGATTTCGGAACGGAAAAGGGAATCGAGCTTTCCGAGGGGGATGTCCGTCTGGCGGAATTGGCCATCTTCAAGAAGGCCTACCGGCTGCTCAAGAAGAACAACTATCCGAGCAAGCTCCTCTCCTGCTCCCTGCGTGTCGGACCGACCGTGGATGGCGCGCTGAGGCTTTGGCATCTGGAGGAAAAGGCGGGTGCAAACATCGTGGTCACCTGTCCGCCAACTTTCATTGATGAGGTGATCCATTTTCCGGGACAGGAAAACATCCATTTTATAAAGGACCGCATCGATCATGAGATACCGAAGGATGTGCTGGATAAGCTGCTGCGCGTACCCTATTTCGAAAGGGCCTACGCGGAGGACGGCTATGCCCGGGATGAGTACAACGCCCATCCATCGCTGGTGAAGACGGCGCAGCAGTTTTCGAAAGCTACCGACGATATGGTGGAATTTGCGGGAAAGTGCATTGCAGATTTCTCACGTTAGCGATGAAAGGAGAGAGAGATGAAGCAGTTAAAAGATTGGTTTGTGCCATGGTTGACCACCGCGCGAGAATACAATACAGGCATTCTGGATAAGGCCTGGGCAAATCCCGATTACGGTCGCCTGATGCTCAATGAAAACCCGCTACCCCCGTCCGAGAAGGTGATCCGGGCGGTGACGGATATCCTTTCCAAAGGTAACCGCTATCCGGACAGCATGCTGCGGTTGCGGACCAAGCTGGGTAAGTTGCACAACCTGGGACCGGACAATATCGGCCTCTGCAACGGTTCATCGGAGATCATCGATTGCATGATGCGGATCTTCCTCCAGCCCGGCGATGAGTTCATCATCTCCACGCCCACCTTCGAGCTCTTCCCGCCACGGGCGGAGCTGGCGGGCGGGAAGGTGGTCTCGGTTCCGCTCAGGAAAGAGGATTTCCAGTACGATGTGGACGGCATGCTCAAGGCGATCACCCCCAAGACCAAGCTGATGCTCGTTATCAACCCCAACAACCCGACGGGCATCTTCATCGACGACAAGGACCTGATCCGTTTCTGCGAAACCGGGATCCCGCTGTGCATCGATGAGGCTTATCTGGACTACCATCCGGAGATCCCCTCCAAAGACTTCCTGCTTCAGAAATATCCCCAGGTCTTCCTCTCCCACACCTTTTCGAAGGCCTACGGCTTCGCCGGGATCCGGTTCGGGTACGTGGTGGGAACGGAGGAAATGGTCAAAGCCTTCAACGCCATGTTCCTGCCGTGGAACGTAAGCCTGATGGCGATGGCGGCCGCGGAGGCGATCCTGGACAATCCCGGGGAGGTCGCCGCGAAGGTGAAGCATAACAACCGCTGGATGGCGGTTTTCACCGAGGAACTGGTCAAGGTTGGGCTTAAGCCTTATCCGGCGCACGGCAACTACATGCTGATCGACGCCACCATGACCGGCAAGACCACCGCCGAGATCCTGGCGGCGGGATTGGAAATGGAAAAGATCTTTTTGAAAAAGATCAATCCGATCCACGGCCGGGACGGCTACTTCCGGGTCACGCCCGGCGTGGACGAGGAAAACGAGCGGTTCGTCCGTTTTGTCCGGAACTATTTCGGCAAGCGGTAAAGACGTAGCTCTCGTATTACAAGTGAAATTTCCCCTCCCCTGGTGGGAGGGGATTAAGGGGAGGGGGAAATCATTCACGGAAATACAATCCCTTTTCGCCCCCACCCTAACCCTCCCCCGTCAAGGGGGAGGGAAGATTGTTTACCCCCGTCAAGGGGGAGGAGATTTTGGACTTTATACCGGGGCGTCAAAGATGCAGGTTTCGTCATAGTGAAGATCTACGTCTGCGTAAAGCATGTGCCCGACACCGCGGCAAACATCAGACCGCTGGGCGGGACGGCTTTTGATGAGACCGTCAAGTTCATCATGAATCCCTACGACGAGTACGCCTTGGAGCAGGCCCTCCGGATCCGGGAAAGCGGCTCCGGAGCCGAGGTCATTGCGGTCACGGTCGGAAAGGAGGTTGCGACCTCCACGTTGCGGACGGCCCTCGCCATGGGCGCCGACCGGTCGATTCTCGTGAAGACGGACGCCTATTTTACGGACAGCGTCGAGACGGGACGCCTCCTCTACCGGGCCATTTCTCTGGACGGTTTTCCGGACCTGATCCTGACCGGCCGGCAATCGGTCGACACAGAGGGGATGCAGATCCCCTACCGGTTGGGGGTACTCTTCGATATGCCCGTGGCCGTCAATGTGGTGACTTTTTCGATGGTCGAAGGCCGGGTCACCGTGGAGCGGGAAATCGAAGCGGACGTCCGCGAGGTGATCGAGATGACGACGCCCTGCGTCGTCGGTGCAGCCAAAGGGTTGAACCAGCCGCGCTGTCCCACCCTTCCCGATATGATGAAGGCGAAGAAGAAGGAGATCCGGGTGATCCCCCAGGCCGATCTCGGCTTTCCTCCTCCCATTCCAACGGTGGAGCTCCTCGGGCTTCAAGCGGCGCCCGACCGGGGCCGGGGGACTATCCTGGAGGGGGATCCGGAAAAGATGGTACGGGAGCTTCTGCGCCTGCTCCGGGAAGAGGCAGGGGTTCTATAGAGGAGAAAGAGGCTCGGGGGCTATGGCGAGGATCGGCGTTCTTATCGAGGCTAAGGGAGGAGAGGTCAAAAAAACCACCCTGGGCGCCCTGGCCGCGGCCAGGCGGGACCCGGGGGAGGTATATGCCCTGCTGCCTGAGCCGAACGCGGAGGCCTGTCACGGGGTATTGCGCCAATACGGCGCGGACCGGATCGTGACGATCCGGACGCCGGAGGCGGATATCAGTCCCTTTCCGGATGTACAGGCCGCCGCTCTGGCCGCGGCGATCGATCGTTTCCAGCTCGACGCGCTCCTCGGGGTGTCCGGCCAGGCCGGAAGGGATCTACTTGCCCGGATCGCATCGATTGCGGGAGCGCCGTTGGTTCTGGACTGCCTGGATATCGATTTTCCCTCAGGAACCGTCCGGAAATCCCACTTCTCCGGGAAGACGACGGCAACCCTCCGTCTGAACGGTCGACCCTGGATACTGGGGATCCGCCCCAACATCTTCCCCGAAAAGATCGACCCCAGGCACGGCGATATCGTCCTATACGAAGCCCCGGTCCCGACCTCGAAACGGCTGGTGATCCGGGAGGTCAAGCAGGGTTCCTCCGGGGGACCGGATGTCTCCGAAGCCGAGATCATCATCTCCGGCGGACGCGCCGTCGGCTCCGCGGAAAACTTCCGGATCCTGAAAGAGTGCGCATCCGTTCTCGGGGCGGCGGTCGGCGCCTCTCGAGCCGCCGTGGACGCCGGCTTCGCGTCCCACGCGCTGCAGGTCGGCCAGACCGGCAAAACGGTCAGCCCAAGGCTCTACATCGCCTGCGGAATTTCCGGTTCCGTTCAGCATTTCGCGGGCATGAAGACGGCCAAGGTGATTGTGGCCGTAAACAACGATCTCGATGCGCCCATTTTCCAAAAATGCGATTACGGCCTCCTCGGCGATCTTTTCGAGGTTGTCCCCGCCCTGACGAGGGCGCTCGCTCCTGCTCAAGCGAAGTGAGCCGGAGATCAACCGTTATCCTTGCAACGTTACTTCACAGTCAAAGGAGTGAATCATGCGCGACAGTGCACAGGTTGTCATTATCGGCGGCGGCATCGTGGGATGCAGCATTGCCTATCATCTGACAAAACTGGGATGGAAGGATGTGCTCATTCTTGAAAAGGGCGAGTTGACCAGCGGTTCCACCTGGCATGCGGCGGGCCTCGTGGGACAGCTCCGTTCCCACCGGAATGTAACGAGGATGCTTCAGCACAGCGTCAGCCTCTACGAGACGCTGGAGGCGGAAACGGGACTGACCACCGGCTGGAAGCGTTGCGGCTGTCTCCATCTGGCCTGCACGGAGGAGCGGCTCTTCGAACTGAAGAAAGGGGCCACCACGGCACGCAGTTTCGGCTTGGAAATGCACATGATCACGCCTTCCGAGGCGCTGAAGATCTTCCCGATCCTCGATATGGAAGGGATCATCGGCGCGGCCTTCATGCCCTCCGACGGCCAGGCGGATCCGAGCGGACTCACCATGGCGCTGGCCAAAGGGGCGGTGAACCGGGGCGCCACGGTGGAACAGAAAACCCGCGTCACCGGTTTCGAAATCCGGGACAACCGCATTAGCGCCGTCGTGACCGATCGGGGGACGATCCGGTGCGAAACGGTCGTCAATGCGGCGGGGATGTGGGGCCGCGAGATCGGCCGGATGATGGGCGTCAATATCCCTCTGGTTCCGTTTCAGCACCAGTACCTGGTGACCGAGGCGATCGAGGGGCTGCCGCCGGGTCTGCCGACGCTGCGGGACAAGGACAGCCTTCTCTACTACAAGGAGGAGGTCGGGGGGCTCGTCATGGGCGGTTACGAACGGGACGGCATCCCCTGGGCGATCCATGGAATTCCCCAGGGCTTCACCCAGGAACTGTTAGAGCCGGATTTCGATCATTTCGAGTCCATTTCCCAGGCAGCCGTCAAGCGGACGCCCTGCCTCGGTACGGCCGGGATCGCGCGCCTAATCAACGGACCGGAGGCATTCACCCCCGACGGCAACTGCATGCTGGGACCGGCGCCGGAGCTGGAAAATTGTTTTGTCGCCGTCGGCTTCAATGCCTTCGGGATCGCCGCCGGCGGCGGGGCCGGGCGGATGGTGGCCGAATGGATCGCAGAGGGGGAACCGAGCCTGAACATCTGGCCCCTCGATATCCGCCGCTTCGGCCCGTATCACCGGAGTCTCCGGTACAATGTCGAACGGACCAAGGAGATCTACGGCAAACATTACACCATCTCCTGGCCTAATGAGGAGCACGATTCGGCCCGGGGAGTGCGGCGCTCTCCGCTCTACTATTTGCTCAAGGCAAACGGGGCCGTTTATGGCGCGAAATACGGCTGGGAAAGGGCCAACTGGTTCGCCCCGCCAGGGGTGGCGCCCGAGGACGTACCCACCTTCGGGATTCCGAACTGGTTCGACCACGTGGCCGCCGAGCATCGGGCGGCCCGGGAGGCGGTGGTCCTGATCGACCAATCCTCGTTCAGCAAGTTCGAGGTGGCCGGATCCGGAACGCTGCCCTTTCTGAACGAAATGGCGGCGGGCAATGTGGACAGGCCCGTGGGATCAACTGTCTATACCCAGCTCTGCAACGACCGGGGCGGGATCGAGGCGGACATCACCATCTCGCGCCTGGCAAAAGACCGCTTCTTTGTGATCACCGGCACCGCCTTTGGTGTCCACGATTTCATGTGGCTTAAAAGACATCTGCCGAAGGACGGTTCGGTTTCGCTTCGTGATGTGACTTCCTCTTTCGCGATGATCAACGTCTGCGGGCCCCTCTCCCGGGAACTCCTGATGCGTCTCTCCGACGACGACTTCAGCAACGAAGGGTTCGCCTTTGGTCAATGCCGGGAGGTCGTCATCGGCTATGCCCCGGTGCTGGCGATCCGGGTGACCTACATCGGCGAACTGGGCTACGAGCTATACATGCCGCCGGAATATGCCCCCCATCTGTACGAGAGCCTCTGGGAGGCCGGCCGGGACCTCGGCATCCGCAACGCCGGATACCGGGCGATCGACTCGCTCCGGCTGGAGAAGGGGTACTGCTACTGGGGCGCCGAGGTCTCTCCGGACTACAGTCCCTACGACGCCGGGATCGGTTTTGCCGTCCATCTCGACAAGGGACCCTTCAAGGGTCGGGAGGCGCTTTTGAAGATCAAGCAGGGGGGACCGAAGTGGAAGCTCTGCACCTTCACGCTGGATACTGACCGGCCGATCCTGCTTACCGGCGGAGAGACGATCACCCGTCGGGAAAAGGTCGTCGGGGCGGTCTCCAGCGGCGGCTATGGCCATACGGTGGGGAAGACGATCGCTTTAGGTTACCTGTCTGCCGCGGATGCGGATGATTCGGGCGGCTTTGCCATTGAGGTGTATCGGGAGGCGATCCCTGCCACACGTCTTTCGAAGCCCCCGTACGATCCGGAGCGTAGCAGGATTTTCATTTAGGCGATCATCCCGGAGGAGAAGAAATCGTAATCACCGAAATCAACATGCAGGGACGCCTTCAGTATAAGTATTTACAATCATATGCATTTGCGCCTTGCCGTGAAGGCCATGAATGAAAAAGGGACGTCAAATCCATAAGGAGGTGCGACGATGCCGACGCAAGCTTCACAGACTGCCCTGAACGGACTTTGGGACCTTACCATGATCAAGTGGTACATCATCCCTCTGCTGGCCATCATCACCTACATCTACGTGACGGAAATGAAGAAAGCGCGAGAAACCGGGAACTGGAACGCCATCTTCGCCGGCCTTACCGTTTTCGGCATGGATTTCTTCAACGAGACCTGGAACGGCTGGGTCTTCCATTTCACCAACCATTCCGCCTTCTGGACGACCCCCGGCGACACGGCCTTGAGAACCATGATCGGATGGAACATCGAGATCATGTTCATGTTCGCGATCTCCGGGATCATCTACTACCATACGCTTGAAGAAAAAAAGGAAGTCAGGATCCTGGGAGTTCCGAACCGCTGGTTCTGGGCGATCGCCTATTCGGTCTTCTGCGTTTTCGTGGAATGTATGCTGAACATCGGCGGCCACCTCGTCTGGGAATACCCCTTCTGGAATCTCTCCTTCGGCGGCGTCTGGCTGATCTTCCTCTTCGGGTACTTCCATTTCTACGTGGCGACCATCCTCGTCCTCGGCATGAAAACGGACCGCCGTAAAATTGGGGCGATCGGTCTGATCTATAGCGTTCCCATCATCATGAACATTATCGGCAAGGGGATCTTTCACTGGGCCTATTGATCGGGATGGCATAATGCTCCAACAACCTTGTTTACAATAATTTCCCATGGCCCAAGGTGCCGTCGCCGATGCAGATCGAAAGGGCGGTAGTGTCAAGAGTCTTTTGCTTTTTTATAGCAGTGCCCTTTCAATTTGAATTCCTGAATCCGATGGGGTTGACCCAGCGTGAGTTGGCCGATGCCATCCGCCTTTGCCTGTTGTTGAGGGATAGTAAGGCGCACGAAATTTTAAAATGACGTGATCAACTGAAAATTCCGGGCAGGGCGGCGTAATCGTCGATGATCTGTTCGGCCCCGGCCTGCAACATCGCTTTGCGCAGATTTTCCCGATCGGCGGAGGAAAGAACAACCCCCACCCCCCGGTAACCGGTTTTGGACAACCGGGCCGCCTGCATGTCGTCGGGCATGTCTCCCAGGTAGTAACAGTCGCTGAACCCTTTGCCGATCAGGCGGGGGATCCGGTCGAGCATGTAGGGATCGGGTTTGTTCAGAGAGATCCGTTCGCCTCTCTCGGTAAAGATCCTCTCTTCCTCCCGCGAGCAATCATCCAGCGTGATCACGAGTTGAAAATATTTTCGCAGGTCGAAACGGTCCAGCGGAAAATCGGCCTCCGCCCGCGGGCGGCCGGTGGCGATGGCCAGGATGTGATTCCTGGATAGAGCTGCAAGCAGGGTCGGGTCCATCAGCAGACTTTCCCGATGGATCAGCCCTTCTCCTCGGTAGAAGCGGGGCTGTCCGCCATGCAGCGCCGTGAAGAGGGACGGGCCGAGATAGATCTCCTGAAAGATCCGTTTGATTCGGTTGCCGGTATCGACGTCGCCCTGATAACAGCTTGTCACGAAGGGGTCGTGTCGCCTGCCGTAACGATCCAGAAGCTCCATCAGCGGGCGGGAAGAGGCGTTCAGGAAATCGGCGAGATCCGACACGTCGCAGCGGTGAATCGTCTCTTCAGGGCCGGTGGAATCATCCGCCGATAACCGGCCGGAGGGAGTTTTGACCAGTGCAAAAAGGAGATGGAGGGTCAGGGCGGTCAGGTCCCAGTCGTTGTTCAGGTTGCCGGTCTGTTTGAGTTCGGCGAGGTCCGTCAGCGGGAAGAGCGGATCGGGCAGTTTCCTGAACCCCCTTGCCCCATCGAAAAAAAGCCTCGCCGTTTTTCGAGCGGTCTCTCGGTAGGAGCCGGAGACGTCGATCAGGACGCCGTCCATATCAAAAACGATCAGTTTCGGTATTTTCATGGCGTTTCTTATTCCACAGGCGGTCTGGTCTGTCAAATGGTATCGGGTTTTCCGAACGCCTATTCAACGCTCTTGCGACTTTTTAACGGGTTCATCAAAATATTGTTTGCCAATTCAACACTTCGGATGTATTTATCCCCATCCGCCGGCCGAACGGCAACACTGCCCGGGGAGTGACGGTCGGTCAGAAAATCTGTAAAAATATCCATCAGAATCGACGTATCAGCGGGAGGCGGATATTGACTTCGCAGGAAAAGGTGATTGACGTTCATGGCGCATGATTCGGATCATCTTTGGAAACGAAAGGCCGACGGTCCGCTCAGGATCTGCCTGATGACCTACCGGGGGAATCCGACCTGCGGGGGGCAGGGAGTGTACGTCAAATACCTGAGCCGGGCGCTCCGGGAGTTCGGCCACGAGGTCGATGTCCTGTCGGGTCCCCCTTATCCGGAGCTCGATGAAGGCATCGCCCTTCACAAAATCCCCGGTCTGGACCTCTACAACCCGGAACATCTCTTCAAGGTCACGAATATCCGGGATCTTTCCTCGCCGCTCAACCAGTTTGAGTTCCTCAGCATGTGTTCCGGGGGATTCCCGGAACCCTTCACCTTCGGATTCCGCGCCCGCAACCATCTGCTAAGGGGCCGGAACGGATATGATATCATCCACGACAACCAGAGTCTCTCCTACGGCCTTCTCGGCATCGCCGCGGGCGGCTATCCGACGGTGGCCACCATCCACCATCCGATCACCGTCGACCGGGATACGGAAATCGCGGCGGCAGGAAGCTGGCTCCGCCGGATGAAGGTGAGACGCTGGTACGCGTTTCTGGCGATGCAGAAGCGGGTGTCCCGGCGGATATCGAATATCATCACCGTATCCGAATGTTCGAAGAGAGACATCGGCCGGGAATTCCACCTGCCCGCCGAAAGGTTCCGCGTTGTTCCGAACGGGATCAACACGGACTGCTTTTATCCGCTTGACGGCGTGAGACGGGCGGACGACCTGATCCTGGTGACGAACAGCGCCGACACGCCGCTCAAGGGACTGCGCTATCTCTTAGAGGCAGTCGCGAAGATCCGCCGGGAAAGGGCGGTCCGCGTCGTCGTCATCGGGAAACCGAAGGAGAACGGAGTGATCGAACGTCTGGTCGCGGAACTTTCACTTGGCGATGCGATCCGTTTCACCGGCCGGATTGCGGATCGGGAATTTGCCCGCTATTACGCCGAGGCGACAATAGCCGTCATCCCCTCACTCTATGAAGGATTCGGCATGCCGGCCGGCGAGGCCATGGCCTGCGGCGTGCCGGTGATTAGTACGTCGGGCGGCGCACTCCCCGAGGTGGTGGGGGATGCCGGACTCCTTGTGCCGCCGGGGGACGCAGCGGCCCTGCGGGATGCCATCGCGGCCCTGCTGAATGATCCGGAAAAACGCATGAGGCTCGGTGAGGCGGGGCTAGCGAGGGTGAGTAATTCGCTGACCTGGCGTCACGCCGCAATGAAAACCGTCGAGGTCTACCGGGAGGCGATCGATGCTTACGGTCGACTTTAGGCAGATCCCGCTGCGGGCGGGAATGCGGGTTCTCGATGCCGGATGCGGAAGCGGAAGACATCTCTGCGAGTCATTCCGGACGCCGGGCGTCGATGTCGCCGGTGTGGATCTGAACCGGGACGATCTGGGCAAGGCGAAGGGATTTCTCTCGCTGATGGCCAGGGAACAGAAAGGGCGCTGGCTTGTGGCGCAGGCCGATGTCACGAAACTGCCCTTTGCCGACGGCAGCTTTGACGTCGTCATCTGTTCCGAGGTCCTGGAGCACATCAAGGACAATCGAACCGCCGTCGCGGAACTCGTCCGCGTCCTCAAGCCGGGAGCGGATCTGGTCGTCACGGTTCCGCGCTTTCTGCCGGAGCGGGTCTGCTGGACGATTTCCCGGGCGTATCACCGCGAGCCCGGCGGCCACATCCGGATCTATAAGAAGGGGGAATTGATGAGCCTTCTGGAGGCGGCAGGCGTACGTTGCTGGCGGATCCGCTACCGTCATGGTCTCCATGCCCCCTACTGGTGGCTCCGGTGCCTCGTGGGACACAAGAATGAGACCTTTCCGCTGGTCAAGGCGTACCGGAAGTTCCTCGAATGGGACATCATCCGGCATCCCCCGCTGACGGCCTGGATGGATCGGCTTCTGAATCCGCTGATCGGCAAGAGCATTATTTTTTATCTGAAAAAAGGATACCGCTGATGGAATTTCCCCTTTCGCAAGGTCTTATCCAATCCCCAGTCGAAGTGGACGCCATCGCGGACTTTATCGCGGGCGTGCAGAAACCGAATGGAGAAATCCCCTGGTCCGTCGGCGGCAAGACCGACCCTTGGGATCACGTGGAAAGCGCGATGGGACTCAGCGTCGCCGGACGCCTCCGGGAGGCGGAGCTGGCCTATCGCTGGATGGAATCGACGCAACTGCCTGACGGGAGCTGGTGGTCGGCAACCCGGAACAGTGTGCCGGAGGACAGAACCCGGGACAGCAACGTCTCGTCCTACATCGCCGTCGGGGTTTACCATCATTACCTGATCACGCGGGAGATGCGCTTCCTAAGGCGTTTGTGGCCGACATTGAAGGCGGGAATCGATTATGCCGTCGGCCTCCAGGCGGCCACCGGCGAAATCGCCTGGGCCAGGAACAGCGAAGGGGTGGTCGATCCGATGGCCCTGCTGACCGGTTCCAGCTCGGTCTATATGAGCCTCAAGTGTGCGATCGCCGTTGCTTCCCTTCTGGGGAAAAAACGTTCGGACTGGCAATCGGCTCTGAATAAGCTCGGAGAGTCGATCCGCCATCGCCCCAGCCTGTTCAACATGATGAAGGCGCGATATTCGATGGACTGGTACTACCCTGTCCTCTGCGGCGCCGTTCAGGGCGCCGAAGCCCGGAACCGAATCGACCGCTCCTGGGAAAAGTTCGTTGTTCCTGATTGGGGGGTCCGTTGTGTCTGCGATCAGCCGTGGGTGACCACGGCCGAGGCAGCGGAGCTGGTCTTGACCTTGGCAGCGATGGGGGATCGCGATAGGGCCGCTATCGTCTTCAACTGGATCTGCGACAAGAGATTTGATGACGGCGCCTACTGGATGGGGGTGACTTTTCCGGACGGCGTGATCTGGCCGGAGGAAAAAACCTCCTGGACGGCGGCGGCGGTGCTTCTCGCTTACGACGCCCTCCACGACATCACGCCGGCCGGGCGGCTCTTCAGCCATGGCTTCTGGGAGAGGAATCCCCATCTCAGGTTCGGCAAAGAATCGTTTGCGGGTATGGTCTTCGATCGGCGCACACCCGCCCTTGAAAGATCCGGAGGTTGATTTCCGTGCGGAGAGATCATCGCCCCTACATCCTCAAACGCCTCGATCTGAATTTTCAGAAGTGGTACGCGGAGCGATTTCTCCGCCCCCATTTTGAGGGTCTCGGCCGGGGGTGCACCTTCATGAAACCCTGGCATGTCGAGATCTTCGGCGGCCCGGTTACACTGGGGAGCCATGCCACCGTGATCGCCACGCCGGACCGGAAAGTGCGGCTGACCGTCTGGTCCGCGCTGGGAGGGGAGGGGAGAATCGAGATTGGAAACTGCTGTCTCATCTGTCCCGGAGTCCGGATCAGCGCCGCCACGGAGATCGTGATCGGGGAGAGTTGCATGCTGGCCCAGGGGGCCTTTGTGACCGATTCGGACTGGCATGGCGTTTACGACCGGAGCCTTCCGATCGGCCATACCCTTCCCGTCCATATCGGAGACAAGGTCTGGATCGGGGACGGCGCCATTGTCTGCAAGGGGGTCAGGATCGGAGAGAACAGCATCATCGGCGCCGGCGCCGTGGTGGTCCGTGATATCCCGGCCAATGCAGTCGCCGCGGGAAATCCGGCAGCCGTCGTAAAATATCTCGATGCCGACAGGCCGGTGAAGACGCGCGCCAACTGGCTGGCCGATCCCGGGGCGCTCGCCGCCCAATTCGAAGAGATCGACCGTCATTTCATGAAGGACAACAGTTGGCTGGGCTGGCTCCGGTCGGTCATCTTTCCCAGAAAGGGGGATTGATTTGTATACCGGAGAACTGCCGATGAGAGTTGCCATTGTCGCACCGCCCTATCCCCTTGAAGAGGCGCCCGCGCCGCCGCTCGGCGTCACTTATGTCGCCGCCGCCTTCGAGACGGCCGGCGCCGAGGTGCGGATCTTCGATTATATCGTCAGCCGGTACACGCCGGAAAAACTGCGGGCGCAGATCGACGCCTTCCGCCCTGATGTTCTTTGCGGGAGCTCCGTAACGCTCAATTTCCCGGGCGCTGCGGAGATCGTTTGTGAGGCCAAGCGGCATCGACCATCGCTGATCACCCTGATGGGAGGACCGCATGTATCCTTCTCCGCCGAACGGACGCTGAACGACTATCCCGGGATCGATCTGATTGTGGCCGGGGAAGGGGAGAGAACCATAGCCGAATTGATGGCCGAGGATCTAAATCCCGAAAAATGGGGAGAGATCCGCGGGCTGGTCTTCCGGCGTAACGGCCGTGTCGTCATCAATGAGCCGCAGCCCTTCATCGACGATCTCGATACCCTGCCTATCCCGGCGCGTCATCTCCTCCCGCTGTCCCGTTATCAGGCCCTCGGTTATCCGATCAGCATCATAACCTCCCGCGGCTGTCCCTATTCCTGTATCTTCTGCCTCGGACGCCGCATGGTCGGGAAGAAGATCCGTCTGAGAAATCCTTCGCTGGTTGTGGACGAGATCGAGGAGATCCTCTCCTACGGCATCGATCGGATCAACGTGGCGGACGACCTGTTCGTATCCAGCCGGGGGAAGGTAAAGGAGGTTTGCGACGAGATCATCCGCCGCGGCCTCCGGTTTGGGTGGAGCGCCTTTGCCCGCGTGAATACCGTCGACCTGGAAACCCTGAAGCTGATGCGCGAGTCGGGCTGCGACAGCGTGAGCTTCGGCGTTGAGACGGGAAATCCGGAGATGCTGAAGCTGATCCGCAAGGGGATCACCCGGGATCAGGTCCGGCATGCGGTTTCCCTCTGCCGGGAAGCGGGGATCATTGCCCACACCTCCTTCATCGTCGGCCTGCCCGGGGAGACATGTGAGACCCTCCGGGAAACGGAGGAGTTCGCCGCCGGGCTCGGCTCGTTGTACGGCTATCATTTCCTCGCCCCCTTTCCGGGTACGACGGTCCGCGAGGAGGTGAAAAAGTACGATCTGGAAATCCTGACCGACGACTGGACCCGGTATGACGCGAACAGCGCCATCGTTCGGACCTCCGCCCTTTCTCCGGAGGAGATGAACCGGTTCGTAGCGGATTTCGAATCGGAGATCGCAAAGGTCTGGGAGGAGATGGTTCAGGGATACCATGACCGAACCAATGCACCGGGGGTCGACATGCAGGTTGAAGGCCATTTCCGGATGAAGCTGGTCTATCGCCTGCTATCCGAAGATCTGATCGAAAAGTGGGGCGCCATTCCGGCGCCGGATTCTACCGAAAGTACGGAGCTTCTCCAGGAAGAGCTCTGCCGGCGGATCGTGAAAGCCACAGGCGTCGATGGTGGAATGGTTTGCCGAACCATCCGGGGACTCGTCGAGAAAGGGTACGTCCGCCCCGTGATATCCGGTGGAGAATGCCTCTGGCACTGGACGCACAACAACCGCGTCGAGCATGCGCCGATGAAATCGGAATCAGCCGCGGATATTGGCCCAACACGTTCTTGAGCGGTCGGTGAGAAGGCCGGTGGCAGCCCTCCGCAGAACGCCCAGCGTCCCCGTCAGCGGAAGCTCCTCGAAAAGACCGGAATCGAGGGCCATACGGTAGACACACCAGGGCGCCTGGCCCCCCTTTTTTGGATCGGGGAAGATGTCATGGATCGCCAGGTAGCCGCCGGGAATGAGGTGTGAGATCCAGGCGCTGTAATCGATGAAAGTCGCCTCAAAGGTGTGGCCCCCATCGATGAAGATCAGGCTGAGCGGCGTGGCCCAGAGGCGGGCGACGACTGCGGAACGGGAGACGAGCGGAACGACCGTATCCTCAAGGGAAAGATTACGGATCGTTTTTCGGAAGGCGGGGAAGGTATCTATTCGCCCCGTAGCCGGATCCAGGAGCTCCGGATCGAAGTACTCCTGCCCGGGCTGCTGCTCCTCCGAACCCTCATGATGGTCGAGCGAAAAGAGGATTCCCCCTTTCTCTTTGCATCCCATCCCCAGATAGGCAGCCGAACGGCCGCAATAACTGCCGATCTCCAGGCAGGGGCCGCGGCCGGAAGCCTCCCTTGCCAGTTCATACAGACGAACGGCCTCCTCCTCGGCCATGAAGCCCTTGAAATGCATTCTCTTTAATTCATCGACATCCATTGCTCTCGGCCTTTCTTTCTGGTGGATGGATTTCAGCAGCGTTTGAAGAATATACAATTCCGATCTTAGAAAGGCAAGTCCAGCGGTTCAAAAAATAGCAAATTTTTTTTGAAGTTTCCGCTTGACCACATCAATATATAGTAGTAATACAAAATCCAGCCACAATATGTTGCGGTTAACAACAGATTTGCGACAATATGAAATCATCTTAAGGAAGAGGAGCTCTCCATGCACGCAAAAATCAAGAAGAGGGACGGCCGCCTGCTGAAGTTCAACGCGGAGAAGATCACCAGCGCCATCGCCAAGGCCGGCGCGGCAAGCGGTGAATTTGATCATGCTGTCGCAAAGACACTGACCATCCGCGTCCTGAATCTGGCGGAAAAGATCTTCGACAGCCGGATCACGACGGTTGAGGAAATTCAGGACATCGTGGAGGAGGTTCTCCTCTCTTCATCGTATCGAAAGACGGCGAAGGCCTACATTATCTATCGCGAGCAGCATGCCCGTCTCCGGGAAATCACCAACAAGATGGAGGTGGATCTTGTCGATCAGTATCTCAAAAAGATGGATTGGAAGATTCACGAAAACAGCAATATGGACTATTCCCTCCAGGGGCTGAACAATTACATCTCCTCCGAGGTCAGCAAGGTCTACTGGCTCAACGAGATCTATTCTCCGGAGATCCGTCGGGCGCATACGGAGGGAGATTTCCATATCCATGACCTCAGCCTGCTTTCGGTCTACTGCGTGGGCTGGGATCTGTTCGATCTTCTGATGGAGGGATTCCGCGGCGTCTCAGGCAAGGTGGAGAGCAAACCGGCCAAGCATCTCCGCAGCGCCTTAGGCCAGGTGGTCAATTTCTTCTACACCCTTCAGGGAGAGGCGGCCGGGGCGCAGGCCTTTTCCAATTTCGACACGCTGCTCGCCCCCTTTATCCGTTACGACAAGCTGAGCTATCAGGAGATCCAGCAGGCGCTCCAGGAATTCATCTTCAACATCAATGTCCCAACCCGGGTAGGTTTCCAGACGCCCTTTACCAATGTTACGCTGGATATCACGGTGCCCCGCTACTATGCCGACAAGAACGTCATTGTCGGCGGCGAACCTCAGAAGGAGACCTATGCGGAATTTCAGGAGGAGATGAACCTTTTCAACAAGGCCTTTCTTCAGGTGATGGCCGACGGCGATGCAAAGGGGCGCGTTTTTACCTTTCCGATCCCCACCTACAGCATCACAAAGAATTTCAACTGGGATGACCCAAAATTCGAAGGCCTCTGGGAAATGACCGCAAAATATGGCGTGCCCTATTTTTCCAATTTCATCAATTCGGACATGGATCCGGAAGACGCCAGAAGCATGTGCTGCCGGCTGCGGATCGACAATCGGGAACTGCACAGACGGGGAGGGGGGCTGTTTGGTTCGAATCCCTTGACGGGTTCCATCGGGGTGATTACCATCAATATGCCCCGAATCGGTTATCTCTCCGATACGGAAGAGGCGTTCATGGGGCGGCTTGAGAAATTGATGGCCACGGCCAAAGAGAGCCTTGAAGTCAAGAGAAAGGTGCTGGAGAAATTCACCGACGGGAACCTCTATCCCTATACGAAACACTACCTCCGGAATGTCAAGCAGCGGTTCAGCGAATACTGGAAGAACCATTTTTCCACCATCGGCCTTGTGGGGATGAATGAGGCCTGCTTGAACCTCTTCGGTCAGGACATCACCACCCCGGAAGGGCAGCGGTTTGCGAAAAAAGTCCTCGATTTCATGCGCAACCATCTGGTCCTATTCCAGAAGGAGACGGGAAACAATTACAATCTGGAATCAACGCCGGCGGAGGGAACCTCCTATCGTCTGGCCCGAATCGATAAGAAGAAATATCCGGAGATCCTCTGCGCCAATGAGGAAAATTGCCGGACGAGACAGGCGGAACCCTTCTATACGAATTCCACGCAACTTCCCGTCAACTATACCGATGACGTCTTTGAGGCTCTCGATCTGCAGGACGAGATCCAGTGCAAGTACACCGGCGGAACGGTTTTTCACACCTTTGCCGGTGAGCGGATTTCCGATCCCCGGGCCGTGAAGACCCTGATCAAGAAGATCTGCACCCATTATCATCTTCCCTACCTGACCTTTACCCCCACCTTCAGCATCTGCCCATCGCACGGTTATCTGAACGGGGAGGTAGCGACCTGTCCGACCTGTGAAGAGGCCTGCGAGATCTACTCCCGTGTGGTGGGATATCTCAGGCCGGTCAAGCAATGGAACAAAGGAAAGCAAGCGGAGTTCGACCTCAGAAAAGAATACAGGTTTTAATAAGATGAGGATTGGGGGATTTCAGAAAATCTCGCTGATCGATTACCCCGGTCGAATCAGCGCCATCGTCTTTACCCAGGGATGCAACTTCCGTTGTCCCTACTGTCACAACCCGGAGCTGGTCGACCCCGCTCAATACGGGCCGATTCTGCCCGAGACGGAGGTGCTCTCTTTTCTGGAAAAGAGGCGGGGCAAGCTGGAAGCCGTCACCGTGACCGGCGGGGAGCCCACGCTGCAGAAGGATTTGGAAAGATTTCTGCAGCAGATCAAAAAGATGGGGTATCTCGTCAAGGTGGATACCAACGGATCGAAGCCGACCATTCTGGAGAGGTTGATCCGCGGACGATGGGTCGACTATCTGGCCATGGACGTCAAGGGTCCCCTCCATAAATATGGACAAATTGCAAAAGCCGATGTTGAAACCGCAAAGATCCTGAGAAGCATAGAACTGATTGCATCTTCAGGAATCGAACATGAATTCCGTACAACCGTCGTCCGTTCGCAGCTTGACAAGGAAGACCTGATTGCAACCGCAAGAATGCTGAAGAAGGCGCAATTGTATGTCCTGCAACCCTTTATGCCCAAGAAAACCCTGGATAATCAATTTTTGTCTGAGTTGTCATATTCTACTGAAGAATTTGCCGCCATTCAAAAAAAATTAGAAAGTAAACGCCTCCGTATCATTATCCGTTGACTTAAAAGTCCGGATGGCTTCATAATGTGATCGCCGGAGGTCGTGTTTGTACGGTTCAAAGGCAGAAAGTAGGTGAAATATGGACGGAAAGGGGAAAGAGTTCCCCGGTCCTGCGGGCAGTACGCCTCTCAACCATCACAACAGGTGCGGTGAGGCTGAGACCAGGAAATTCAGCGAAAATCAACTAAAACAGATCCGCAGGCTGACTCGGATCGGTACGGCGCTTTCCGCAGAGCGGAATATCGAGCGTCTGTTCGAAATGATCATCGAAGAAGCGAGGGAATTCACCGGCGCCGACGGCGGTACCCTCTACATCATGTCCGACGATGAAACCGAGCTGCAATTTGCCATTGTGCAGACGGAGACCCTCGATGTCCGAATGGGGGGAACCGGGGGGAAGATCACCTGGAAACCGGTCCGGCTGCAAAATGCCGATGGCTCGTCCAACCACGGAAATGTCTCCGCCTATGTCGCATTGACCGGAAATACCGTCAATATCCCCGATGTCTATGATGCGGAGGGTTTTGACTTCCAGGGGACTAGAAATTTCGATGCCCAGACGGGGTACCGCTCCAAATCGATGCTCGTGGTCCCGATGAAAAACCATGAAAATGATATCATCGGCGTTTTGCAGTTGCTTAATGCACGAGATGAAAAACGCAGCGAGGTTGTTTCCTTTTCTGCCGAATGCCAGGAAATGACCGAATCCCTCGCCTCCCAGGCCGCAGTCGCCCTTTCAAACAATCGCCTCATTCAAGACCTTGAAGCCCTGATGGAATCCTTCATCCGCGCTATTGCGACCGCCATCGATGAAAAGTCGCCCTATACCGGGGGTCATGTCCGCCGCGTGGCCGACCTGACGATGGACATTGCCCGCAAAATCAATGATACGACGGAGGGGCCCTTGGCGGATCACAAGTTTTCGGACGATCAGCTTAAAGAACTGCAGATCGCTGCCTGGCTCCATGATGTGGGAAAGATTACGACACCAGAGTATGTGGTTGACAAGGCGACAAAGTTGGAAACCATTTTTGACCGGATCGAGCTCCTGCGGCTCCGGTTTGAATTGTACAGACTGCAGACCATGCTAAGGAATCTGAACAAGGAGAACCTTCCCGAATCGGCGGCAACCGAAGAGAATGATGAGTTGGAAACCACCCTCCGGGAGGAATTCCGGTTTTTGTCGGAGGCCAATCGTGGAAGCGAACTGATGTCGGATGAGATGATGGACAGGATCAGGACGATCGCCCTGAGGACCTGGGAGTTGGATGGGAAAAAGAAGCCTCTTCTTTTACCCGAGGAGGTTGAAAACCTGAATATCCGCAAAGGGACCCTGTCTGCAAAGGAAAGGGATATCATCCAGAATCATGCCGCGATGACCTACAAGATTCTTTCTCAATTGCCCTTTCCGAAAAAGATGAGACATGCTCCTGATTATGCGGCTGCCCACCATGAAACACTGAACGGCAGGGGCTATCCAAGAGGCCTCAACGCCACCCAGCTTTCCCTTCAGTCCAGGATCCTGGCCCTGGCGGATGTGTTCGAGGCGCTGACGGCCAAGGACAGACCCTACCAAAAGGGGAAAACCCTTTCCGAAGCCATGAATATCCTGGCGATGATGGTGAAAGACGGGCACATCGATCCGGACCTTTTTACCCTGTTTCAAAGGGAGGGGATTCCTCTGGACTATGCCCGCCGTGAACTGAGCCCACATCAGATCGATTTTACCGGCGTATAGTCGCCCGCCCCCGCGCTCAGACAGGGCGCCATGCATCGCACAGATTGCCGAGGTCGGACGTCAGTTGGGAAACGGCGTTATTTGTCAGGCACAGGTTCTGCAAGAAGATCAACGCATCAGTGAATCGATTTCCTTCTTAATCTCTTTGGCTTTCGGACGATTCTGGGAAAATTCCTTCAGGGCTGCCTTGAAGTGAAAGAGGGCACTGTCCACCTTTCCCTTTTTCTTGAAATAGAGACCGAAATAGTAATGTGAATCGCCGACCCCTCCTGTCTTCCCGTAAACCGTAGCCAGGTTGTAGTAGATTTCCGGATCATCCGGACGTCGTTCCTCCAACTTCTTGAACAGGCGGAGCGCGTTTGGCATATCACCCTGGGCCAATAGGGTCTTCCCGAGGTAAAGGTTTGAATTCAGGTCGTTGCCCTGGAGTTCGGTTGCGCGGCGAAGATTCTTCTGGGCTTCATCGAATTGTCCAAGCTTGAACAAGGTGATTCCCAGATCCCGAAGAATATCCGGGTCATCCGGGGCAAGGCGGACGGCTTTCCGGAAATGTTCGAGAGACTCCGTGACCATTCCCAATTTGTCCTCGGTTATCGCCAGACCATACAGGGCATCCGTATCATCCGGATGATCCTTCAGCGCCTTCAGAAAATGGTGAATATTGGCATCGGGCGGCTTTCCGTCAAGAAGCAGAATGGTCTGTATCCGCCGCAAACCCCCGATGATCTGATCCGCCCCCCCCTGGCGGTGTGTGGTCTGGAGCAGGGCGTCGATGTAATGGCTCCTCTCATCGGTTCCGGGATGGGTCAAAAAATAGGAGGGGATGGTATTGGAGTAATACTCATAACGTTTCATGATCTTCAGAAAAGCGAGCATGGATTTGCCGTCATAGCCGGCGGCAGCGAGATAGGTGAGACCCATCCGGTCGGCCGATTCCTCATGTTCGCGGCTGTACTTCAGAGAAAGGGATGTCGCCGCGGCAACGGAAAAACTGGTTACCGCCGCAGTCAGTTCCCCTCCGCCTCCCAGAAACGCGCCGGCAAGGACGGCTGCCAGCGTCGAGATGTTGATTTTCTGGGACTTGTCTACGATTTCCGCGATATGCCGGCCGTTGACATGGGCGATTTCATGCGCGAGAACCCCGGCAAGTTCGCCCTCATTTTCAACAAGGTTGATCAGGCCCTGGTTAACGTAAACATATCCCCCCGGTGTGGCAAACGCGTTGATTGCTGAGCTCCGGATGATTGAAAATTTGAACGCGAAAGGAGCCTTGTCGCTGTGCGCGAGTATCCGCTCGCCCAAAAGGGTCAGGAAGGTGTTCGACCGTTCATTCTGCAGAATAAAATGGCCCTTCTCAAGTTTATCGTAGAATTCCTTTCCCAGTTTTTTTTCATCTTCGAGTGTGAAGGAAGCCAGGGCCGTTCGCGGCATGCTGCCCGCAAGCAGCCAGAGCAAGAAAAAAAGCAGAACCCATTTGTGGGCCGTATGATTTTTATGCAACATCAATGGATCGCTTTGAACCTCTCCTTGAAACTATTTTACTGCCACAATGGCATCCTACCCTTTTTTCGCGATGCAATCAAGACGACCTCGTAAGAAATCGTCATTTGCCTCCTTTGTCATTCCGTGCTTGACACGGAATCCAGGTGTAGGGTGCGTCTTGACGCATTGCTCCTTTTATTGGTGCGTTACGGCTTCCGCCTAACGCATCCTACATTTCTGGATACCGGCTTTCGCCGGTATGACCGTATTGGGGACTTTTGACGAGAGCATCAAGCTTGTGGGATAGGGTTGTGTATGGTATAGACCCGAAAAAAATGGGGGCGGAGCATTGAAAAAGGAGCTGATTCACACCAGAAAAATTACGGTGAATTGCTACGAAACGGACGAGGACCGGCTGATCGTTGAAGGCAGTTTACTCGACGAGAGGCTCTTTCCCTTCATGATTCATGCAGTGAATGAACTACGCGAGGCGGGACCGATGCATCATGTCGGCCTGACCATGGAACTTTCCCTTCCCCGTATGGAGATCCTTTCGCTGAAAACGGAGATGCCGGTTGTGCCGGATGCCGGCTGTCGTGAAATCCAGCAGAGGATGCAACAACTCACCGGTCGTTTCATCAGACCCGGATTCACGAATGAGGTCAGGGATCTTTTGGGCAAAGCCGAAGGATGCCTTCACCTGACCAATCTGCTTCTGGCGATGAGCTCCGCTGCGGTTCAAGGGTTGTGGACCCTGGTCAGCCGTGTACGGGAAGGGAAAACCCCGCCGCTGCCCAAAACGGACGGTTCCATTCTTCGGAACAGTTGCTACATGTGGCGCGAAGGCGGCCCTTTCGAAGAGAAAATCCGCCGGCACCGGATGGAAGCCAACGGGAGACGGCGATGATGAGCGAATCATGATAATAATGAGTTCACAGAGGAAAGTGGCCCCATGAATAGACGTCCCGTCGTCACGATTGACGGTCCGGCCGGCGCCGGCAAAAGTACGATCAGCAAACTCCTCGCGTCCCGCCTCTCTTTCTTTTATCTGGATACCGGCGCCCTTTACCGGGCGTTCGCGTACCGACTGAAATGCGAGGGCTGGGACGGTACGGAGCAGAGGATTTCCGACATATGCCGGAAGAAGAAGGTCTCATTGAAAAATGAGGCGGGAAGATTCCGTGTTCTCATCGATGGCGAAGATGTGTCGGAAAAGATCCGAACCGAGGAAATCGGTCTGCTCGCCTCGAAAATTTCCGCGATTCCGCTGCTTCGGAAGCACCTCCTTCCTGTCCAGCGGGAGATGGCCGCGGTCGGAGGTGTTGTTGCAGAAGGCCGCGATATGGGGACCGTCGTTTTTCCACAGGCCGAGATCAAATTCTTTCTGGATGCATCGGTTGGGGAGAGGGCGAACCGGCGATATCTTGAACTGGTTGAAAAGGGGCAACCGGTCATTCTGAAGGATATTGAAAACGACCTGATCTGCCGTGACCGTCAGGACCGTGAGCGCGCCGTTGCCCCTCTTGCCGTACCCACGGATGCCGTTGTAATCGATTCCTCTGACAAATCCGTATCTCAAGTGGTAGAGATCATGATCGCCGTGATCGAAAGGCGCTACCCGCTTGTGTAACCCTTTTCAGAATGATGCCAAGATCACTGTTTTTTACCTGAATTCGCTTGATATTTTATAATCGGTATGTTATGAAACATCAGTTTATAAAACCAAAATCTTTCAGGGGGTATGGGTTGAATGGGTAACGATGATAACTTAATCTCAAATCAGGAAGCAGGCAAGGAAACAGGAGAAGAAACGAAAGGGGAGATCCCCGGCGATTCTTCCCAGGGCCAGGAAGAGAGTTCCGAATTCAAGGAGCTTTACGAACAGAGCCTGCAATCCGTTCAAATGGGCGGCGTTTTAACCGGCAAGGTGGTGCAGATCAACGCGGACACCGTCATGGTCGATGTCGGATGGAAGACGGAAGGATATATTCCGGCAAGGGAACTGCGCGATGATCAGGGTAATATCGCCCTTAACGTCGGGGATGAGATCGAGGTTCTTGTCGATCGACGGGATCAGGATGGAAACCTTGTCCTTTCACGCGACAAAGCCGCCAAAATCAAGATTTGGGATGATGTGAAGCTCGCCTGTGAGCAGAATACCCCCGTCAAGGGAACGGTCATTGAAAGGGTGAAGGGGGGGCTTTCCGTGGATATCGGCATTCCCGCTTTTCTACCCGGGTCCCAGGTGGATATCCGCCCGGTTCGAGACCTCGACCGCTATGTCGGTCAGTCCTTTGAGTTCAATATTTTGAAGTATGATCGGAAACGAAACAATGTGGTCCTGTCGCGCCGAACAATCCTGGAAAAGGATCGGGAGGCCGAAAAGATGGAAACGCTCCAGAATATTGAAGAGGGGAAGATTGTCGAGGGGGTGATCAAGAACATCACCGACTATGGTCTCTTCATCGACCTGGGCGGCATCGACGGTTTGCTTCATGTGACGGACATTTCCTGGGGCCGAATCACACGCCCCTCCGATCATTTCTCCAAGGGAGAGAAGATTCGTGTCAAGGTGCTCTCCTTTGATCGGGAGAAGGAGCGGGTGGCCTTGGGTCTCAAGCAGTTGGCTGAAAATCCCTGGGAGACGATCAAGGATAAATTCCCCATCCATTCCCTCATCGAAGGGCTGGTTGTCAATCTTACGGACTATGGCGTTTTTGTTGAGCTTGAACCCGGGGTCGAAGGATTGATCCATGTGTCGGAGATGTTCTGGACTCGGGAAATCAAGCACCCCTCCAAGGTATTGTCGGTAGGCCAGCGTATCCCGGTGATGATTCTGGATATCAACACCGAGACCAAAAGGATCTCCCTGGGCCTGAAGCAGACCACCGCCAATCCCTGGGAGACGCTGAAGCAAAAATATCCCGAGGGAAGCGTCATCACGGGGGTCATCCGCAACGTCACCAATTTCGGAATTTTTGTCGGAGTCGAAGAGGGGATCGATGGCCTGATCCACATGTCCGACATTTCCTGGAAGCAACGGGTGAAGCATCCTTCCGAGATGTTCAAAAAGGGTCAGACCATCGAGGCTATGGTGCTGAACATTGACGTTGAACATGAGAAGTTTTCGCTGGGACTCAAACAGATTGAAAAGAATCCCTGGGAAGAGTTGAGTGTGAAATATCCGGCCGGATCGATCGTTTCCGGAAAAGTAACCAACATTACTGATTTCGGAATCTTTGTTGAAATCGAAGAGGGCATCGAGGGCCTTGTGCACATCTCCGAATTGAGTTCGCGGCGGGTCAAATCTTCTTCCGAATTGTTTGCCGTCGGGGATTCGGTATCCGCCATCGTCAAGAACGTTGATCCAAAGAGCCGGAAAATCCGGTTGAGCATCAAGGATTTCGAGGCGGGTACGGAAGGACACACCGTCAATCAATATATCAACAATAGGGAAAATATCGGTTCGAACCTGAGCCAGGCCTTGGCGGACGTCAAGATCGTCGATACGGAAAGAGAGATCGGTTAAGATCATCGTATGAGAAGACACCCGGTCATATTGGGGATCACGTTGTTGGTGTTCATCGGGTTTGTAGCTATCATCGCGATGTACGGCTTGGGCCTGTTGGGCGGGGCGGGGCGGCCGTTTAGCCTGCGGGAGAAGGTCGGAATCATCCCGATCGAGGGAATCATTGGCGATTCGGAGGAGCTGATTGAGCAGATCAACGCGTTTGCCGACGATCGAGGAATCAGGGCTGTTGTCCTGAGAATCGATTCTCCCGGCGGCGGGGTGGTCCCCTCGCAGGAGATCTACCAGGCGGTTCGCGAGCTGAGGAAAAAGAAGAAGGTCGTGGCCTCGATGGGTTCTGTAGCGGCATCCGGCGGATACCTGATCGCCGTTGCCGCGGACCGGATCGTTGCAAACCCGGGGAGCATCACCGGAAGCATCTCTGCCGTCATGCATTATGCCAACGTCGAAGAGCTTATGAAGAAGGTTGGCGTCCGTTCTTCCGTCGTCAAAAGCGGAAAATTCAAGGATATCGGTTCTCCCGCCCGAGAGATGACGGCGGAAGAGAGGTCACTGATCCAGGCCATTGTGGACGATATCTACGATCAGTTTGTACGAACCATCGCCGAGAACCGAAAGCTCCCGTTGCAAAGAATCTTTGAATTAGCCGATGGAAGAATTTTTTCAGGGAGACAGGCGAGGGATTTGGGATTGGTCGATGACTTGGGCGGTCTTCAGGATGCCGTTCTGCTTGCCGGCAAGCTGTCGGGCATGGAGGGAAGCCCTGAAATCGTGCATGGAATGAAGAAAAAGACAACCCTCTTGAAATATCTGATGGGCAGTGTGACATCCGCCGTCGTTGAAGAAATCAAGGGGAAGGCGGCGGAGTCGCGCGGAGCGCAATATCTGCTTCAATAGAAGCGTAAGGGGACACCTTGCGGCAAGGTGTCCCCTATCCAAACCGGGGATCGGCACGGGGAACCCATCCGTCAGGATTTTGCCATGATGTTTCAAACGATTCTGGTCGAAAGGAAAGCCGGCTATACCGTTGTAACATTGCACCGTCCCGGCGAACTGAATGCCATTTCCCGTGAGATGCGAGCGGAATTGGAGGATTGTTTTTTTCAGTTGGAAGAGGACGCGGAGGTTCGCGTCATCATTCTGACCGGGGGCGATTACGTTTTCTCGGCGGGGATGGACCTCAAGGAGATGTCGTCTATTTCCGATACGGAAATCCGAGTTTACTTTCGTTCCATCGCCCGGTATCTGAAGAAAATCTATGGATGTAAAAAGCCTGTCATTGCGGCTGTGGGAGGGTTGGCCTTGGGCGGTGGATTCAATCTTGCGACCGTCTGCGATATGATCATCGCCTCGGAAAGCGCCATCTTCGGTCATCCGGAGTTGAAGTTTGGAATCAACCCCCTCTTCGATCCGCTGCGGCAGTGGGTCGGTATGGCGAAGGCGAAGGAACTCACCATGCTTGGGGAGCCGATCGGCGCCAAGGAGGCCATGCGGATCGGTCTCGTGAACAAGGTGGTGGCCCCGGAAAAATTGATGACGGAGACGGAATCCATTGCCCGTGAACTGGCGAGGCGGTCACCCGAAGCGATCGCGGCCGTCAAGAAGATCTCCGACATCGCCCCTCGTCTGGATAAGGGTTCAGCCCTTGATCTTGAATGCGATGTTGAGGCGCTTCTTTTTTCCGGTACGGAAAGAAAGGAGCAAATGAATGAATTTATGGAAACCTTGAAAAACCGTAAACGTAAATCGTCGTAACGGGGCGTATCATTCCACGCTCAGATCGTATCCCATTCGTTGTCCGGCGACGCGAAATCGCGGAGCTGGTCCCTCCGTTTTTTGTGCTGCAATTTCTTAAGGGCTTTCGCTTCAATCTGTCTGATTCGCTCGCGTGTTACACCCATCATTTCGCCAACTTCTTCCAGGGTGAACGGTCCGTAATTGCAAGCGACCCAGGTACAGTTGAGAAATGCCTCATTCTTCAAACGCCATTCACATGTGGCATCCTGGCATATTTCCTCAATAAAAATGCCAACTTTCCTGCATTTATAAAGATTATTCAACGCACGGGTCTCCTTTGGGAATTCGACGTGGGTGTAAGATAGGTATTCCTGTAAGGCTTGTCAATCATTAATAACCAACGGCCTGACCATCTTTCCGCGGATCCGATGCGGCGCAATAGCCATCGGAAAGGCGATAGATGAGCTGAGCGCCGCCGTAGACGGAGGTCGGCGCCCCACCCGTCAGCAGATGCCCCCGCTTCTTCAGCCCTTCACGGATCTCAGGTCCGAAGCCCGGCTCCAGGGAGAGACGGGAATCCTCGTCGAGATACCAGCGCGGCGCGTCTGCCGCCGTCTGCGGGTTCTGATGGCCGGCGAAGATCCGGACCATCATCTGGAGGTGACCCTGCGCCTGCATGTGGGCGCCCATCACGCCGAAACTCATCAGCGGCGCCCCCCCCTTCATCACAAAACCGGGAATGATGGTGTGGTAGGGCCGCTTTCCGCCGGCGACCCGGTTCGGATGCCCCGCTTCCAATGTAAACCCTGCGCCACGGTTCTGCAGGCTGATCCCGGCGCCCGGGATAACGATCCCCGATCCGAAACCCTTGTAATTGGACTGGATGTAAGAGACCATCCACCCCTGTTCATCGGCCGCCGTCAGATAGACCGTTCCGCCGTCATGCGGGATCGCTGCGGTTGGAAGAGAAGCCCGGTCCATCCGGATTCCTTCGGCGATCCCTTTCAGGCGGGTTTCATCCAGAAGCGAGGAGGGTTCAACCGTCATCCAGGCGGGGTCGGCGATATGGCGCTGCGCTGCGTCAAACGCCCATTTCATTGCCTCGATCTGGAGATGGAGGCTCTCCGGAGAATCGACCGGATAAAGATCGATGGGGAGGTGCTTCAGTATTCCGAGGGCGATGAGGACGGCCATTCCCTGACCGTTCGGCGGCAGTTCATGCAGCGTGACGCCGTTCCAGGTCATGGAGAGGGGCTTCACCCATTCTGTTCGATGTGACGCCAGATCCTCCTCGGTCAGGCAGCCGCCGGCATTTCGAGAACAGGAGACGATCCGCGAAGCCAATTCTCCGCGGTAGAAGGATTCTCCCTGGGTTTCTGCGATACTTTTCAGCGTCTCGGCCTGACCCGGAGGCCGGAACAGCTCGCCGGGCAGCGGAGCGCGACCGCCGGGGAGGAAGGCAGCGGCGAAATCGGGAAGATCACGGTAGAGATCCGGGGTTTCAGACCATTTCGCCGCCGTGATCGGTGCAACGACAAAACCCTGCGAGGCATAGCGGATGGCCGGATCGAAGAGGTCGGGGAAGGGGAGCTTGCCAAACCTCCGGGAGAGTGTGGACCACATATCGACAGCGCCGGGGATGGTGACCGTATCCCAGCCGAGCTTAGGCATACTCGATCGGCCTGTGAATCGTTCCGGCGACCAGGCCCGCGGCGAACGGCCCGAGCCGTTCAACCCGTGGAGTTCTTTTCCGTCCCAGACCATGGCGAAGGCGTCGCTGCCCACCCCGTTGCTCGTCGGTTCCACAACGGTGAGCGTGATCGCCGCGGCCAGGGCCGCATCGACCGCATTTCCTCCCCGCACCAGCATCTGCAGTCCTGCCTGAGAGGCGAGCGGCTGCGAGGTGGCCACGACATTCCGGGCGAAAACCGGCATCCTCTGAGAGGGGTATGGAAAATCCCAGTTCAGCGTCATTTCGATCACCTCAAGAGAAGGCCATCCAGAAGGTCAAAGACCTTTTCACGCTCCCGATTGAAGAAATAACCCTTCGGCTCCTGGACCTTCCGAAGCATCTCGTAAAGCTGCTCCGCGTTCATAGTCCGAGGGCCTCCCGGAGCGCCTTCTCGTTGAAACCGATGATCACCTTATCCCCAACCAGAATGGTCGGGAAACTGCATCCAGGGTTGTATTTGCGGACCTCATCCAAGGTGGCTTTCCTCGCATCGCCGGCCAAAAGGTCCACATCGGTGAATTCATGGGAAACCGCGTGCTCTCCCATGAACTGCTTTGCCGCCCTGCAGTGGCCGCATGTGCTCAGCGTATACATCTTAACGGTCATCTTCCTCCTCCTCCGGCATGCTCCATTTATTCGTTCGGAATGCGCGTGATGATATCTTTCATAGCGTATTTAACGATTGTTCACTATGAAGAAAATGGCGCTTTGTCAAGGGGGATGTGCGCATGCGGTGACGGAAAGGTCTTGCTGTCGCCACGAACCTATGATATCAATTTAAGAAGGAAATCTGAAGAAAATGGTGGACGGGGCCGAAAGCCGCTCTGTCTGTTGTGCGTCACCGAACCGGCATTTATAAGATCAGGAGGGGAGAGGATGATTCATTACAGGTCTCTCGGATTTGTCAATACGCGGGTGATGTTTTCGGTGGCCGTGCGGGCGGGATTCGCCGTTCCGGCCTACAATTTCAACAATATGGAACAGCTCCAGGCGATAGTTCTTTCCTGTCTGGAGACCCAATCGCCCGTCATCATCCAGGTTTCGAAAGGGGCGAGGGATTATGCGGACCGGACGCTTCTGGGCCATATGGCGCACGGCGCAGTGGAGATGATAAAGCGGGAGGCGGCAGAGAAGGGGTTGGGGGAGATCCCGATCGCCCTCCATCTCGATCACGGCGACTCCTATGACCTCTGCGTCTCCTGCATCGAATCGGGCTTTTCCTCGGTCATGATCGACGGGTCCCATCATGCCTATGAAGAGAATGCGGCGCTGACGCGCAGGGTCGTCGATTTCGCCCATCTTCACGACGTGACCGTCGAGGGGGAGTTGGGCGTCCTGGCCGGCGTGGAGGACGAGGTCGCCGCGGAGAGCCATACCTATACGCGTCCAGAGGAGGTGGAGGATTTCGTCTCCCGCACCGGGGTCGATTCCCTCGCCATTTCGATCGGAACCTCCCACGGGGCGTACAAATTCAAGGTGGGCCAATCCCCGCGCATCCGTCTCGACATTCTCCATGAAATCGAACGGCGTATCCCCGGTTTCCCCATTGTCCTGCACGGCTCTTCATCCATCCCGCAGGATGCCGTAGAGACGATCAACCGATGCGGAGGAAGCATCAAAGATTCCGTCGGGATCCCCGAGGAGCAGCTCCGGGAGGCCGCCCGCTCGGCTGTCTGCAAGATCAATATCGATTCCGACGGGAGGCTTGTCATGACGGCGAAAATCCGCGAGATCTTTGCCCGGAAGCCGGAGGAGTTCGATCCGCGAAAGTATCTGGGGCCGGCCAGGGAGGCCCTCCGGGATATGTACGCCCGCAAGAATCGGGAGGTCCTCGGAAGCGCCGGTCGGGCGCCGGAGATCATGACCGCCCTGGTGGGAATTCAATACAACCGGGAGGTGAAAAATGAATGAATCGTTAAGTTTCATAAGCGATCTGGAAGTCCTTTCCAGCATTTTGATTCGGTGCTTTGTCATAGGCGTTGTCTTCATTACGCTCTGGTTTATCTTCTTCCTGTTCGGCGGGGATGCCGGCTACACGATACATGCCAGGTTGTTTCAAATATCGAGACACGAATACGACTTGCTGAATTATTACGGCATGGCCTTTGTAAAGGGCTGCAATTTTCTTCTTTTCCTCTTCCCCTATATCGCGATCAGGATGGTGTTGAGGCGAAGGAAGGCATAGCGGGTTGAAAGCCGACAGCCGATTCTGGAAGGAATTAGGTGGCATCAACAAACATTTGCTCCTTCTTGAAGTCAATGCGGAACGTAGAAGATTAAATATCAGACTTCAAATACAAAGACGCGCCTTTACATGTCGGGCGAGTTCATTGATCTCGGATTGAAAGGTGTGAAGGCTTAATGGCCTATTTCCCGTTAATTCGGATCACGCGCATTTTCCCGAAACCCACATTTGACATAAGCCATAGGAAAGTGTAGTTTTCATTCCGTAATCCACAAAAATATGGTCACCAATGATGTTATCTGTATGAACATGTAAAAATAGAGGGAACCACATGGATCAGCCCATAGAAAAATTCCAACGGCTTCTGCGCGAGATTTTTCAGTTCAATTGCGCTGACCTGGAGCGGGACAAGAAGTTCGTGGCCGCGCAGAAACTGACCGAAGGCGCGGATGAGATTTTTATCAACGGCGATTCGTTCATCCCTAATGCCAGGGCGCTGGAACCGGTGTTCAAGGCCCGGATGTTCGCGGAGGTGCAATCATGAGCGTAAAGTTACGGATACCGCAGGAGACGGTGGTGGAGTTCTGTCGGAGATGGCAAATCAAGGAACTGGCCATCTTCGGCTCGGCCCTCGGAGATGACTTCCGATCCGACAGCGACGTGGATGTGCTGGTGGTATTTAAAGATGATGCGAAGTGGGATCTCTTCGGCCACATGAAGGCCGAGGAGGAGCTGAAACAGATCTTCGGACGGGACGTGGACCTGGTGGAGAAGAGAGCGATAAGGAACCCTTTCCGTCGGCACCACATCTTGAGCAACTGCGAGGTGATCTATGCGGCCTGAGGAGCGTGATCCGGCCAACCTATGGGACATGCTTGAGGCGGCGCGGGCCGTCGTGGATTTCACGGAAAACCTCACGCTTGAAGAATTCCTGGCGGCCGGCAGGGACAGGCAGATCACGCGGCTGGCGGTGGAGCGAAAGTTGGAGATTCTCGGGGAGGCGGCGCGCAGAGTCAGCCCGCGCTTCCGCGACGAGCATGCCGAGATTCCCTGGAAGGAACTGGTCGGCTTGCGTAATGTTATCAGCCATGAGTACGACAAGGTCAACTACCCTGAGATTTACAGAATCGTACGGGAACGAGTCCCGGAATTGATCATGCTCCTGGAACCCTTGGTACCGCCCCCTCCCCAACTGGAGGAGTGATGTGATTCGAAACGGCAAATCGGAATACGTGAAGCTCGAGCGGCGGCTGGTCCTGCTGGCCTGGCTGAACGGGCATTTCGGATTCGACAATAACCGCGATCTGCTGGCGGACACGAAAGAAGCAAGCGAAGGTTTCGACGCCTCGGGCCGCAGCTACGTCTATCACCGACTGGAGGGGCGCGGGGATAAGGTCAGGATTCCGCTGGCCGACCTGGCCCGTTATGACGATAACATCCGCGAACACTTACACACCATGAACGCCCGGAGGCCCGAGCCGATCAGGTTTCGGTACTTTCAGCACCTGGCGGTTCTCTACACGGAAATCTTCCTGGACTGGTACTTCCACCGCCGGGGAGAGATGCTCCGTTCGCTGAACCATTTTATCGAGAAGCGCAACGCCGCCAAGACCGCCGGCGATACTAAGGATGCGAAGTTCTCGGAGTCGGACCTGAAGAAGCTGGCCTTCTGGATGGCAACCGGTAGCGGCAAAACGCTCATCATGCACATTAGTATATTAATATCGTGCATATTCATATTTCTTGACATTTCAACGCTCCTATTGTATCCGGATTCCGCTTTTTTGAGGGGCTTGCGCCTGGGTGAGGTGATTGCCTCGACGGGTTTTCTTGAAAAATATCTTCCAAATTCATATAGATGAGGATAAATATGGCACTCGCAATCAATGATCTGAATGTACCGCAACGTCTGCTTCTCGGCCCCGGCCCCAGCGCCGTTCATCCCCGCGTCCTGCGCACGATGAGCACCGCGCTTGTCGGATATCTCGATCCGGAGTGGCTCTCGCTGATGGACGAAGAGCAGGCCCTTCTCCGGGCGGTCTTTCAGACCAAAAATACCATGACCTTTCCGATGTCGGGAACGGGCAGCGCCGGAATGGAAACCGCCTTCTGCAATTTCGTCGAACCCGGCGATACGGTCGTCATCGGTTGCAACGGCTATTTCAGCGAACGGATGTGCGAGATGGCGAAACTTTACGGCGCCAATGTGAAGCGGATCGAAAAACCCTGGGGCGGCGTGTTCACGCCGGCCGAGATCGAAACCGCCCTCGCCGAAAACAAACCTGTCAAGATCCTGGCCCTGATCCATGCGGAAACGTCCACCGGCGCGCTTCAGCCGCTGGAGGGAATGGCCGAGGTCGTTCACCGGCACGGCGCCCTCTTTCTGATCGACTGCGTCACCTCTCTGAGCGGCGTTCCGCTCAACATCGACGGCTGGGGAATCGACGTGGCGTTCAGCGCATCGCAGAAATGCCTCGGCTGCCCTCCCGGCCTTTCCCCATTTACCGTCGGCGATCAGGCCCGTGAGGCCCTCTACCGCCGGAAAAACCGCGTTCCGAATTGGTACCTCGATCTGACGATGATCGAAAAATACTGGAACAAGGAGAGGGTATATCACCATACACCCTCCACGACCCTCCATTATGGCTTCCGCGAAGGGTTGCGGCTTGTCCTTGAAGAAGGCCTGGAGGACCGCTGGTTCCGTCATCAGGCCATCGCCGAGTATCTCTGGGACAAGATGGCAACCCTCGGTTTGAAGCTCTTTGTTCCGAGGGAGAACCGCCTGCCCTCGCTGAGCACGATCTGCGTTCCCGACGGCGTGGATGATGCGGCCGTCCGGACGCGCCTGCGCGAGGCGTACAACATCGATATCGCCGGCGGATTCGGCCCCCTGAAAGGCAAGATCTGGCGCGTCGGGCTGATGGGCTTCTCCAGCAGGCGCGAAAACGTGACCCTGCTCTCCGAGGCGCTGAGGGAGATTCTCCACGGAAAAATTTGAAAGGATCCGGAGGATCTGAATCTTTCAAAAAGACGGCCCGCACTTCTGTTCATTTCCCTTGACTCGCAAAGAATTTTATATATAGATCTCAGTGAATTCTGACTAAAGGAGGTATTCCTATGGACCACCATTCCCGACGGACGTTCCTGGCATTTTTCTGCGCCGCATTTCTGACGGCGCTCCCTTTCGGACCCCTCTTCGCCGCCGATGCTATCAAACTGGGGGTGGCAGGCGCCCACAGCGGCGATCTTGCCTCGTACGGGCTGCCGACGGTGAAGGCCGCGGAACTGGTCGTCAAGGAGATCAACGCCAAAGGGGGGGTGCTGGGCAGACAGGTGGAGCTCCTGGTGGAGGACGACGTCTGCAAGCCCGAATTGGCCACGAACACGGCGACCAAGCTGGTTTCCCAGAACGTGAACGCCGTCATCGGCCATATCTGCAGCGGAGCGACCAAGGCGGCCCTCGGCATCTATAAGGATGCCAAGCTCGTCGTCATCTCTCCTTCGGCCACCAATCCCGATCTGACGCAGAGCGGCCAGTATCCCAACTTCTACCGGACCATCGCCTCCGATGACGCACAGGCCCGCATGGAGGTGGAATTCGCCATCGGCAAACTGAAGGTGAAGAAGATCGCCGTCCTCCACGACAAGGGGGACTACGGCAAGGGACTCGCCGAGTATGCGAAGAAATTCATCGAGGAGTCAAAAAAGGCGACCGTCGTTCTCTTCGAAGGGATCACCCCGGGCGCCGTCGACTACTCCGCGGTCGTCCAGAAGATCAAACGGGCCGACGCCGAGGCGGTGATCTACGGCGGCTACCATCCGGAGGCCTCCTCGATCGTCGCCCAGATGCGCAAGAAGGGAATGAAGATCTTCTTCATCTCCGACGACGGGGTGAAGGACGACACATTCATCAAGGTCGCCCAGAAGTATGCGGAAGGGGTGTACGCCACCGGCCCCAGGGACACCACTAAAAACCCGCTGGCCATCTCCGCCATCGAGGCGCACAAGAAGGCCTACGGCGCCGATCCGGGCGCGTTTTTCCTGAACGGCATCGCCGCGACCCAGGCGATCCTAAACGCAATGCAGAAGGCCGGTTCGACGGACTATGCGGCCCTCGGGCAGGCCCTTCAGACCCAGTTTGTCGAAACGCCCCTCGGCAAGATCAAGTTCGACAAGCGGGGGGATGCGATCGGCGTGGGCTTCTCGGTCTACCAGGTCCGCAAAGGGGTCTACGTCGAGGTTAAATAATGACGGCTCCGTAAAAAGTGAAATATTTCCTCACCCCCACCCTGACCCTCCCCCATCAAGGGGGAGGGAAGATTATTAACCCCCATCAAGGGGGAGGGAAGATTATTAACCCCCATCAAGGGGGAGGGAAGATTATTAACCCCCGTCAAGGGGGAGGGGATTTTGAGCTCCGGACCGCGGTTTGATATGGATTATTTTCTGGAACTGGCGATCGGAGGACTCACGCGGGGCAGCATCTACGCCCTGATCGCGCTGGGCTATACGATGGTCTACGGGATCATCGAGCTGATCAATTTCGCCCACGGCGAGATCTACATGATCGGAGCCTTCACCGCGCTCATCGTCGCCTCCGTCCTCACCATGAACGGGATGACGGGGGTATCGGTCCTGATCCTGGCCTCCGTCGTGGCCGTTCTCTACGCCGCCGCGTACGGCTTCACCGTCGAGAAGATCGCCTACAAGCCGCTGCGCCAGGCGCCGCGCCTCTCGCCCTTGATCAGCGCCATCGGGATGTCGATCTTCCTGCAGAACTACGTCCTGATCGCCCAGACCTCCGATTTCCTGCCGTTCCCGAATTTGCTTCCCGTTCTCCCCTTCATGGAACCTTACTCCCATATCATGGGGTCGACCGAATTGATCATCGTCCTTACCACCGCACTGGCCACGGCCGCGCTGACCTTTTTCATCAAGTTCACGAAGCTCGGCAAAGCGATGCGGGCCACTGCCCAAGACCGCCATATGGCTATGCTCGTGGGGGTGAACGTCAACCGGGTCATCTCGAACACCTTCATCGTCGGCTCCGCCCTGGCTGCGATCGGCGGGGTGCTGATCGCCTCCCACATCGGCCGGATCAATTTCTCCATCGGATTCATCACCGGGATCAAGGCCTTTACCGCCGCCGTCCTGGGGGGGATCGGCAGCATCCCCGGGGCGGTCCTGGGCGGTCTGGTCCTCGGCTGGACGGAGAGTTTCGCCACGGGCTACGTCTCCAGCGACTATGAGGATGTGTTTGCCTTCTGTCTGCTGGTCCTGATCCTGATCTTCCGTCCGGCGGGCATTCTGGGCCGGTCGTCCGTGCAGAAGGTATAGGGGAGGTTACCACCGGTCCATGAAAGCCTCGGCGGAATTCATAAAATCATTTTTCATCTCACTCTGGTTCATGCTTCTGACCTTTCCGATCCTGGTCATCCGGGTCAATACGATCGAGAAAGTCGTCGAGTGGCGGTGGCGCAACATGGCATTCATCGGGATCGGCAGCTTCCTCCTCTCCTTCGTCTGGCGCTGGCTGTTAAGTCGGAAGGAGAAGGGCCGGCAGCCGGCGGAGACAGGAAACGTCGAGACCCTGCCGCTCGGCCGGCGTCTTCTGGCGGAACCAAGGATCTACCGGCCGGCTCTAACCGCGCTGGCGCTCTTCACGATCGCCTTTCCCCTCCTCTTTTCCAGCTACCAGACCAACATCATGACCACCGCCCTGATTTACGTGATGCTGGGGCTGGGTCTGAACATCGTGGTCGGCCTGGCGGGTTTGCTGGATCTGGGCTACGTCGCTTTTTATGCCGTCGGCGCCTACAGCTACGCGCTGCTCAACCACCACTTCGGCCTCGGCTTCTGGGCGATCCTCCCCGTCGGCGGCCTCCTCGGCGCCCTCTTCGGGATCCTTCTGGGTTTTCCGGTTCTTCGCCTCCGGGGCGACTACCTGGCCATCGTCACGCTCGGTTTTGGCGAGATCATCCGCCTGATCCTCGAAAACTGGAACGCGTTCTCCTTCGGACCGAGCGGGATCGCCAACATCTCCCGGCCGGGACTCTTCGGCATATCGATGACGCTCAACGAGGCGACCATCTACATCTATTATCTGATGGTCGCCCTGTGTCTGTTCACGATCTTCGTCGTGAACAGGCTGCAGGATTCGCGCATAGGCCGGGCCTGGATCGCGCTCCGGGAGGACGAGGTCGCCTGCCAGGCGATGGGGATCGACAAGACCCGAACGAAGCTCACCGCCTTCGCCCTCGGGGCGACCTGGGCGGGGATGGTCGGCGTGATCTTCGCCGCAAAAACCACCTTCATCAACCCGGCCTGCTTCACCTTCATGGAATCGGCGATGATCCTCTCGATCGTCGTCCTGGGGGGCATGGGATCGATTGCGGGGGTGATCCTGGGCGCGCTGATCCTGATCCTGACGCCTGAATACCTCCGGGCCTTCAGCGCCTACCGGATGCTCCTGTTCGGAACGGCGATGGTCCTGATGATGGTCTTCCGCCCGCAGGGGATCGTGACGAACATCCGGCGGGTCTACCGGTACGGAACAAAGGGAAAGGAGAGCCGGCCGGCGCAGGCGTGAATATGGACAGCGTCCTCACCGTGAACAGTCTGACGATGAATTTCGGGGGGCTCCGGGCGATCGACTCCGTCGATCTCGAGGTCCGACAGGAACAGATCGTCGCTCTGATCGGCCCAAACGGCTCGGGGAAGACCACCTTCTCCAACTGCCTGACGGGAATCTACGAGCCGACCGAAGGGGATATCTTCATCTCGCCGACCCCTGGCGGGCGACGGCGGATCAACGGCATCAAGATCAACCGCATCGCGGAGATGGGGATCGCCCGGACCTTTCAGAACATCCGCCTCTTTTCCAACATGACGGTCCTGGAGAACGTGATGATCGGTCGCCACTGCCGGGCGAAGGCCGGCGTTCTTGGGGCGGTCCTCCGGGGGAGGAAAACCAGACGGGAAGAGCAGGAAATCGTCGATCGCAGTTACGAGATCCTCGTCCGGACCGGCCTCGCCGACCA
The DNA here is from genome assembly GCA_030654195.1 of Syntrophales bacterium. Taxonomy (GTDB): domain Bacteria; phylum Desulfobacterota; class Syntrophia; order Syntrophales; family UBA5619; genus UBA5619. The sequence goes on along the minus strand of JAURXV010000037.1, from coordinate 21,427 downwards.
GGCGGATGAGCCGGCGAAGAATCTCCCTTACGGGGCCCAGCGCCGTCTGGAAATCGCCCGGGCGTTGGCCACAGAACCGTTCCTGCTGCTCCTCGACGAACCGGCGGCCGGGATGAACCCGCGGGAAACGGATGAACTCGAGGAGCTGATCGTCCGAATCCGCGATGAGGCGAAGATCTCGATCCTGATGATCGAACACGACATGCGGATGGTGATGAGCCTCTCCAACCGGATCATCGTCCTGGACTACGGCGAGAAGATTGCGGAAGGGACCGCCGCCCAGATCTGGGAAAATCCGGATGTGATCAAGGCGTATCTGGGGGAGGATTTCCATGGCGATGCTTGAACTCCGGAACGTCGAGACCTTTTACGGCAATATCATGGCCCTCAAAGGTATCAACCTGTCAATCAACGAGGGGGAGATCATCACCCTGATCGGCGCCAACGGCGCGGGCAAGTCCACCACGCTCATGACGATCTGCGGCATCGTGCCGCCGCGCCGCGGCGAGATCCTCTTTCTGGGAAAACCGATTCATCGCGTCGAACCGCACGAGATCGTTGCTCTGGGGGTCTCACAGGTCCCCGAAGGGCGCCGGATCTTTCCGCTCCTCACGGTGACGGAAAACCTTGCCATGGGGGCGTTCCTCCGGAATGACGGGGGTGAGATCGCCAGGGACATAGAGTACATCTTTTCGCTTTTCCCGATCCTTAAAGAGCGGCGCCACCAGCCGGGAGGGACGCTCAGCGGGGGGGAACAGCAGATGCTTGCCATCTCCCGCGCCCTGATGGCCCGGCCACGTCTGCTGCTGCTTGACGAACCCTCCCTCGGCCTCGCCCCGCTGATCTTTCAGTTGATCTTCCGGATAATCCCGAAGATCAACCGGGAAAACGGGACGACGATCCTTCTCGTGGAACAGAACGCGAACATGGCCCTCAAGATCGCCCACCGGGGTTACGTCCTGGAGAACGGCCGGATCACCCTGGAGGGGGCCGCCGAAAGCCTTTTGAACAACGAAGAGGTGAAACGGGCCTATCTGGGGTTATAGAGGAACCTCCCGCTGATAGGACGGGCGCCTGGATATATCTTTTCTACGATCATCGGCGCCGCACCCCACATTTTGCGGAAATATTTGCGGAAATATTTCTTGACAGACGAGAAAGAATCGTATATTTTCGCACACCTTAATCATCATCGTCATCCGCAGTGGATCCACCCTCTCGCATGACATCTCCCCATGAGGGATTTTATTATTTTGCCTTGAACGACCGGCAGGTCGTTCTTACAGCAGAAGGAACAGGCATGAGCAGCACAGTAGAAAAAGTACGGAATATCGGGATCAGCGCCCACATCGACTCAGGGAAGACCACCCTGACCGAACGGATCCTGTTTTACACAAAGCGTATCCATGCCATTCATGACGTTAAGGGCAAGGACGGCGTCGGCGCCACGATGGACTCCATGGAATTAGAGAAGGAGCGCGGCATCACGATCACCTCGGCCGCGACGTTCTGCGAATGGCAGGGCCACCAGATCAACATCATCGATACCCCCGGGCATGTCGATTTCACAATCGAAGTCGAGCGATCCCTCCGCGTGCTGGACGGCGCCGTGCTGGTGCTCTGCTCCGTGGGCGGCGTCCAGTCGCAGTCCATCACCGTCGACATGCAGATGAAGCGCTACAAGGTGCCCTGCATCGCCTTTATCAACAAATGCGACCGCAGCGGCGCCGATCCCTTCCGCGTGATCGCCCAGCTCCATTCCAAGCTGGGTCACAACGCCGTCGCGATGCAGATGCCGATTGGGCTGGAAACGGATTTTCGGGGCGTCATCGACCTTTTGTCCATGAAGGCCTTCTATTTCGAGGGTGAGAACGGCGAACAGGTCCGAAGCGACGAGATTCCCGCGGAGCTGCTTGCCGCGGCCCGTTCGAAGCGGGAAGAGATGATCGATGCCGCATCGCTCTTCTCCGATGAACTGACCGAGGCTATCCTCGAAGAGAGCCCGATTCCCGACGCGTTGATCATGGATGCGGTCCGCAAGGGAACCCTGCTTAGGAAATTCACCCCCGTTTTCCTGGGATCTGCGTACAAGAACAAAGGTGTTCAGCCGCTGCTGGACGCGGTGAACCGGTATCTTCCCTGTCCGGCGGATGTCGAGAACACAGCCCTGGATCTTGATCATGAAGAGGCCCTGGTGGACCTCTTGCCCGATTCCTCCCGGCCGATTGTAGCATTGGCGTTCAAGCTCGAAGACGGCGCTTACGGACAACTGACCTACGTCCGTGTTTACCAGGGAACGCTGGCCAAGGGTGCGGTGATCGTCAACACCCGGACCGGCAAAAAAACAAAGGTCGGACGCGTTGTTCGCATGCACGCCGATCAGATGGAAGACATCGAGGCCGCAAACGCCGGTTATATCGGGGCGCTTTTCGGAATCGAGTGCGCCTCCGGCGATACCTTTGTTTCCCCGGGCATCAACCTGACCATGACCTCCATGTTCGTTCCAAAACCGGTGATCTCGCTGGCGATATCTCCGAAGGACAACAAATCCCAGATCAACATGTCCAAGGCCCTCAACCGCTTCACGAAGGAGGATCCGACCTTCCGCACCCATGTGGATGAGGAGACCAACGAGACGATCATCGAGGGGATGGGCGAACTGCATCTGGAAATCTATGTGGAGCGGATGAAACGGGAATACGGAACCGATGTGGAAACGGGAAAGCCCCGCGTGGCCTACCGTGAGACGATCACGCAGCGGGCGGAATTCAATTACACCCACAAGAAGCAGACCGGCGGCTCCGGCCAGTATGGCCGTGTGGCGGGTTACATGGAGCCCATCACGGAAGGCGAAGATGACTTCATTTTCGACAACCAGGTCAGGGGCGGGTCGATTCCCACCCAGTACATCGCTGCCTGTGAAAAGGGTTTCCGGCAGTGCCTGGCCAAGGGGCCGAAGATGGAGTTTCCTGTGACCGGCGTGAAGATCGTCATCAACGACGGGGCGTCACATGCGGTCGATTCCTCCGACATGGCCTTTCAGGCAGCGGCCCGCGGCGCTTTCCGTGAAGGGTATGCCAAGGCCAAGTCCGTGATCCACGAACCGATCATGAAGGTGGTCGTGGAGACGCCGACCGAATTCCAGGGCGGGGTGATGGGTCTGCTCAACCAGAGACGGGGGATGATCGTCGGGGCGCAGGACGAGGGGCCGACGACCGTGGTCGAGGCCCAGGTTCCGCTGGGCGAAATGTTCGGTTTCTCGACGGTTCTGAGGTCCTCCACGCAGGGCAAGGCGCAGTTCACGATGGAATTCGCGCTCTATCGCCAGATTCCCCAATCCATCGCGGAAAAGATCGCAGAAGAGGTCGCCCTCCGGAAGAAGAGCGCGGCATGAAGTCAGGGGATTCGGGGAACGCATCTCTCCGGTCCGGTGCCAGGATCATTCAACTTAAAGTGAGGAATGGTGCTATGCTGAAAAATGATCTCATCCTTCGCAACCCGTTGCGTCAGCTTGGTTTCGAGACCGAGGACATCCTTCCCGCCGGCGCTATCGGCGCAGTTCTTTCCCATGCCGGCGTCGGGAAAACCGCCTTGCTCGTCCAACTGGCCCTGAACGGCATGCTGAGAAGCCAAAATGTCCTTCACATCAGCCTGAACGATCCCGTCAACAAGGTGAACCTCTGGTACAGTGAGCTTTTTCATCATCTTGCGGGACGTTATGAAGGGGCGCAGATCAACAGCCTCTGGGAATCGGTCCTGCCCCACCGGTTCATCATGACCTTCCGCGTTGAAAGCTTCACGGTTCCGAAGCTTGAAGAACGGCTGAGCGATCTGACCGAACAGGGGATCTTCTCGCCGACGATGATGATCATTGACGGTCTCCATTTTGACGAATCCCGGCGTTCGGATCTGAACGCCCTGAAAGCGCTCGCCGTAAAGAATGGCATGCATATCTGGTTCACCGTCCGTACCCACCGGCACGAATCGGCCGGTTTGGACGGCCTGCCGGTATCCTTTTCAGCGGTCGCCGGTCTGTTCGATCTCGTTCTGGAGTTGCAGCCGGAGCGTGCGGATGTCCACATCAAACTGCTCCGCGGCAGCGGATCGACCCCCGCTGGATCCCCGCTGCTCCTCGACCCATCGACTATGCTGATCAAGGATAAGGAGCTTTAGGGGTTTCCCTTTTCTTCTTCAGGCCCGCACCCACAAAAGAAATCCCGCAAAATATATCTCTGGCAAAAATATTAGGTTCGTTCGATTGAAGCATACTGCCTCCTGTTATAGATACAGAGCATCAAGGACAGGATAAGCCAGATATGCAAAGGTTCAGAGCGCTTGATCGGGCCAGAGCGTTGAATGCGGTTTGAACGTCGCATAGTTTTGACAGCCTATTTTCTGTTCGAGTACAAAACACCCGTGCTTCCTGAAGTCAGTAAAACGTAGCCCCTGAAGAAAATGCTTGATTTCAAAAAATAATAAAGGATGTTGATTTTTTAGCGATCATGATAAAGGATAAACACAATGGAATTTTCTTTTCACCGGACAAAATATTTTATATAAAGCAGGTGGGTGCATTGATTTGCAACCAAGATGGCAGTTTACATTATAAATGTCCGTTAGACGGGAGCATACATGCGATATTTGCTTTCTAATATCTATATTATACCGGCTTGCTCGACAGCGATCACCGTCTTATCGTTTGCCATTAGCGTTTGTCTGAAGGACGTTGAATGGTTCCAATCGTCGGGTGCTGTTGTGACAGTTGGGGGCGTGATTCTTGCTGCGAGGAAGATTATTCGCCTTGGATACGAGGAGTTTATGAAAGGCGAGAAGACAATAGATGGCGGTAATTTCGTGCCAACACCTGAAGAAATTGAGCAATCCAAACAATTTGAACTGGATATAAAAGCATACAGGTGGAGTATTCGACTTCTAATAGCTGGAACGCTGATATGGGCGTACGGTGGCATAGTGCTGAGATTATTATGGAGTAAGGTATGAAAAATAAACATTCCTTTATTTTACTGTTTATTGCCATGATTTCATTGTACTTTACTTCAACAGCATACCCAGCCTCAGAATCTGTTTTCGCCAGTTATAAATACACAATGGGAGATAATGACACTAAAAACGATGCAAAAAGAATCTGCTTTATCGAAGCAAAGCGGTTGGCTATTGAGAAAGCAGGGACTTATATTGAGAGTTCCACAGAGGTAAAGAATTTCCAATTGACCCGTGATGAAATAAGGACTTTTGCTGGAGCAATTGTTAAAGTTGATATTGCCTCCGAGGAAATTAAGTTTGTAGGAGAGACCCAAATCATCTTGATGACCGTTAAAGCTGATGTTGATATCGATTCCTTTCGAGAAAGAGTTAAGCAAATTAAGTCCGATAGGGAGTTGGAGAAAAAGGTCGTTGATCAGCAACGACAACTTCAAGGGATGGAGGATAAGCTGAAAAACTTACAACAAAAGCTTACTACAAAAAATTTAGATGAAGTAATCACGCTTCGGAAAGAGCGAACGGAAGCATTTGGAAAAATGGACGAATTGGAAAAAGTAAAATATGAAATAAAATCAAAATCAAAAGCTGCCGTAGATAATGTAGAACTGGGTATGACGCGTGAGGAGGTCATTAAATTTGCCGGCAAGCCGCGCTCAACAACAGCAACCGACTTAAATTATGGTAATGTTTGGGTCATAATTGAATATGGCGTCGTGTCTTGCATTGTGAAGGCAGAAGTTTTTGGAAAATGGGCGTCTTGTCATGCTTATAGGCAATTTAGTTCATATGCTGTAATTAAGTAGCTATAATAATACATATGACTTTTGCCCGTAAACTGATTGAGCGGATAGTTAGCTTAGCATGCTGGCATCGGTTTCCTGTATGAACATTTCTATTGGATATCTTCACGCACAACTGCCAGGCAATCAAGAACAGCTGTAGGTGTACAACAGCTCGTCATTATTAATATATCGTCAAAACAAACTTTACTGATAATAAATACAAGTGTTGATACTGAATCACCGTAGCATTTTGTTGAATAGGGATCGAAACACTGGTATATTCCGGCCGTGAAAAAGCAATGCCTTATCAATTATGGTTTGAAACACAATACCGACAACGGGAAACTGACGATATAGTTTTTCATGATACAATCCGGGAAGGAATCTGTCGCTATGACCCATCAGATCGTCCATCCCAACCCTCTGCCGGATGACCTCCATCCGGCCACAGATGCCCTCATCGAGCGGCTCCACGCCCATTATCCGGACATGAGCGGATTCACGGCCATTTCTATGACTGGCCGCGGCCGCGACTTTTTGCATCACCTCGTCCATACCCGGATCGGCGGTCTCCTCCCGACCATCCTTTCTTTCGACGACTACAGGACCCGCCGTATCGCTGAGGCGACCGGCCGCATTGCCGTGCCGGAGGATGAGGCCTTTCTACGTTTCCATGCCCTTCGGTGCCGTGAAGAGGGCCTCTCCCTACCACCGGCTGACACCCAGCGGCTGCTCTCGTTCCTGACCACGATTGTCGAGTTCTCTGTGAGCATCCCGGAGTTGCGCGCCCTGGACAGAATCGGGCACGAACAACTCGATCGGATAGATCGGTTCTTTGCGACGATGGAGGCATTCCGCGCCCGCCTTGCTCGGGAGGGACTGTTCTATCCGTCGTTCGAAGCGGCACGGTTCGCCGAACTGGCGCCAGGCGATTGTGAATTTTTCGTGGGGCTGCCACTCATGACCCCGGTGAGCCAGCGCTTTTTCAGCCGTATCCCGCGCGATCGGCTCTTTGTGGACGCGCCGCTTTTTGGCCCTCACATGCCGACAGAGCCGCCCGATTACGAGACGGCCTTGACCCTCGTTCGGCGTATCGATATTGCCGAAAGGCGCAATACGGGTGAGGGGCTTGGTTTTTCCGAACTGGCTGAACGGGCCGCCCTGCCGGCGCTCCTGGCCTATGAAATCGACGCCTTTTTGCGCAGTCCCCGGGGCGATGGGGAACAGCTATTTATCGTGCCTTTGGACGAGCGACTCTCGTTTTATCTGTGGGAACTCCTCTTCCGTCCGCTCGGCGGACAGGTCAACTTTGCACCGTGGCTCCCCTTCACTCACTTCGCGGCTGCGCACCGCCTGCGCGAGGCGATCCGCGGTGGAAAGGGGCTGGCGGCTGTGCGGCGGGATCTCGTCGCCGAGCTTACCGCCCGGTGGAACGAACTCGACGAGGCCGACCATTCCGCGTTCGAGGGGGCGATCACGCTGTGCGACGAACTGGAGCGTCTCCGCCCGTTGATGGGCGACGAGTGGTCACCACTCGCCGAGTACCTCATCGCTGCAAAGAAACTGCGACTGCGCGGCAAGCGCAGCGCGCCGATACAAGTGGTGGGGATGGGCGACGCGACCGGCATCCCCTATGGACGCGCCGTGATCCTCCCGATGAACAGCGGCATCTTCCCGCGAAAGCCCTTCAGCGGCCCCTACCTGAATCTGATCCATTTGCCGCGCATCTACCGGACGCAGTACGAGGCCGACGATCTCGCTCTGCGGCAGTTTCTTTCCTTCGGTCGCACAGCCCACATCGCGGCCCTCTATGACCAGGCAAACGGCGAGGCGCCGTCGCCCCACTTCTCGTTCCTTGCCACTGAATTCGGTAAAAAACCGGTGAAGCGGCTGATGGCTCCGACACCGTTCCACGTGCCGACCGGCAGCCTCACCATAGAGAACACAGATGAACTGAAGGAGCAGCTACGGCGGCACACCTGGTCCTTCAGCTCACTGAAGCGCTTTTTCACCTGTCCGTGCCGCTTTATCCTTGAAGAGATACAGGGCGTAATACCGCCCCCCTGCTTTGAAGACGAGGAGCATGCGAACCTCCTCATCGGAGATTTCCTCCACCGTGTCTTCGCCAAACTGAAGACTCATCGCCCTGCCGCCGACCGGTGGCGCAAACTATTTGAGGAAAGCTGGGAGAGCGACGCGAATCTCCGTTCGAAACTCCCGGACCAGGCCGTTCGCAAGGCCATCGTCCAGAGCCATCTGGCCGATATCGCCGCATGGGAGAAAGAAAAGGATCGGCCGCTTCTCTTTTCCGACGAGGTGACCGACACTGAACTCGAACTGGTGGCCCCTTTCGGCGGCGGCCGTTACCAACTCAAAGGACGCATCGACCGCGTGCAGCTTCAGGGGGAAAAACAGCTCATCGCCGACCTGAAATACAGGGAAAAGTTTTCCCGAAAGGGACTGCTGGCCGACCGGGTGGAAGAGGCCGACTTCTTCGACGACCGTTTTCAACTGATCATCTATGCCTATCTCGCGCTGCACAACAAAAGGACGACGCCCGGCCGGGTCGATGCGGCCCATATCTTTCTGAGGCCGAGGGTACGCGGTGATTATGAGGGCCGACTCACGGAGGAGGACCTGGCCGGCTGCGACGCCACGATGGAGCGCATCGCGCAGCGGCTCAACGGGATGCTGGCCCTGGAGCGCTTCGCTCCCAACTACCGCGCCGAGGGCTGTTCTTACTGCCCCCACAAAGCGCTCTGCCTCAAGCCGGATCTCTACCGGACGGGAGGCCGCCCATGGTGAAAAGCCTCTTCGTCACCGCTTCGGCCGGTTCGGGGAAGACCTTCCGTCTGACCCGGGAGGTCCGCCGCCATATCGGGCAGGATACGGAATTCGTTGTCGCTGCCACCTTCACCCGCGCCGCGGCGGCCGAGATGGAAAAACGGATCCTCGAAGCCATCGAGAAGGGAGAGGAGAGCCCCGCCGACAAACTGCGGCTCATCATGCGGGCCGCCAGGGTCCACTTCTCGACCATCGATGCGCTCTTCCACCGGTTCCTTTCGACGGAAGCCTATGTGCCGCAGGTGGCCGACGATCACGAAAAGGCAATCATCACCGCGCTCGCCGACGAGCGTTTTTTTCAGCATCCGCTCATTCTCGCCGACATCGAAAGCATCCTGATCGCGGCGCGCATCCTTCATATGCCGCCCGAGTCGCTGATCGAAGCGTTGGACAAGGGCAAGGAGGCGCTGGAGGCATGGACCTGTCCCGACGACCTGCTCGACGAGCTCAAGGTCAAACAGGCGCGCCTCGACGCTGAGTACGAGCGGTTGCGGGCGCAGGTGCAGGCGGTCGCGGAGGCGACGAAGGGGGCTCTACGCACGCAGGTGGTCGACCCCCTTCTTGAACCGCTCGCCGCGGTGGATCTCAAACGGGCGCTCTTCCTCAAATCCGATCTGGCGGACGTTCGTGTGGCCGCCGCCGACCGCCAGACGCCCGCCTACGCCGCCTTGCGGGAGCTCTATCCCTCGATGCGCCGCCTCGTCGCCGAGCATCTCGTCAACACCAAGCGGTTGCGCAGCGCCCTTCTCAAGCGCTTCAGCGCCTTGCGAGCCGCAGTGCTCACCGAGGAGAAGGAACGTCTCGGCCGGCTCTATTTCGACGATATCCCCAAGGCACTCATTGACCTTGACGGGCCTGACAGCCCCGACCGGCCGCTCTTCATGGCGCGCCTCTACGAACTGGGGTTCCACCGGACGGCGCATCTGCTCCTCGACGAGTTCCAGGACACATCGCAAATCCAGTTTGACCTGCTCCGGCCGCTGATCGAGGATATCCTCGGCTCCGTGGGGGCGAATGCCGAGGGGGAACGGTCGATCTTTCTCGTGGGAGACTGGAAACAGTCGATCTACCAATGGCGGGATGCGGCGCCAGATCAGCTCCGGGCCTCCATCGCCCCCCCTATCGCAAGCGGACAGATCGCCGCCGAGACGCTGCCATGCAACTACCGCTCGACTCCGCTTCTCATCGACTTCTTCAACCATCTGGTCGCCAAGCTCTTCGCCGGAACCGACAAAGTCAACCTTCAAACGCCGCCCGAAAAGCCGAAGCATCCCTACAGCGGCATCTCCGAGGTGGCGGTCATCCCGGCAGCCTGCGGCGCCGGCGATGATTCGGCCTACGATCGGCTCGTCGAGGCCATTATACAAAAAAAGGAGAAGTGCGGGTGCCCCTGGGGCGGGATGGCGGTTCTGTGCCGCACCAACGGGCATATGGACAAGGCCGCTGCGGCGCTGGCACAGGCCGGGATTCCCACCTCGGGGATCCGCGGACGCGAGTTCCTGGCGCTCCGCGAGGGGACGGCGCTCTATCTTTCGCTCATCGCCCTTTACACCGGCCATGACGGCCGCTTTATCCCCCGCGCCCTCACGTCACTGGGCTACGACGAGGCATTGACGGCGGCCGTCGTGCGGTTTTCCGGGACCATCGGCACGGCGCCCCGGCCGCACCGTTTTGCGGCCTTTGCCGCCGCCCTGCGCGAGCTCGTGCCCTATTTTCCTCGTGTACTCATCGAGACGCTGTGGGATGAGGCGGAGCGTTACTTCAACCGGCCCGATGCTGTCGATGCAGCAGCCTTCCTGCGCTATCTTCTCACGATGTCGCGCCTCATCACCGTCCCGGAGGGGGAGCACGCCGACCGCGTGAAACTAGCGACGATACACGGCACCAAGGGGCTTGAATTCCCCCATGTCTTTCTCTTCTGGAAAGAGGGACTCGACAGGGCGCCCGAGATCCCCCATCCCGACGACGGCTGTCCGCTCACCCTGAGCAAGGATGAGATAGCCTTTCTCGCCACCGGCCCGATAGCCGGAGTGGCGGCCATCGCAGATGCGGCGGCAGCGGTGAAGGAAGAAAAGGCCGAAGAGACGGCCAACCTGCTCTATGTCGCCGCGACCCGCGCCGTGAAAAGTCTGACGATCATCCTGCGGGCCGACAAAGAGGGCACACTGAAAGGCTTCGGTGAGCTGATGTTTCGCACAGCTCAAACAACCATACCGGACGCCGACCGTACCGAATTCGGCTGGCTGCATGACTACGGTCCCGAGAAACCGCGGCCCTCCGACCACGAGGAGCTGACGGCGCCCGACCTTGCCGAAGGCTTTATCGCACCGGCGGACGACGACGAAATGGACCCGACGTTGCGCTCCGCCGCCATCGAGGCGGGGATCGAAAGGGGGATTCGCATCCACGCGGCGCTCGCCCGGCTCACCGGCGATCGCCAGACGATTGCCCCGGACATCCTGGCCGCAGATGAACGGGCCGCCGTCAATCGGTTCCTAAGCGACCAGAAGGTGCGTGAGGTCCTCTTCCGACCTGGGACCGTGCTGACCGAACAGCACCTCTCCGATACCCGCTTGTTTGGCATCGTCGATAGGCTCATCATCGCACCCGACCGCATCACCCTTATCGACTTCAAGACGGGACGCGTTGGCCATCTTGCCGACAAGTACCGCCCCCATATGATCCGCTACAGGACTATCCTCCAGGGCCTCTTCGGCGGGCGCCCGATCGAATGCTACCTGCTGTTTGTTGACGAACCGCAACGAGTACTAACGATATGAACGGAGGAAACGCAATGTGTATAATTTCCTTCGCTCCACACGCTCATCCGGTCTGCGCGACGCCCTTCAAAGTGATGACCAACCTGGGGACAGATTTCAAATCTGTCCCCAACCGACCTCAAATCTGTCCCCACCGCCCAGTTGCCCCGATTCACCTTGACAATTGAGATTGAATCCATTAGCCTTCGCCAAATATCGGAACATGGGGGAAAAATCATGATTGGCGTACTGATCACCACCCACGGCAATCTGGGGAACGAATTGATCAAGGCGGCGGAATTGATCCGCGGCAGCATAAAGGGGATCGTTCATATCGCCGTCGACCAGACCAAAGGGGTGGAAGATATCAAAAAGGAGATGAGCACGGCGCTCAAGAAGCTGGAGCAGGGTCAGGGGGTACTTATTCTGACGGATCTTTTCGGCGGGACGCCCTCCAACCTTGCCCTCTCCTTTCTGAAGACGGGCAAGGTAGAGGTGATTACCGGCGTCAACCTTCCGATGCTTCTGAAGCTCCCCGACATCCGGGAAGGGATGACCTTGGAGGATTTTGCCCATTTCATCAAGGATTACGGAATCAAGAACATCTCCCTTGCCAGTGATATTCTGAGCAAAAAAGTCGGATAACCCATTGCAAGATTCATTGGATATAGCCCTTGTGCGGGTCGATAACCGTCTGGTTCATGGCCAGATCCTGGAGGCTTGGGTTCCTTTTCTCAAGGCTTCCTGCATTGTTGTAGCGGATGATCAGGTAGCCTCCGATTTCTTCCGCGAGACGGTGATCCGGATGGCGGTTCCCAGCAAAGTCCGGGTCGTGATCAGCGGCGTGGCGGAATTTGCGGAAAACAACGCTTTCCGGCGGGGCAGCGGCCCCTCGACGATTGTTCTCTTCAGCACCGTTTCCGCCGCATGGACGGCCTATCGGCACGGCTTCCGATTTGATAAACTGAATATCGGAAATATTTATAACGAGGAATGCAGGCTTTGTTGTACCCCATCCGTCCTGCTGAGCGATGGGGACATCCGGGATATCACCGGCCTGCGGAATGCTGGGGTGCAGATCGAATTGTGGCGCGTCCCGAGGGAAAAACCGATCGATCTTTTCGAAATCGTCCGGAGCATGGGGTCCTGATGCACGCGCGGACCCTTTTTTCACGTGTCCGGCCTTAACCCGCGTTTGAACCGTTCAGGCGGATCCTATGATCATGAATGTTCTGATCGTATCCATTGCCGGCGGCCTCCTCTGCCTGGATCGCGTCTTCATCCAGACCCTGATCTCGCGACCGATTGTGGCGGCGCCCGTGACCGGGGCTATCCTGGGCGATCCCTATACCGGTCTCATTGCCGGCGCATTCATCGAATTGTTATGGATCGACCGTCTTCCGATCGGCGCCTATGTTCCTCCCAACGACACGGCTGCCGCCATTGTGATTGCCGCCTGCGCCATCGAGAGCGGCCGGATTCTGGGTCACCTGCCCCAGGGACTGATCGCATTGGCCGTGCTCATTTTTGTTCCGTTCGCCTATCTTGCGCAACAAATGGACCGCTGGATTATCCGCGGAAATGAGAAACCCGCGAATGAAGCCTTGAAGAATGCCATCAGCGGCGCCCCACCCGCCATTGCACGCAAACACCTTTTCGCGGCCCTGAAGACCTGGCTCCTGTCGGCCGGCCTGATCCTGATTGCAATCCCGATTGGCGTCGGCGTCATGACATGGAGCTATCCATGCCTGGCGCCCCGGATCATCCGAGGGCTGGATCTGGTCTATGGGCTCCTTCCTCTGATCGGAACCGCGGTCGCACTCAACACCCTCCATCTGCGCGGCGCCCTTCCCATTTTCTGCGCGGTATTCTTGTCGGCGACGGTTATTCTCCATTACATCCGGAGTTTTTAGAATCATGAAAAATAATAACATCCGAATCGGAGAATGTGAGGAAGGGGATATGCGCGAAATTATGGCCATCGAAAGGGATTCTTTCACCTCTCCCTGGTCGGAGAATCTGTTCCGCAGCGAGATGACCAACCCCATCGCCCGGATGCTCGTGGGCAGGGTTGTTCGATTGCCGGGCAAACCGGTAGCGGGTTACGTCGTCTACTGGCGGGTGGCGGACGAGATGCACCTCCATACCATCGCGGTCCGGAAAGATCAGCGGAGGAAAAGGGTTGCCTCTTTTTTGCTGCGGGAGGCGTTCCGGGCTTCGCAATCGGAAGGGGCGCGATGGGTCACGCTTGAGGTGCGCCGCACCAACCTTCCGGCACAGAATCTGTACGAAAAGTTCGGCTTTTCGGTGAAGGGCGTTCGTCCCCGTTATTATTCCGATACGGGGGAGGATGCCCTGATCTTCTGGGCGGACCTGGATCGGATTCGGCCGGAGGGAGAGCATCCCTCGGAACCGGCGAATAAGGAGTGACCACCATGGCTGAAAAACCATCCATAGCAATCGGGCAGGTCATGGAGAACCGCGGTGTGGCCCCCGGTCACTTCCTCCTGACTATCCGGCTTCCGCTCTCTTTTGCAACGCCGATCCCGGGGCAGTTCGTGATGATCCGTGATCCGGATCGGGGTGAGCCTCTCCTTCCCCGGCCGATCAGCGTTTACGGCTTTCAACGGGAAAAGGGTCACGCGATCCTGAATCTGCTCTGCCGCATCGTCGGGCGGGGTACATCCCTCTTTTCCCGGCTGAACCGAGGCTCAACGCTTACAGTCCTGGGTCCTCTTGGCCGCGGTTTTACAATCGATTCCGATGTCCGACAGCTTCTCCTGGTCGCGGGCGGCGTCGGCGCCGCGCCGCTGGCCTTCCTTCTCCAGGAAGGTTCTCTACTGAAACCCGATTCCGGGAAACGGCAGGTCACGGCCTATCTCGGCGCCGGAACGGCGGAACTCCTGACCGGGTTGAACCGTTTCCAGGATTTCTGCGACCTCCGGACGGCCACCGACGACGGCAGCTGTGGGTATCACGGAACCGTCACCGAGTTCCTGGCGGTTGATCTTGGGGAATACGACGCAAAGAGCACGCTCATCCTGGCCTGCGGTCCGGGGGCGATGATCCGGTCACTGGCTCTTCTGCTCAGAGACACCCGAATCCGCTGCCAGGTCTCGCTTGAGGAGAGGATGGCCTGCGGCGTCGGCGCCTGCCTGGGATGTGCGGTTGCAATCAAGGAAGGGGAGGGGCGAACCGGTTACCGGAGGGTCTGTCATGACGGCCCGGTATTCGATATCGGGGAGATCCTCTGGGATCCTCCCGTGTAGGGGTAGCGCAAAAGAGCAAGGAGTGTGATTCAGGAGATGGAAGCAGATAAAAAAACGGTTGTTCCCGGGAGGCTTGCGGTCGATATCTGCGGTCTCCGCCTCAAGAATCCGGTCATGACCGCTTCGGGAACCTTTGGCTACGGCGAAGAATACGCCCCGTTTTGCGATCTGAACCGTCTGGGGGCCATCGTGGTCAAAGGGCTCTCCCTCGAACCGAGACCGGGCAACCCGCCCCCCCGGATCATGGAGACCCGCTGCGGGATGCTGAACGCCGTGGGACTGCAGAATATCGGCGTCCGGGCGTTCATCGCAGAGAAGCTTCCCTTTCTGAGGCAATTCAACGTCACGGTCATTGCCAACATCTTTGGTGAAACGATCGACGAATACCGGCGTGTTACGGAGGTTCTCACCCGGGCAGCGGGGGTGCACGCGATCGAGGTCAACATCTCCTGCCCGAATGTGAAGAAGGGTGGCGTCGCCTTCGGCGCCTATCCTGATGCCGCCGCCGCCGTTACGAAAATGGTCCGGGGTGAAACGGATCTGCCGGTGATCGTAAAACTGACGCCGAACGTGACCGACATCACCGAAATTGCCCGGGCCGTGGAGGCTGCCGGCGCCGACGCCGTTTCCCTGATCAACACGCTGACGGGGATGTCGGTGGATATCGAACGGCGGCGTCCCCATCTGGCGAACGTCACCGGCGGCCTCTCCGGCCCCGCCGTAAAACCGGTCGCCCTCCGGATGGTCTGGCAGGTGGTCCGTTCCGTAAAGATCCCGGTGATCGGAATCGGCGGAATCTCGACGGCCGCCGACGCGCTCGAATTCCTGATTACGGGGGCATCGGCCGTCCAGATCGGCACGGCCAACTTCATCCATCCGGCCGCCACGATGGAAATCATCGACGGCATCGAAGATTACATGATCCGGCATCGGATCGGATGCATGAAGGATCTGATCGGGTCTCTGCAAACCGAAGGCTGCTGAAAGAATCCACACCATTCAGATATCAATCACATCATCCCGCCTGGCCGCTGGCGGCGGACCGGGCCGGCGCGGTCGTGCAAGCAGCCGGTTCATCAGCAGGTTGGTCAGGCTGACAATCAACGCCCCCAACAACGCTGACCCGAAACCGGCCACATGAAACCCGTCCACCAGCCGGCCGACGAAATAGAACAGGATGGCGTTGATGATCCAGATGCCGATGCCGAGCGACAGGACAATGAACGGCAGCGTGAAAAGCAGCAGCAGCGGCTTCAGGACCGCATTGAAAAAGCTCAGTACCAGCACCACGACCGCGAGGGTCGTGCCCGTGTCGTAGCTGATGCCGGGCACGATTTTCGTGCTCAGCACCACGCCCAGCGCCAGCACGAACCACCGCACAAGCAGATTGACGAAAGCGTTGTTCATTGAATGATGTCTCCTCTTTGCCGCGGCCTCCGGCGGAGCGATGCAATTCTCATCGTTTAGGGCTATCTGCGCAGCGGCGGCGCCGAACGCCATTTTTCAAAAAGTATTGCTTTTTGACGAAGGAAGTATAAGCAGAACGGACTTGTATGTCAATGAGAACCAGGGCTGCGAATGGCCGAAGCTTATTTTTTGACATACGAGACCGCTTGATCTATATAGCCCGTACGCAAACGTCAAAAAGACGCATCCTGATTTCATAAGGCATGATACAAACGCGGGATGAACATCTAAACGAGCCGAGGCGCCCGGCACAGGAGGGTTACATTCATTCATGCACGATAAAATAGGATTCGACAACGAAAAATACATCAACGAGCAGACAGCCAAGATCCTCGAAAGGGTTGAACGGTTCCATAACAAGCTCTACCTCGAATTTGGGGGCAAGCTGCTTTATGATTATCATGCGGCCCGTGTCCTGCCCGGTTACGATCCGAACGTAAAAATGAGACTGATCCAGGAGCTGAAAGACAAGTCCGACATCCTGCTCTGTATCTATGCAGGGGACATTGAGAGAAAGAAAATCCGGGCCGATTTCGGCATCACTTATGATTCCGATGCCCTCAAGTTGATCGATGATCTCAGGAGCTGGGGCGTCAATGTTCTGGGCGTCGTGATCACCCGTTTCGATCATCAGCCTGCAGCGCAACTCTTCAAGAACAAGCTGGAAAGGAGAAACATCAAGGTTTTCACGCATCGTTTCACCCTGGGGTATCCTACGGACGTCGAAGCGATTGTGAGCGACGAGGGATACGGCGCCAATGCATACATTGAAACCGATAAACCTTTGGTGATTGTGACCGGCCCAGGCCCCGGAAGCGGCAAGCTTGCCACCTGTCTGTCGCAACTTTATCACGAATACCGGCGGGGCGTCAAAGCCGGTTACGCCAAGTTTGAAACCTTTCCCATCTGGAACCTGCCCCTCAAGCATCCGGTGAATGTGGCCTACGAAGCGGCCACGGCGGATATCCGGGATTTCAACCTGATCGATCCCTTTCATCTGGAAGCCTATGACGAAAAAGCGGTGAATTATAACAGGGATGTGGAGGTTTTTCCGGTTGTAAAACGGATTCTCGAAAAAATTACGGGCGGGGATTCATTCTACAGTTCACCAACGGACATGGGTGTGAACAGGGCCGGATTTGCCATCATCGACGACGAAGTCGCCAGACAAGCGGCCAAGCAGGAAGTGATCCGGCGATATTATCGATACCGCTGCGAGTATGTCATGGGATTTGCCGACAAGGAAACGGTTCAGAGAGTCGAGCTCTTTCTTAATGACTTCAATATTCATCCGGAGGATCGCCGTGTCGTCGGACCGGCATGGCGGGCTGCCAGGGAGGCGCAGGAACTGAATAAAGGCAACGAAGGGATTTATTGCGGCGCCGCGATCGAGCTAAAGGATGGCGCCATCATCACCGGCAACAACTCCCCACTGATGCATGCGTCATCGAGCCTGATCCTGCATGCCATCAAGTCTCTTGCCGACATACCCGCCAAGATTACTTTGTTGCCTGCTTATATCACCGATTCCGTTAGAAATATGAAGACGGATATCCTCAACGAAAAGTCCATCAGTCTCGATCTGGAGGAAACACTGATTGCGCTGAGCATCAGCGCGACAACGAATCCGGCCGCTCAACTGGCCATCGAAAAACTAAAGGAACTCAGAGGCTGCGAAGTTCACATCACCCACATCCCCACTCCCGGCGACGAAGCAGGATTGAGGCGCCTGGGTGTCAATCTCACCAGTGAACCCAATTTTTCCACCAACGATCTATTCCCGTCCTGACAGCCGTTGTCCTGCCCTTATAGAATATTCATTCCAACAAGCCCCGTCCAGCGATTGGGAAAGGTTCCCTCCTTTCGGCGGGCAGGTTGTGACCATGCAGCGATTCCCGATTATACCGCTTCGATGGTTGAAGGCGGTTTCGGAGTGATGTTATAGGTCACGCTGACCACACCGGGGACGTCTTTGACGATCTTACCGGCGATTCTCTCCAGAGTTTCATAGGGCAATCTTGTTGCCGCGGCGGATCGGGCATCGACACTGTCCCAGCAACGGATCTCGATCTGGAGGCCGAAATCCCTTTTCCCATCCCGCATGCCCGTGACGCGGTCCTCGTGCAGGATGGCCAGATATTGGAAAACCTTCATTTCCGACAGCTCTTTTTCCACAATGGCCGTGGCTTTCCTGACGATCTTCACGCGATCCGGTGTCACTTCACCCAGGACCCGCGCCGCCAGGGCCGGTCCGGGGAAAGGAATCCGGTCAAATTGCGATGCCGGCAGGCCCAGAGCGGCCCCCACTTTGCGCACCCCGTCCTTGCGCAACTGGACCAGGGGTTCGATAATCTTATAACCGAATGCCTTCTGGGGATCGATGCCGAGTTGCTCAAAGACATTGTGCTGCCGCTTGATCCCCGCCACGGTTTCATCAATATCCGTCAGGATGGTTCCCTGGAGGAGATACTTCGCTCCGCTCTGCACAACCAGCTCACCGAATACTTTTTTATAGAAAGTCTGGGTAATGGCCTCCCGTTTTTCCTCAGGGTCTGTCAATCCTTTCAGGGCCTTGAAGAAGGCCTTCCTGGCGTCAATGATCTCTATCGGAATGCCCAGTGACTGGAAGAGGGATTTCACCTGTTTCGGTTCATTCTGCCTCATGAGGCCGTTGTCGATAAAGCAGGTTTTGAGTCGGTCCCCCAGAGCCCGGTGACCCAAGGCGGTTACAACCGATGAATCAACTCCTCCGGAGAGGGCGTTGATGGCGATGCCTTTCCCGACGATTTTTCTGATTTCCCTCACTTTTTCGGAGATGAACTGCTCCGTATCCAGTTTCGCTGCACGGATTTCTTTTGCCATGATGCCCTTTTCTCCTTTCCCGGAATTCTAAATTATTGATCCCCTACCGGACAGGGTGTGATTATCTTGAACCGCCTGCCGGTTGTCAAGACAAAAGCGATCAGAATGATAACCGCGTTCTTTCCATATTCTGTTCACGTCGATGGTTGGAGATACTTTGTCTGCAGAAGTCGGGAGATATTTTTTAGAGAATCGTAAGCGGCCTCCACCGTATCGAAGCCATCGGGGTTCATCAGCGCGCAGGTCGCCGGCATCAGAATGCTTTGGGAAAGGAGCCGCGGCAGATCAAAACCGGCCATTTCCAATTCCCGCCAGAGCGTTTCGATGCGATGGACGAGGCCATCCATAGATTCCATGATGAATTCATCATGGTTTGCCGGCACCAGCCCCCAGCCGAACATCGCGCCTTTATCCAGAAATCCATTGATCCCTTCCCGGTATTTGACTAATATCTCTCCGCAGTTGTAGGCATTGAATGAAAGGATGTCGATATCGAGATGGAGCAGAAAATCCCAGTCGGGATTGCCGCAGAGGTGGATGCCCCGGGGATGTTCGATCTGGGCCAGGAAGCCTCCCAAATCGACGCGTGCCAGATCTGCGGTATAGCCGGATATCGCGCTGAAGATGGACTGGAGTCCCGGTTCGTCGATAAAAAGAAAGGCACGGGGATTTTTTTCTTTCAGTTCGCGCAATTGGCAGTTGGCCTTTCGGGCCATGAAATCAAAGAGGATCGAGCGCACCTCGTCATTGTAAAGGATCGGCTTCCTGTTTTCGTCCAGCACATTCAGACCGAAGCTCACCGGGCCTTCCAACTGGCCGCGTATGGACACGTAAGGGGATAAATCCAGGGATAAAAATTGATGATAAGTGGCGGAAAAACGAGGGGACATCCGGAAAAAATCTTCATTTTCCAGATTCATCAACGCATTTTCCAGTTCGGCATAAAATTTTTCCGTGCTGAAATGGATCTTGCGATTTTCCGGTTCCAGAACGATGCCGGGGAAATTCTCCGAGGCCTGAACGTACATGTCTTCGAAATAATCGATCTTCGGCAGTTGCGGCCAGAAAGGGATGTCGACGCTCATCGCCACGGATAGCGCTCTCTCCAGCTCTTTGTGCGGCAGGATCCCCATCCCGGTGGTGATTAGATTGCCGGCAAAAGGCATGAGCATATGAGGCATGGTCCGTTTCCTCGGATTTTTAAAATCTGCCCACCAATCCTTTACAGATAAAAACCGCAGCCGGGATCATCCGGCGAATCGGTTCCGAAGGACGTTCTTCTGGACCTTGCCCATGCTGTTGCGCGGCAGTTCGTCGATAAAATGGACGCGCTTCGGCGCCTTGAAGTTGGCAAGGGCGCCCTTCAATGCGTGAATGATACCGGTTTCGGTTGCAGCCGCGCCGTCCGGGTTCTTCTGGCGTACGACCGCCGCAACAACGGCCTCGCCGAAGTCCGGATGGGGCACGCCGAAGACGGCGGATTCGAAAATGCCCGGCATGGCGTCGATCATCTCCTCGATTTCCTTCGGATAAACGTTCAGCCCCCCGCTGATGATGAGATCTTTTGAACGGCCGATGATCGAAATGTAGCCCTCTTTGTCCCGCTTGCCCATGTCGCCTGTCTTGAAAAAACCGTCCGCGGTGAACTCCTCCCTGGTCTTTTCCGGCATCCGCCAGTAGCCGCGGAAAATGTTATCACCCTTGACTTGGATTTGGCCGGTCTCGCCGACCTCTGCCGGCCGGTTCTCGGCGTCGGCAATCCGGATCGACACGCCCGGCAGCGGGAAACCGACCGTTCCCCTGCGCCGTTCGCCGTCGTATGGATTGGAGGTAAACATGTTGCCTTCCGTCATGCCGTAGCGTTCGAGAATCGTATAACCGGTACGGGTTTTGAACTCCTCGAACGTTTCCGTCAGCAGCGGCGCCGAACCGGAGATGAAAAGACGCATGTTGGAGCACAGTTCCCGTGTAAAACCGGGATCCGCGAGCAGGCGCACATAGTAGGTCGGCACGCCCATGAACACTGTCGCCTTGGACAGCAACGCGAGAGCCCGTTTGACATCGAATTTTGGTTCGAAGAACATCGGGCTGCCGTTCATCAGGCTGCAGTGGGTGGCGACAAACAGCCCGTGGACGTGAAAGATCGGCAGCATGTGTAAAAGCACGTCTCCGGATCGGAACCCCCAGTAGCGATGAAGCACCTTGGCATTGGATGCCAGGTTCCGATGGGATAGCATGGCGCCCTTGGAGCGCCCGGTCGTCCCCGAGGTATAGAGGAGTGCGGCAAGGTCCTCTCCGGTGCGCGCGACGGTTGTAAAATGATCCGGCCGGGATGAGGCCGCTTCCGTCAGGCTGCCGCTGCCGTCGTCATCCAATTCAAGCACGTGAGTTACGCCGGCCTTTGCCGCCAGTTCGTCGGCGAGCGACCGGATCTGTGGTC